>JALXBH010000096.1 GCA_026991535.1 Calditrichia bacterium | reverse complement strand
GCCCGGGCCGCCGCCGCCATTGGGGCCGACGGTATTATGGTGGAGGTACACTTTAACCCGCCTTCCGCCCTGAGCGACGCCGAGCAGGCCCTGAGCGAGAAGCAGTTTGCCTCCCTTATGGCGGCCCTGAAGAAGATGCAATTATTTATGTAGCCTAAACATCACATCAGGGGCCGGTTGTCCTTATTTTTTGATAAAAGTGTGGCATTTGTGGTGACAGCGGCGCCGCGATGTGATAGATTAAGCGTCCTCGTCATAATTGGGAATTCTCCGTGAAGATAGCTGTAATTTCGGATATTCATGGCAACTACCAGGCTCTGAAGGCGGTGTTGCGTGAAATAAATACTCTTGGCTGTGATCATATCATCTGTCTGGGCGATGTGGCTACCATTGGGCCGCAACCGCGCGAAGTGCTGGATACCCTGCGCGCGCTGGACGCCCGCTTTGTAAAGGGCAATCACGACGCTGTGCTTTTACACCCCGCCATGAAAAAAGAATATGCCATCGCCCCCGTGCTTTCGGCGGATATTGACTGGTGCGCGGAGCGTCTTACGCCGGAGGATTTTTCCTTTCTGGAAAGCTTTGATGATTGCCAGAGACTGCCCCTGAGAGAGGGTGAGACCATGCTGGGCTATCACGGCAGCCCGCGTTCCATCGTGGAAAATATCTATCCCGAAGAGGCGGGACGGGAACTGCGCGACCTGTTTGCTTCCTTCCCGGAGCGCCTTTTGGCCGGAGGACACACGCACATCCAGATGCTGCGCAATTTAGACGGACGCTGGCTTATCAATCCCGGGAGTGTGGGGCAGCCCTTTGTCCATCCCCCCGTTCAGGGAAAGCCTCCGCGGTTGTTGAAGCATGCCGAGTGGGCCATGGTCACAATCCGGAATAAAAACCTTTCCGTGGAACTTAACCGGACAAACTACGATATAAGCAGGTATTGTAAGATTATAGAAAAAAGCAGCCTGCCCGTAAAAAAGTGGCTGCTGGAGCAATATACCTGAGATGATAGCCGCGGCCCGTTTTGGAAAGATGTTTTTTGGCCGGCATTTGCACCGAGACAGATTTCACCGGATAACTTTTTAGCCTTCCATGCATTATTTAAACTTGATGTACATTGGTATTTTCTTGTAGATTTGACGCTTATCACACCGGGATATTTATTTACTTAGGGGAGAGAAATGTCCAACACACATACTTTTCATATTCCTGTAATGGGAATAGGTTTTACCATTGATTCACCACTTAAGGTTTCTGCTTACGGGATAGACTCGGTCATTTCTCTGGTTGACGATATTCTTATGGAAAAATTGCGGGAGATGTATTGTCAACGCTATGCCATACCCTATCAAAAAATATCGGAGAAGGTAGAGGATTTCCGGGCCAAGCGTATTACCTCTTATTTAAACCTGATCCATGATCTTTCCGAAAGGAAGTTTGAGGAACTGAAAAAAGCCGCCGTCGATAAGGGAAATGAAATCCGCGAGTTTTTTGACCTGCTGCCGGACAGCTCCTCGCTTAAGCAGGAGTTTAAAGCCCTGGGGGGGAAGTACCTTCATTTGCATGAAATCAGCGACTGGCTGAAGGAAAACATGACCATGGGGCGCATTGACGTCAATATCATGACCAAGCTGGATAAAGACAATTACATCAAGGATGAAAAACTGCCCGTGGAGTATAACGACGCCCATGCGGCCCTGCGCGGTTACGCCAACAGCAAGCTGGAGTCCTCGCTGGTACTTTCGGCCGGTATGAATCCCCGTCTGTACAGCTATATCGAAAAGTTTGATGATTTTTTTCCGGACAGCAGCGGGTATATCAAAAAGAAGATTGCCTTAAAAGTGAGCGACTACCGCTCGGCCCTGATACAGGGCAAGTTTTTAGCCAAAAAGGGCATTTGGGTTTCCGAATACCGCATTGAGTCCGGCCTGAACTGTGGCGGGCACGCCTTTGCCACGGATGGATACCTGATGGGGCCGATACTGGCTGAGTTTAAGGAGAAGCGGGCGGAGTTGCGGGAGAGTATTTTCAGGATTATTGAAAAGGCGCTTGTCAACAAGGGCCGAACGGTGCCGGAGGCGCCCCTTAATTTTAGAATCACGGCCCAGGGCGGAGTAGGCACGGCGGAGGAGCATCGCTTTTTGACGGAATATTACGATATCGATTCCGTGGGCTGGGGAACTCCCTTTCTGCTCGTTCCCGAAGCCACCACGGTGGACCGGGAAACACGGGAAAAACTGGCCCGGGCCCGCGAGGAAGACCTCTATCTGAGCAACATTTCACCGCTGGGTGTACCCTTTAACAGCCTGAAGGGTAACACAAAGGACATGCATAAGGAGCTGCTTATTAAAAAGGGCAGGCCGGGCAGTTCGTGTCCTAAAAAGTATCTTTCCTCCAACCGGGAGTTTACCGAGAAAAGCATATGTACCGCTTCGCGTCAATTCCAGCATTTAAAAATAAAGCAGCTGGAAGAGAGTAGTCTTTCGCCCGGGGAATATAAAGAAGCCTTTGATAAAATAGTGGACAAATCCTGTATTTGCGTTGGTCTGGGAACAACGGCTTTGGTAAGCTATGGCCTGGATACGCGGGTAGAGGGAAAGGAGATATCGGTATGTCCCGGGCCGAATATGGCCTATTTTAACCGGGAAGTTTCCCTGAAGGAGATGGTGGATCATATTTATGGCCGTTCAAAAACATTAATAAATACCAACCGTCCCAATATGTTTGTCAAGGAACTGATGCTGTATCTGGATTATCTGAAAAATAAAATTGAGGAAACACGCGATTCGATCAATGAACAGCAGGAGAAATATCTGCTAAGCTTTGCCGCTAACCTGAGGGAGGGTATTGCTTACTATGACCGTGTTTTTAACAACATCAGAGACTATTTTCAGGATGCCCGGGCGACGATACTTTCCGAGTTGGAAAACGGTAAAAAGAGACTGCACTCCTTAAAAAGCGAGATTGAAAAGATTTCTCTGGGCAGCCTTATTGACTGATACGCCGGAACGCGGTTCCGGCCCAACCGCCCCGCGAATGAATGCGCGGGTTACCCCTATGTGGCCTGGGCTGATATTCCTGACCACGCCGGGCCGCAAGGGATACCCTTAACTCCCGATTCCAATCGGGGGCATAACGCCCTATAATAAGACCAAACCTTATTTCCCTTCCCCAACCTTAGTAGAAAAAAGTAAAGCAAAAAAATAATAACCTTATTACCTTATTCATATCGCCACATCAAAAAATAAGCTAATAAGGTCGAAAATATTTTAAACACCCATGGCTACTAAGGTTGGATCGTTCTATAAGGTTTTCCTGGTCTCAACCCGAATCCGATGAATCGGATGCCGTCGTGCGGGTAAGCCTCCATCCGCCCCGCGAATGAATGCGCGGGTTACCCCTGCGCGGCTTTGGCTGATACTCTTTCCCGCGCCGGGCCGTAAAGGATACCCTAACCTCCGATTTCAATCGGGGGACATAACGGCTTTGTGTGAGGATTAGTTTGAAGGTAGCAGTAATCAGCGCAGTAACATCATCTTTTTGGTATACACTCCGCCCGGGGTATGCAAGCGGTAATAATAAATGCCGCTGGAAAGTCCCCGCGCGCTGAAGCGTACGGAATGGCTGCCCGCGGCCCGCCGGCCTTTTTCCAGGGTGCGGATAACCCGGCCGTGCATATCATACACATCCAGGCGCACCTGCGCTTCCCGGTCCAGTTGGTAGGAAATCACCGTGGAGGGATTGAAGGGGTTGGGGTAGTTGCCCATCAGGCGTATGCCTTCCGGTACCAGGGTAGTGGTGCTTATGCGCAATGTGGCCAGAATATTTTGTTGTCCCGAGTAGTCAGCCTGAACCAGACGATAGCTGTAGCTGCTGTTGGCCTCGATGCTGTTATCGGTAAAACTGTAGTCATTTACCCGGTTGCTGTTACCCACGCCGCGCAGTTGGGGGTACTCCCGGTAATGGGCAATGACGGTGTATTCTTCTTCATCCGCCGGACTGCGCTCAATAATAAAACCTGCATTCTCCAGTTCCGAGGCTGTTTGCCAGGTAAGGGTAACGCCGCTGCCCTTTTGACTGCCCTTAAAGGTCAGCAGGGTTACCGGCAGGGCCTGATCAATCTGGGCATTGGTATTGGGCTGTCCCGAGGTCTGTGGCGTGGGGTTGTTCCAAACAAAAGAGCGGTAGGTGTCGCCCTGACCGGAAAGCTGCAGGGAAAGTCCTTCGGCGTCGGTTCCGTCCTCGGCCACGCCAATATCAACGCTGGTCATGCCGGCGGCGGGCCCGTCCGCGGCAGTAAAGCTGCCCTCATAGCTTAGGAACTGGATGACATTGCCTTTGTAGACCAGGGCCATGCCGGTCATCCCATCGGGCAATCCGGGAATATTTTTGGAAAGAAGGCGGAAACCATCCTGCGTGGCGCCCTGGGTAAAGGTTCCACCGTCATGGTCGGCGCTTTGCAGACCCGTTGTGCCATCGTATAAAATTAGGTGCAAATTGGCAAAATCGCTAAAACTCTGTGGTACAATCACTTCGATAAACTCGTTGGCGTCGGCGCCGCTGTCGTCATAATGCAGTTCATTGATCCAGAAGCGGGGGTCTGTAATGGGCTTTTTCATCAGCCAGTCCACCACGGACCACAGGAAAGGCCAGTCGGAGCCGTTGTCGGCATAGGAGTCGGCAAAATCGTTGCCGTCCCGCTGGCTGTCTTCTTCAGTTTCGGGATGGGGGCCGGAAAAGAAGACCCGTCCGTTGCCATAGGTAAAGTTAATGATGGCCGGCAGATCATACCAGGAGTCCCATGTGGCCAGGGTATCCATATTCTGTCCGGGCTTGGGTTCATACACCGGCCCACCGTAGTAAAGGATGGTCTCCCTGCCGCCGCTGTATACATTGATGGGATTGTTCATGTTCATGGTCACGTCGGTCATCACATAATCGGGCCAGGGGGCGATGGTGTCGATGGCGCCCCGGGCAAAGCCGTTGAACAGCTCCAGTTGATAGTCGTAGATGCCGCCCTCCCATTCGATGGAGTCGGCGGCAAAGTAGGAACCGGCGCACATACCCATGTAAAAGCCGCCCTCATTTACCAGATCGCGGATATTTTGCAAACCGGTGGAGTCTATGGCCAGTTTGTAATAATAGGCGTCTCCGCCGGGCATGAAAATGCCCTGGTAATAATCCTTTAAAACAACACTGTTCACATCCAGAGGGGTAACCTGTTCATGAGTGATCCCTTTCCAGTCGCAAAATTTCTCAAAGGACTGAATACCCTCGGCCCAGGCACCGGGACCGTTATAGACGGCGATTTGGGCGCCGGTTACCGCCAAAAGACGGCCGGCCAGGGTGACTAATAAAAAAATAAGGGTCTTGGACACGTTGCGACTCCCGGAATTGTATTGTTTAAAATGCTCTTGAAACCACGGAAAAACAGGTTAAACCTTTTGGCACGTTTGGACAGGAGGCATGGAGCGGTAAAAAAAATGCTGTTTAAAAAAAAAACCATAATTTTTTATCGCTTACCGTAATAGTTAGGTCCCGGTTTTCCACGATCTGTTTAAGATTTAAAAAATAACATTGGTTGTTGGTATTCAAGGTCACATTAGCGGCCGGTTAAAATTTTTTCATAATTCGGACACGAGTGACCAATTAAAGTTATATTGATCAAATATAATTAATATTTATAAACAATTCAAAGTCCGCATAAAAAAAATTAGAACGGCCTGTTTAAAAGGTTTAAAAATAAAACGTAAGCATGCGGGGTGAAATTCCCGTCTTGCTAATCATCGATTTTTTTCAGGATGTGACTGAGAATCTCGCGAATGCCCACGCCATCTGCTTCGGCATTAAAGGTGGTAACGATGCGATGACGCAGAATGGCTTCGGCCACGGCCCTTACGTCGCCGGTATCGGGGGAAAGGCGGTTATGCAAAACGGCGCGCACCTTGGAAGCCAGGATAAGGTTTTGCGTGGCCCGGGGGCCGGCGCCCCATCGTATCCAGCCGCGCAGGGTATCGTCGCCGTGGGGACTGTCCTTGCGCGTGGCGCTGATCATGCGCGTGGCGTATTCTATGGTATTGCGGGCCACGGGAATATGACGGATAATATCCTGATAGCGTAAAATTTCCTTTTGCTCAATGCAGGCTTGCAATACAGGCGGTTCGTGGGAAGTGGTGCGTTCCACGATCTCTATCTCCTCCTCCAGGGAGGGATAGTCCAGCCACAGGCTGAACATAAAGCGGTCCAGTTGAGCCTCGGGCAAGGGATAGGTGCCTTCCTGCTCTATGGGATTTTGGGTAGCCAGAACAAAAAAGGGCTTTTGCAGGTCATGGGAGACGCCGGATATGGTCACGTTGTATTCCTGCATGGCTTCCAGCAGGGCCGATTGTGTTTTGGGCGGGGTACGGTTGATTTCGTCCGCCAGCACGATGTTGGCAAACAGAGGCCCCTTAATAAAGCGGAAAGCCTTGGCGCCGGTGGTACGATCCTCTTCCAGCACTTCGGAACCCGTAATATCGGCCGGCATAAGATCCGGCGTAAACTGGATGCGGGAGAAGGAGAGCCCCAGGGTTTGCCCCAATGATTTAATGATCAGGGTTTTAGCCAGCCCCGGAACGCCTACCAGCATACAATGGCCCCGGGCAAACAGGGCGATAAGCAGTTTTTCGATAATGGCTTCTTGTCCCACAATGGCCCTGGCCAGTTCGGCCCGGATATTTTTAAAGGCGTTGTGGATGTTCTCAATTTCCCGTTCGACGTCACGGCTGGATTTATTCATTGCGTCCTTTTTTCATTTTTGTGATTTCATTAACATTTGATTAACTTATAAACTTTTTAAAATGGGAATGTTAACAGGGCCCGGTTTGTTTCATCAAAGGGAAACAGAAGTGGGCGATGACATTTTAATTCCCCAAATAGATATAACACAGGCGGGCAATTTACATTTTGAAGGCTATCGAAACCAGAGAAACTCCAAAAAAATCCATACTTGATCTTTCCCCGGATGAACTGAGCGCGCTGATGAAGGACTGGGGCGAGCCCCGCTTCCGGGCGCGGCAAATATACGAAGGCCTGTATAAGCACGGCTTTGACAGTTTTGATTCCTTTACCACCTTAAGCAAGGCTCTGCGCAAAAAGCTGGCTGAAAACTTTGTTATACGACGTCTGCGCCAGGTTGACAGCATCAGCTCGGAAAAGGACGGCACCCGAAAATTCCTGTGGGCTCTCGGCGATGCTTACAAAATAGAAAGCGTGATTATCTACGAAGGCCGGCGCACCACCTTTTGCATCTCCTCGCAGGTGGGTTGCCCTTTGGATTGTAAGTTTTGCGCCACGGGGAAAATGGGCCTGTTGCGCAATCTGACCCCGGGTGAAATTACGGAACAGGTTTTCCGGATGGCGGAAATAATCGGAAGCAGGCCAACCAATATCGTTTATATGGGCATGGGCGAACCCATGCTCAACTACGAGGCGGTTATTGCCGCGGCGCGGGTATTGGGCGATGTAGACGGTTTTGGCCTGGCCCCCCGGCGCATCACTATCTCCACCAGCGGTATTATTCCCGGCATTTACCGCTTTGCCGACGAGGGACAGCCCTTTTCCCTGGCTGTTTCGCTAAACAGCGTGGATGACGAAGTGCGAAAAAAGATCATGCCGGTTTCCAAAAAGTATCCCATCGAAAAACTTTTACAGGCCGCACGCTATTATACGGAAAAAAGTGGGCGATTGATCACATTTGAATATGTATTGTTGGATAAGTTTAACAGCACGCAACAGGATGCCCGTAAGCTGGTGCGCCTTACGCACAGCCTGAAAAGCAAAATCAATGTCATTCCCTGCAACTCCGACGAGGAACTTTACCGGCCTCCCTCCGAGGAAAAGATTGCCGTTTTCCGTGAGAGCGTTAACGACCGCAGCAGGCGCATTACACTGCGCAAGCGTAAGGGGTGGGAAATTCAGGCGGCCTGTGGCCAGTTGTACGCGGAAAACGAGCGCCGTAAAAAAAAACCAAAAAATTGATGCCGTACGCTAAGAAAAAGAAAAAAATGTCGTATATTATATAGTTAAAAAAATCACAAAAAATGGTGAAGAGGAATAAAACATGCATGTGATTCTGTTCGGCGCCCCGGGAGTAGGTAAAGGAACCCAGGCACAGTTGTTACAAAAGGAATTTGATATACCGCAGATTTCCACCGGCGATATGTTGCGCAAGGCGGTGGCCGAGGGTACCCAAATGGGGCGGAAGGCCAAGGAACTGATGGACAGGGGCGAATTGGTGGCCGATGATATTATTCTGGCCATTATCGAAGAGAGGATCACCAGGGAAGATTGCCGCAACGGTTTTATCCTGGATGGTTTTCCGCGCACCATTCCCCAGGCGGAAGGGCTTACCCGTTTGCTGGCCAAGCATAACATGCCGGACTTTACGCTGATCGAGATCAGCGTGCCCGATGAGGTGATTGTGGGCCGTTTGCTTAACCGCGGGCGTACCGATGACTCCGAGGAGACCATCCGTCACCGCCTGGAAGTGTACAACAGACAGACGGCGCCGGTAAAGGATTACTATAAAAAACGCAACAGTTTTGTTTCCCTGGACGGGAACAGACCCATAGAAGAAGTATATAAGGATATTAAAGCCGTTTTAACATCCCAGGTAGCTTAGTCCGTGTGAGACATCTCTTCATTATTTTTATCGTGCCGCTGCTTTTATTGCAATGCCGTGAAAGACCACGCGACAATATTTTCGACAGCCTGAACCCGGCCCCGGCCATCGATATCGGCTTAAGGGCCGGCGGTATTGACAGTACCATAGTGCTGGAGTGGCGGCGTCCCGGAGAGGTGGACTTCCTCTCATATCGCATTTATCGCCGGGCCGGGGATGAAGCCGCCTTCCGAATGATTGCCGAAGTGCCTCCCTCCCGCACCCGTTACGTGGATTCCCTTATTGTAACCGACGTCAGCTATAGTTATTATATTACTCTGTTGGGCCGTGAAAAGGAATCCCTGCCCAGCAGGGAGGTAAGCTCCATAACCGGGCCGGGACATATCTGGATGATTGACGGCTTTTTCTTTGAAGTCCAGCAGATCAGCTATGATATGAATCAGCTTAATAAACGCATTTTCGGTATCTGGCTGCCGGAGAATGTCGCCTTTAGTCCCGACGGCGTAACCGCCCTGATAACTTATCCCATCTTTAACTACGTACAAACGGTATTGCTGGAAACGGGCGAGGAGCTGGCTTACAGCACCGCGTTTCGCCGCCCTTATGATGCCGTTTATAATAAAAAAGCCCAACGGTACTGGATGACCGATTCCTCGGGCGGTTTTTACAGCCTTGATCCGCGGACGCTGGAGTTTGAGCGGATATCCGATGTGCCGCGTAAACCCACCGGGATACGGAGAATGGGACAGCGATTTGTGGTTACCGACCGTACAGTGCGGGCCCTGTGGCTTTTTTCCGGCGAGGGGCAGCTTATACAACGCATACCGCGGCACCCGGATGTTTTTATAGAGAACATACAGTCCGTGCGTACAGATTCTTTAAAAAACAGTGTGTTTATTTTAAGCCGCCACCCGGGGAATTCAAAAATTTACCGTTACAATCTGGCAACGGATTCATTGTTTACCCTCTTTAGCGACAGCCTGATAAATGCCTTTAATATTGATCCCGTGAATGAAGTTGTATGGATTGCCAATGCCTCGGCCTCTTCCTTTGAAATTTTGAAACTTTCCTATGGGGGAGAACGTCTTGATTCGGTAGCCGGCATGAGTTGGCCCACGGATATTGCGGTAAACCGATATAATCAGCATATTGTGGTATCCGATCTGAAAACGAGACAACTGATACATTTTAAGAAGGATTTACAGGAAATAGGCCGCTATAACAGCAATGGCGAGCCCCTAAAGGTTTATATTGAATGAAAACAAACCCCATACCTGAAAAAATTGCCCTGTTTTTTGTAATTCTGCTTGGCCTGCTCACCTTTGCCTTTGATATTCTGCAATTTTCAAGTTCCCTGGATTTCAGCCAGTGGGAATACCTGAATGAAGGCATTAATTTCGTTATCCTGATCTCTTATTATTATTACATCCGTCATAAAAAGTTTGTTAACCAATCTGATATTCAGCTTAACCTGAAAAACTTTATCAAACTCTTGGCGCTGCTTTATATCTGGACATTGGGCTGGAAACAGATACTGTCCCCCTCATTTGTCACAACCGATTTTCCCAAGGCGCCGGATACCATCGGCACGGTAGTATACAGCAACCTGATTACCTTTGCGGCCATTGTGCTGGTGGTACCCATGCTGCTCATCATTAAAAATCTGATTTTTTACAAGCAGAAGAATCGCACGCGTATCTATCTGACACTGGCTCTGGGCGCCACTCTGCTGGGTATGCTGACCACCGTTGTCTTTAGGCAGCCGTTGGATTTAAGTTCGGACAGGGAATACATCTACCAATCGCTGGTGCTGGGCGCAAGTATCATCTTTTATCTCATTTTAGCGACCCATAACAGTTGGATCACCTATCTATCGCGTAAGATGAAATACTCCTACTTTCTTATCTCCATAGGTTTGGTTTGGGTGATCGCCCTGATGTTCGACGTTATTTTTAAGGAGACGGTAGCCGCGCACAGCCTGGTGGTGGCCGCCTTTACCAATCTGAGCTGGTACTTTCTCTTTTTTTATACCCTTTTCGGCAGCCTGACCTTTTTGTTCCATCTGCCAACGGCGCGCGTGTTTGACCGCAAAATGAAGGAGGTACAATCCCTGCATCACCTGGGGCGGGTTATTGCCGCGGAGTTTGATTTAAACAAGCTGGTGAAGATCATCACCGAGATGACCAAGGACGTTATCGAATCCAAGTATACCTGGATTGAAGTGTATGATGACCAGACGGGACATTTGAGCGTTGCGGCGACCATTAATATAGATAAGCGGGAATTAAAGTCCATGGATAATCATGCCCTGCATGAAATTGGCGTGCGGGTGATAGAGTCCAAAAAGCGTTTTTCTATAAACAGCATTGCCAAAAGCGGGGCCTACGCCGATATCCGGGCCTGGAAAAAGGATATCGCCTGCATTGCCGCGGCACCACTGCTGGGCGCCAACGATCAGGTGCTGGGTATTCTTTATGCCACAAAAAGCGTGGAGTTTGGTTTTGACCCCGATGATCTGAACATGTTGGAAGCCTACGCCAATCAGGCGGCCATAGCCCTGGAGAATGTTAAACTGATTAAAAATTCCCTGGTGCAGGAGCGGCTGGAGCGGGAACTGCAGATTGCCCGTGATGTGCAGATGCGTCTTTTACCGCAAAAAGTGCCCGATGTGCCGCTTAAGCTGGAGACACTGACCATAACGGCCTATGAGGTTGGCGGCGATTATTATGATTTTTATCAGAACCACCCTCATCATTTGGGGATCGTCATCGGAGACGTGAGTGGTAAGGGCACATCGGCGGCCTTTTACATGGCCGAAACCAAGGGGGTAATCCAGTCCCTGACCCGTGAACAAAGAAATCCCGTGGAAATTTTGGAAGCGACAAATCTGATACTCAGGGATTCGCTGGAAAGAAAATCATTTATTACCCTGCTGGTGGCCGATATTGATTATAAGAAAAGAGTGCTCAGCTTTGCCCGCGCGGGGCATTGTCCGGTGGCACACTATTCCCGGCGACGCGATGAAGTGGCTTTTTTACAGCCGGGCGGTATTGCCGTTGGACTTGACAAGGGACCGATTTTTTCTAAAATGCTGGAATTAAAGAAAATTTCTTTTGAAAAAGATGATGTGCTGGCTTTTTTTACGGATGGCTTGAGCGAAGCCATGGACGCGAGGGGAGAAGAGTTTGGTGAAGAAAGGTTGGGCGAGATCATCCGGGAAAGTGCCCAAGAGGATGTGGAAGTGATCAAGGATAATGTCATCAACGCTATTCTTGGCTTTTTGCAGGGACAAAACCTGCATGATGATTTAACCCTGATTATCGTAAAATGTACATAAGATTTGTTTTAAGGGAGGTATAGATGAGTGGCTTTGAAGTAAGGCGGCATGATAACGGGGATGTGAGCATCCTTCATTTAAAGGGCTTTCTGGACGCGCATACGGCGCCGCAGTTTGAACACGCGCTGCAGGAGCTGGTATCGGAAAACCGGGTTAAAATAGTGGTGAGTATGAGTGATCTGGACTATATCTCCAGCGCCGGATTGGGCGTTTTTATGGGCTTTATTGAGGAGATTCGGGAAAAAGACGGCGATATCAAGCTGAGCAGCATGTCCGAAAAGGTATTTAAGGTATTTGACCTGCTCGGTTTTCCCTCATTGTATGAAATATTTGACGACGAGTCTGCGGCCCTGGCCAAATTTAATGAAACCAATTGAGCGGAAAATCGAATTTTAAAGAGATGATTATGAAAAGATTGAAAAAAAACAAGGTCAAAATACGCTTTCCGAGCAGTACGGATAATCTGGAGATGATCCGTGATTTTGTGCGTAAGCTCTCGCTGAAGGCCGGCTTTGAGGAGGAGGCGGCGGATCATATCGCCCTGGCCGTGGACGAGGCCTGCACCAATGTGATCAAGCACGCCCATAAATATAATGCCCGGCGCATGATTGACCTGAATGTTCAATATACGGCGGAAAAGTTTGAGGTGACCATTACCGATAAGGGTAAGGGATTTGATCCCGCCCGCATGCCCAAGCCGGACCTGGATAAATATATGCATGAAGCGCGCAAGGGTGGCCTGGGTATCCATCTGATGCGTACCCTGATGGATGAGGTGAACTACACATTTAACCCGGGTGTGAAAAATCAGGTGGTTTTGGTCAAATATTTAAAACCCGGGATTGCCTGATATGTCACCGGTTGATACTAAAAACAAGGAAGCGCGCAAGCATATCGAACTTTCCTCCCTGGTTGAGTTCGGTCAAACCCTGAATAGCAGTCTTGACATTCAGACCATATTAAATAATCTGCTTCTGGTGCCCATGGGCCGGCTTATGATCAGCCGGGCGGCGGCCTACCTTGCCGATGAAGGTGACCGTTTTATACTGAGCAGATACAAAGGTTTTAAATCGCCGCCCCGCGAGCTTACGCTTTCCGGGTTGGAAGCGAAGGAGGCGGTGGAAATTGCGCACTCGGGGAAAAGGGGGGTGCCTTCCGCCGCGGCAGAGGCCGGTTACCGGGTTTATGTGCCTATCCTTATGAACCGGCATCTCATAGGCGCCCTCTTTTTGGGGCCAAAAATAAGCAAAAACAATTTCGAAGACAGGGAACTTTCCTTTTTAAGCGCCGTGGGCAATATTGCCGCTCCGGCATTGCATAATGCCCGTCTTTTTGAAGAACTGCGGCGGGTAAACGATAATCTGGATCGTAAAATACAGGAATTGCACACCCTGTTTGAAATAGGCAATGAATTGAACAGGGATTTTGAAGACCCGGCCATTCTGAAACATTTTTCATATTCCCTGATGGGGCAGCTTTTTGTTAACCAGTTTCTGGTGCTTCTTCGCGATCCGCTTAAGGGAGACCTGCGGATAAAATATAAAAAGGGCAGCCGTTTCAATCAGAATGTCGACGAGCAGATATTGAGCCTTGGCCGGGAGATCAATGCCGTGGAAGAAGTGTGCGCCCCCGGGGAACAGCCCGGCTTAAACGCGCTGCAACGTCAGGGAGTGCGCCTGATTGTACCTATGCGTATGCAGCAGGAGGTCAAGGGCTTTATCTTTGTCGGCGAGAAGATGAACAAAAGCGCCTTCAGCCGTTCCGAACGGGACTTTTTGGCGACGCTGGCCAATATGCTGGTGGCCTCGCTTGAAAACGCCCGGCTTTTTCAGGAAAAGCTGGAAAAGAAACGTATGGAAGACGACCTGGCCCTGGCCCGTA
This sequence comes from Calditrichia bacterium, assembly GCA_026991535.1. Lineage (GTDB taxonomy): Bacteria > Calditrichota > Calditrichia > Calditrichales > J004 > J004. Next base: position 8,159 of record JALXBH010000096.1, on the reverse strand, counting down.
CCATCCAGGCACGCCTGTTGCCGGGAAGCATGCCAGAAATAAAAGATTATGATCTGCACGGTCTGAATATACCCAGCAGACAAGTAGGCGGCGACTATTTTGACATCATTCCCCTGAACGGGGATGAATATATCCTGACTATTGCCGATGTTTCGGGAAAGGGCATTCCCGCCGCCTTGCTGATGTCTAACCTGCAGGCCGGATTGCGCATGCTGAGATATGAAAACTACACCCTTACGGAAATGACAGCCCGGCTGAATAATCTGATCTATCAAAACACAACGGTGGAAAAGTATATTACCTTTTTTATTGCCCGTCTTAATATCCGTGAACACCGTCTCAGTTATGTCAATGCCGGACACAATCCGCCTTATCTGTTTAAAGCCTCGGGAGAGGTAAGAGAGCTGAGCAAGGGAGGGCTGATCCTGGGGATGATGCCCGACCTGACCTATGCTTACGAGAGCGTTGACCTGGAGCCGGGAGATTGTTTGACCATGTTCACGGACGGGGTTACCGAAGCGATGAACAGCGAGGATGAACCTTTTGACGAGTTCCGGGTGATCGCTTTTTTTAACGCCGGCCGGCGTGAGCAGGCCTGCGACGAAATAAACCAGGCTCTGGTGCGGGAATTGTACCATTTTGCCGGTGATCCGACCGAGGATGATGACATCACCATAATGACCCTGAAGAGAAAAAAATAGAGAAAGTCCGTTAAAAAATTGTCATTTTTGGGAACTTCATATTATTTTTGCCCATTACAATTAATTATATCACAGTTTTTTTAGGAATCGGGCTTAAAATGGCTAAAGTTATTTGCCCTGTTTTGAATTTGATTTTATATTAAAAACTCTTCTGTACAATTTTGGAGGCTTTGATGGTTAGACGATCCCTTATATTTGTGTTTATATTGTTTACTTTTTCTGCTGTGCTGGCTCAGGAAAAAGATTCGCGCAGTCCGGAAGCGGGGCAGGCCTATAACGAGGGTAACAGCCTGGTGAAACAGAAGAAATATGAACAGGCCATTCCGAAATATCTGGCCGCGATCAAGGCGGATGAGAATTTTCCCCAGGCCAACTACATGCTGGCCATCTCCTACCAAAAAACAAAGCAGTACGAAAAGGCGATCCAATATTTTAAGAATGCCATCAAGCTGGATAATAAGTTTGAAAAGGCCTACATCGCCCTCGGTAATCTGCAGATGGCCCTGGAACAGTTTTCCGACGCCATCAACTCCTATAACGCCGTGCTGAGCTTCAATCCGAAATCGGCCAAGGCCAATTATGGTTTGGGTAAAATTTATAAAACGAAAAAGAATTTCAAAAAGGCGGAGCAGTATCTGAAAGCCGCTCTGGAAGCCAACCCCAAGTATGACCGTGCCTGGAATATCCTTGGCCTGGTATATGATGAGCAGAAGAAATATAAAAAAGCCGTGGATGCATACAGCAATGCTGTTAAAAATACACGCAGCAAGGATTTGAAGGCCAGTTACAGTTACCGCCTCGGCGTGGCCCAGCTCAACTCCAAAAACTATAAAGCCGCGGAAAAAAATCTGTTAACCGCGCTGAAGATGAGCCGCAGGGGGACGATCAAGGCCGCCAGTAACTTTTATCTCGGCGAAGTATACAAGCATATGGGACAAAAGCAAAAAGCCATACGCTATTATACCCAGGCCGCAAAGAATCGTACCTGGCAAAAAGCAGCCGATTATGAAATCGATTTAATTAAAAACCCGGACAAATATGCCTATTAACCTTATAAGGAGTGTGATTTTTAGATGATTACCGTTAAAATTCGAAGCAATGAACCCTTTGAAAAAGCTTTTAAACGCTTCACTAAAGCCTGTGAAAAATCCGGTTTGATGGCCGATATCCGTCGTCATCAATTTTATGAAAAGCCCAGCGACGGCCGCAAGCGCCGCATGAATCAGGCCCGCCGGAAAATGCGCAAGCTTATGCATGAGATGAATCGATAACATCGTGTCGACACTCCACTCCCAACTAACAGAAGATATGAAAAACGCGCTTAAGTCCGGTGACAAGGCGCGTTTGGGCGTTTTACGCATGACGCTGGCCCAGCTAAAGGACGAGCGCATCCGCTTGCAGCGTGAGCTGGAAGATGACGATGTGATCCGCATCCTGGCCAAAGGCGTTAAAAGCCGCAGGGACTCCGTAGAAAGCTACCGCTCCGGTGGCCGGGAGGACTTGGCTGAAAAAGAAACTTTTGAAATCAGCGTGCTGGAAAAATACCTGCCCGAACAGATGAGCGAGGACGATATACGGGCTGTTGTCGCGGAGATCGTGACGCAGACGGGCGCCGCTTCCCTAAAGGATATGGGACGCGTGATGGGTCCGGCCATGGCCCGCCTGAAGGGCAAGGCCGATGGCAAGCTGGTTCAGAATATTGTGCGCTCACTGCTGGGTGGCTGATGGGCTATTTTGATATTGCCGTCCTGTCGATAGTTTCCTTTTTTACCATACGCGGCCTGTTCCGCGGACTGATCAGTGAACTGATGGTGCTTGTGGCGCTGGTATTTGGGTATGCCGCCGCTATGTTGTTTCATGTACCCCTGCAACAAAAACTTATAAGCCTGTTTCCTTCCCTGCCCGACGGCGGGGCCAAGGTGGCCGCTTTTGTGCTTCTTTTTGTGGCAGTAAATATTTTTGTACGTATCCTGGGCGGCATGCTTAACAAGATAGCCACCTTTACCTTTTTACAACCCGTCAATAAAATAGCAGGAGCCCTGTTTGGCTTTACCAAGGTTACCCTCAGCCTGAGTATCATTCTCTATCTGCTGCAGGCCATACCCGGATCGGACATGTTGTTGGAGCCGATAAAAAAGAGCAACAGCTACACCTACGGGCCTGTCAGTAAGTTTGCCCCCATGCTTTACGATGTTTTTTACAGCGATTCCGGTAAATCCTTTGACGAGGCGGTTTCACCCGGAAAGCTTATCCCCGATTCGACAGACAACTCTCTTTTAGACCTGCTTAAATAATATGTTTGGTTATGCCACCGCTTCGGCGGCTTTAAATTTTAATAAACTCCTCTACAAAATAGCCGGTTTTACCCATTCCGATACGGCGCGTCAGCGGGTTCTGGACAGCGCGCCTGTAATGGAGGCCTCGGAGCTTAATCGTGAAATTGAGCGGATAAGCGCCCTGCAGGCTATGGTGGAAAGTAAACGTGCCCCCTTGCGGGACTATGAGGATATCCGTCCGCTGTTAAAAAAAATTGAGCCTCTGGAAAGCTTTTTAGAGATAAAGGAGTGCCTGGCGGTAAGCGCCTTTTTAGAGATCGTCTCCGATATGCGCCAATACTTTAAGTCCTTTGGCGAAGAGTTCCCGGAGATGAGTGCTTATGGCCTGGAATTGCGGGGCGCGCCGGCGCTGCTCAGCCAGCTGCAATATACCATCGAACCCGGCGGCGCTATTTATGATAACGCCAGCCGGGAACTCAAACAAATACGCCGCAAACTGCACCAGTTACAGGAGGGCGTACATAAACGGCTGAAGGCCATCAGTTCAAAAAATCAGGAACACTTGCAGGAAGATTATATCACTCTGCGCGAGGGGCGCCTGGTGTTGCCGGTAAGGGCTTTCTCCGTTTCCAAAATTTCAGGTATCGTACACGGCCAGTCTTCTTCCGGGGGGACAAAATATGTGGAACCGATGGCCGTTGTGGAGCTCAATAACGAGATACAGGAACTGCTGATCGCCGAACGCAAGGAAATCATTAAGATATTAAAGCGGCTGGCGGCTCTGATGCGCGAACAGGCCGCGGTGCTACGTGAGGATTTCCGTCTGCTGGTCACGCTGGACAGCGCGCACGCGCGCGTGCGCTATGCCCGGAGCTACAAGGGCGTGTTTCCCAATATGGAAGAGGAGTTCGGCTGGGATATACGCCAGGGGTTTCATCCTTTATTGCTGGAGCGCCTGCAAAAGGAAACAGTGCCGCTTAATCTGCGGATCGGATATGATTATAACGAATTGATTATCTCCGGTCCTAACGCCGGCGGAAAGACGGTGGCCATGAAAACCGTGGGCATGCTGCAACTGATGTATCAATGCGCCATCCCCATGCCGGTTGACCCTTCATCCTCCTTTCCCATTTGCCGACAGATGTTTGTGGTTATCGGCGACAAACAATCCATTGATAACGATCTGAGCACCTTCTCCTCCCATATCCGCAGTTTAAAAACGGTGCTGGATCATGTGGATCACCGCGCCCTTGTATTGATCGATGAGATAGGCATCGGTACGGAGCCGGCCGGGGGCGCCGCCCTGGCCATAGCCATTTTACAGCGCCTGAACCGCCGGGGAATTGTTACCATTGTATCCACACATCAAAACCAGTTGAAAATATTCGCTTCAGAAAATGACGGAGTGGAAAACGGCGCCATGCAGTATGATGTGGATGCGCTGCGTCCCTTGTTTATCCTCAGCACGGGTATACCTGGCAGCAGTTTTACCTTTGATATCGGCAAGCGCTTTGGCCTGCCGGATGAAATTATCCAAAAGGCGCGCGCCCTGTATGGCGATAAGCAAAACCGGGTGGAGGAGATGCTGACTGATATTACCCGAAAAAGCGCCGACTTCCATGAGGCGCTGCGCAGGGCCAGTCTTAAGGAGAGTGAGCTGAGCGCTCTGACCAAGCTATACAAGCAAAAGGTAGAGCGTTGGGAAAAAGAAAAAAAGAAGATGGAAAAAGAAGCCCGGGAAGAAGCACGGCTATTGGTGGAAGAGGCTAACCGCAGGATAGAAGCCACAATCCGCGCCATACGCGAAAGTTCCGCCGACAAGGAAAAGGTGCGCCGGGCGCGACGGGAACTGGAGGATTTTAAGGAGAAAACAGCCAGCACCCTGCCGGAGAAAAAGAAACCCGTTGTTGATCCTTCGACCTTGCGCGTGGGGGACAGGGTTCGTTCCCGCTCCTATGGTATCACCGGCCAGGTCAGCCGCCTTTTTTCCAATAAAAGGGAGGTGGAACTGGAGCGCAAGGGATTGAAACTGCGTCTGGCTATCGATGATCTGGAAAAACTGAATGATGACGGCAGGGTAGAGGAGACGGTAACGGAAAGTGCCACCTCCGCCGTGGGGGCGGGCTTGCCCAACAGGCTGGATTTGCGCGGACTGGACAGTAGCGACGCCCTGTCCGAACTGGAAATCTATATGGACAGTATCCTGCATTCCTCCTGGAAAGAGGTGACCATAGTCCATGGCAAGGGCACGGGGGCGCTGCGCCAGGCGGTGCAAACCCGTCTTAAAAAATACAAGGGCATCCGCTTTCGCACGGGACGTTATGGAGAAGGGGACACGGGCGTGACCATTGTTACCCTGAATGAGGGTCATGAATAATGCTTTTTCTTCTTTTTGTACGTACTTTCTTTAAAATATCCGACTTATGTAAGTAATCCTTGCGGGTATATTTCCCCGCGCTATTTATAAATCTTTCCACTACGTACTCTGTAGGCTCCTTGAGAAAGAAGTGGAATGTTGGATGCTAAAGAAAAATAATAAAGACCAGGTGGGAAGAGGACGTGAAAAAAATAGTAAACGCGGTTTTTCACCGAATGCTGGAAGACCGGCGGTTGTTGATCCATACTATTTTTCCATACTTTATTCAGAAAGAGGAATTTTCCAGGATTCTCTTTGTAGGATGTAAATGGTATACAAGCACATACGGCACCCTTTTCCGAAACAAGGACTATTGTACACTGGATAGCGATCCCAGGCAACGCCGGCATGGCGCGAAAAGGCACATCACCGACCTTATTGAAAATATTAACCGGCACTTTGGGGAAAATGAACTGGATGTGATTATCTGTAACGGGGTTTTTGGCTGGGGGTTAAATGACCGGGCTCAAATTGAAAAGGCCTTTGAAGGGTGTTTTAACAGTCTGCGCGCGGGGGGTGTTTTTATTCTTGGGTGGAATGATATTCCAAAGCGGCGCCCCATGCATCCGGGGCAAAGCCGGGCGCTGCGCCTGTTCAAGTCTTATAATTTTCCGCCCCTGGACGCTGCGGAGTATTTAACAAAAACCCGCAACCGCCATACCTACAGCTTTTATTGTAAACCATGATAACATCGCCCGTATGGAAACGGTCCGTTATGAATATTATTACAATTGAATGTCTTACACTGTCGGAGGAGACGAGATGATTAAACCAGTTCTGTTTGTTTTGATCCCCTTTCTGCTTTTCAGTCAGGATGATATGTATGTCAACGACGCGAAGAAGTATGTTTCCCTTTTATCCTCAGAAGAATTCAAGGGAAGAGGCTACGTTCAGGGGGGGCATATAAAGGCCGCGAACTTTATTAAAGATGAAATCGCCGGAATAGGACTGGAAAAAATTAGCGGTTCCCGTTCCCAGGAGTTTGAGGTAGAAATCAATGCCTTGGAAAGCGAGGCTCGTCTTAGCATTAACGCTGCTTCCCTAAGGCTCGGGCTGGACTATGTTCCACATGAACTAAGTGCTTCCGGTGATATTTCAAGTGATGATATTTTATCTGTGGAGCATGGTTTGTACATACCGATGGCGGGGATAAACCAATATCAGCAATCTCCCCGGGGAAAAATTGTTATTATTGATAATGACCTGCCGAAGGAAATAAAAAAGAATAAGCAAACCGGGAGATACGCTTCTGAAATAACCCGCATAAAGATTTCGCGGCAGCTGGGGGCACGGGCGGTTATCCTGCTTCAGGACAGGTTAACCTTTGGCGCTCCCTATACCCGGCTGGATATCCCGGTTTTCCGGGTCAAAAAAAGTTCGCTGCCCAAGCCGTTAAAAAATATTGAATTGGAAATAGAAACCGATATTGATGACTATGATACACAGAATGTATTTGGTCTGTTGAAAGGACATTCTGTACCGGATTCAATAATAATGTTAACGGCGCATTATGATCACCTGGGAGCGCTTGGGGACAGTATTTACTTCCCGGGGGCTAATGATAATGCCAGTGGCGTCGCCCTTGTTTTAAGTCTGGCAAAATATTTTAAGCGAAATCCGTCAAAATATTCCCTGCTGTTTGTTTTCTTCTCCGGCGAGGAAGCGGGGCTGGTCGGTTCGAAATATTTTCAGGAACATCCGCGGATAAGTCTCGACAAGGTAAAATTCCTGATCAACTTTGACATGGCCGCCTCGGCGGAAAACGGCATTATGGCTGTGGGGGGAAAGGACTTCCCCGCGTATTTTAATAAATTGAAAGCGATCAATGACTCCCTGGCCATGGGAAAGTTGGGGCGCCGGAAAAATGCCGCCAACAGCGATCACTACTTTTTTATAAAAAACGGAATGAAGGGCTTCTATTTGTTTACCAAGGACGGCAAACAACCCTATCACCATATTAATGATACCTATGAGACTCTGGAGTGGGACGACTTTTCCCATCTGTTTAAATTGGCCAGGATATTTCTACGGGAAATTTAAAAGCGTTTGCAGGCAGCGGATAGATTGCCGGGAGCTTCTGCCATTGATCTACCGATAACCCCTGTCGGATGATCTTATTTTATATCTATATGTTAACGCCTATTCTTTTTATTTCTCAGAATATCCGGGATCGCGCGGAAAGGTACTTATGGCCACAATTTATACTGACAAAGATTTCTTATTAAAAACCAATTACTTGGATTGCCCCTTTGGTCAAATCGTTATGCTTTGATTTATTAAAAGGGAATATAAGATCGCTATCCCCTAAGGTGATAAAAATAAGAGAACAGATGAATATTTGCATTGGTAAACAATGTTTTATAAATATACATGTACGCAGAAGGGCGTCACAAACTTACATAAAAATATTAGATTATATCACATATCGTAAATATTGCTACGGGAGGTTCAATGTATAAATTTATACTGCAGACATTTTTATTTATGTTTTTAATTTCTGCTGTTCAGGTATATGCGCAAAAGGTTAAGGCCTATGCCGGAAATGATAACCGTCTCGAAGTGATCGATGTGGAAACCATGACCGTCATAGATACCATTGACGGAGGTGAGGCTTACCGCATGGTGCTCACTCCGGATGGAAAAAAGCTATATACCACCAACCATAACGAGACTGTTTCATTTTTTGTGTAAATGGCATTTCAAAGGTTTAAATCTAACCTGCCTTCAAAGGCAATGGCCAGCTGGCTAATAATTTTTGTCCAATCC
>JALXBH010000095.1 GCA_026991535.1 Calditrichia bacterium | reverse complement strand
GCCTGAATACCGCTGTTGGAATATTCCAGACCGGTATACATGACCGGGGCGGCACCGGTGGCCCCGGCAATGCGCCGGGCCAAGTCGCGGATTTTTTCCGCGGGAACGCCGGTGATCTTTTCGGCCGATTCCGGACGGAAATGTTGTGTATAGGTGACCAACTCATCAAAGCCCTGTGTCCAGTTTTCCACAAAGGGTTCATCATACAGGTCTTCGTCGATGATCACTTCGATCAGGGAGAGGGCCAGGGCGCCGTCGGTTCCGGGACGGATGGGGATCCATTCGGCGCCGGTGCGTTTGGCGGTTTCCGTATGGCGCGGATCGATAACCACGATATCACAGCCCCGTTGCGCGGCCGCTTCCAGCCGGTACATATCCAGTGGCGGGGAGTCGGTGGCCGGATTGGCACCCCAGACCACCAGCATCCCGGCGTTTTCCATGTCGGTATACATGTTGATCAACATGCGCCCCAGGGTGACGTCGGGCGCGATCATGGCAAAGGAGACGTAACAGAGTGCGCCAACGCCCATGGTATTGGGAGAACCGAAGGGGAAAAGGATGCTGGAGGCGGAAGAGACGGCCACGCCTTTGGGTTGATACATGTCACACAGGGAAAGCTCAAAAGCGCCGCGTCCCGTATAAACGGAGAGGGCTTCCGGGCCGGACTCCTCTTTGATACGGTTGAGGTTGTCAACGATGATGTCGTAAGCCTCATCCCAGGAGATGCGTTCAAATTTGTGTGTACCCTTGGGGCCTACTCTTTTCATGGGATATTTGAGCCTATGCTCGGAATAGATGATTTCCGGGGCGTGCTCGCCGCGACGACAGATCATACCCAGGGGGTGTGTCTTGTCGGCGCGTATATCTACCAGTTTTCCGTTTTCAATGCCCGCTTCAATCCAGCATCCGGCGGGACATATACCACAGATGCCGCTTTTCCATTCGATATTTTTGTTGGCCACGGGAACTCCTGTATGCGTGGTGGTTAGGCGTTTATGATAAACTAAGAAATTATGGAACCTTCGGGAATTAATTCTACAAGAATAGAACACATAAGTATCACAAAATATTCTTGTCTAATAATAGATTTACCAATGGAATCCTGCAATTCAGGCAGATGCAGCCATGGATTGTTTTATCTGATTCAAACAGAAGGGGATTAACCTTCCATGCGGAAACGTTGAATTTCTTTCAAATCATGGTCAATAGCATGAAAACCCTGATAGGCGTTAGGGTCTCCAAAAAGACTTATTACCGCGTGTTTGCAGAGGTGAGAATGACGCTTTTCCAGAATTTTATTGTAGCTGCTAAAGGGCCAATTACGAAAATCATCGATAAGACCATGCAGCTGGGGGTTGGCATGAATATAATAGATAAGGCCGGGCAGATACCTGGGGTGGTCGACGGGGAGGCGTTTGAAGTTTTTCTGAAATAGGCTGCCGCTGCGGCACTGCTGTTTATTGATGGCCTTGGCATAAGCGTTAAAGAATCTGGAAAACTGTTTTGAAATCAATCCGGGGAGAAGACCTTCCAGGTCTCGCAGACCTGGAAGGTCTGGCTTCGCCGGGCCCGGACGACCTTCCGGGTTTTCGAAACCCGGAAGGTCTTGCAGTTGTTTTACCCGCACCAGTAAATGGAAGTGATCTGGCAATAAGCAAAAGGCATAGGTCTCCAGATAACCGTTTAGATAGTAGTCGTATTTCTTTAAAAAATAGATATAATTTTCCGGCCTATAGAAAAGGTTTTCGCGGTTGTTCCCGCAGTTATATATATGATAGAATTGCCCGGGATAAAGAGGTTTTGTCTTTTTGTTCATACGTGGAATTTATAAAAATATTTCTGGGAATGCTATCAAAGACCTTCCAGGTCTCGCAGACCTGGAAGGTCTGGCTTATCCCGGCCCGGACGACCTTCCGGGTTTTCAAAACCCGGAAGGTCTTTTCTTTTTATTAACGGATTTTGTCCATTCCCGACCATAAATATTTACATCCGTAAAGATTGGGGCATTTTGTCGATATTATAATCTGGACTATGCACTCGTCATAGTCATTTCGTTTTTTTCATAGGAAAGGGATAGTTCCATGCGTTATTTTTACTCATCGTTACTACAACTTGTATTTTTCCTGGCCCTTGGCACGGGAATAGGACAAGCACAAACAACATTATCGACGGCAGGACCGACAGGTAGTACCTTGACTACCGATGACTATGGTATTATCAACAGTTGGGTTATAGGCACGGCCGGCACACCGCTGACGTGGATGGATCACCACTCTCTGTTTGTGGTGCTTAACGGCGGCACGCCCGTGGAAGTCAGCTCGGCTAACATGAGTCTGTGGGATGGCGTTCCCGCCGAACCGGTGGCCAGCGGTTTTTTTCTGCCCAACCGTTTCGAGGATTGGAGCTATGACGGCACGACCTCGCCAAACGTTTGGCATTCCGTGGTGGAATATCATGCTGCCGGTATTGATCTTGTTGGCGGAATCGGATACAGGCTGATCGATCCCAGCCGTTTATTGGGCGCGGGTTATGTGGATTGGGAAGCCGCCTTTCACTTTACCAATACCAATGCCAGTCCATTGACGATAAAAGCCTTTCGTAATATCCGTCTCAACAGTACAACGTCGACCACCACCTATTACAGCAATCATGATGATCTTGGTCCGGTATTCTGGGATAACGACAACATTGACGGCACGGCGGATGATTATGTGGTTAGTTTTCGCAATGACAGACAAACCTACTTTTTTGGCGCTTATCCCCTGGCCAATTATCGTATTCAATCCTACACCGCGGCGCCCAGTATATACGATCGTTTGACCAATGGCGCGGCCGATTACAACCTACCCTCATCCGTGGTCTCGGTAAACGGTGCCCAGGGTGAAATCGGTTTTCAATATGAGAGTATTACGCTGGAACAGGACCAGTCGGCCCTCTATTGGCTGCCCTACAAAGTATTTAAGCTGGAGAACAGCGCCACGAACTATCCCATCTCCATGGACTGGGATTCCACCAATGTGAGCGCCGCCGATCTGAACAACAGCCTTGTATTCGCGGGAACCGATGTGGCCATCACCTACAGCGCCATGACCTATGCCACCAATGGTGGCGGTACCACCGCCGATAATGCCCTGGCTTATGTGGTGGAGGTACGTGGCGGTATTGTGCAGACGCCTGTAAGCGCGCCCCTTAATAATGTGTCCAGCGTGCGCTACTGGGAAATTTTTTATGACACCCGGCATGGCAGCAGCACCGCCGATATTACCTTTACATATGATCCGGCAACGGACGGCATCGTCAGCGAAAATAACCTGACCCTGGCTTACCGAACGGATTACAGCCAAAACTGGCAGCAATACAACAATATCATTCTGGTGGATGAGGTTAATAACACCATTACGGCCATGGGCGTTGATCTGGGCAACAGCCAATGGATACTGGCCTCGTTGACCGCCGACAATCCCTTGCCGGTACAGCTATCCTCCTTTACCGCCCGCGGTGAAGAAAATAAGGTGATCCTGAACTGGGAAACACGGTCGGAAGTCGATAACCGCGGTTTTATTCTGGAACGCAGGAGCGCGGAAGAAACGGATTTCCGGGAACAGGTTTCCTATCAAACCGAAACCGCGCTAAAGGGCGCGGGGAACTCTTCTCAACGTAACAGCTATCGTTTTACGGACAATTCGGTTCTAAACGGCACCCGCTATGAATACCGGTTGAGCAGTCAGGATGCCGATGGAAAGATTCATCGTTATAACACTGTTGCCGCTACGCCGGGAATAGAACAGACGGATGTGCCGGGAGAAGCTATTCTGCCGCGTGAATTCTCGCTGGAACAGAATTATCCTAATCCTTTTAATCCGCAAACCACCATCCGCTTTAACATCCCCCGGTTAAACGAAGGGGCGATTCAGACCAACTTAAGCATCTATAACATGAGCGGACAAAAGGTGGCCACCCTGCATGACGGTCCCCTGGAAGCAGGCAGCTATGCCGTAAAGTGGAACGCCACCGATATTTCCGGCCGTAAGGTACCCTCGGGCATCTACCTGTATGTGCTGAGCAGCGCCCGGTTTAAACAAACCCGTAAGCTGGTTCTGCTTAAGTAGAAAGCTAAATCATGCCGCGTCTTTTGGGCGCGGCATTTTTTTTTACTGATGCTTTCTCCGTTAACCGCTCAGAGAAAAATTCCGTATCGCACAAGCACGTTGAAAACGTTTTTATTTTAAAAAAAGATAAAAGTATTATCAAAGTGTGAATGCAAAAAATATCCGTTGTTTCAATTCTTCTATATACGCTTTTAATAAATCGTACTGAAACTCCTTCCCGGATAGGGTAGGCAAATGTCCCTAAAAACACCGCTCCGTACAAACCACAAAATATTGCCAGCTTTGTTTGCCCGCTAAAATGTGGATGCGTAGATTACACAAACGAATTTTTTGAGCTGGCTTGTGGAAGAAAAGACAAACCGCAAATCAAACGGGCAACGTATTACCGATTGGCCGGAGGATGAACGTCCGCGCGAAAAACTGATCCGTTTCGGGGCCGCGCATCTGAGCAATGCCGAGCTGATCGCCATTCTGCTGGGGCAGGGCTCGCAAAATGCCAACGCCGTGCAAACGGCGCGTATGTTGATCTCCCGCTTTTCGGATGTCGACGGCATTGCCCGGGCCTCCCTGGAGGAGTTGCAACAGGTGCACGGCATCGGCCCGGCCAAGGCGGTAACCCTGCTGGCCGCCTTTCAGTTGTACCGCAATCTGCAAAGTGAACGGGCCATGAAGGAGAGCCGTGTCTTTTCCAATCCGCGGCGGATCGCGGAGATTTACATTCCGAAGCTGAGTCATAAAAAAAAGGAGAGCTTTTACGTTTTGCTGTTGGATTCGGCCATGAAACTTATCCGTGATGTGGAAGTGACCCGCGGTTTGCTGAACGCTTCCCTGGTGCACCCGCGCGAGGTCTTTAATCCGGCCATCCGCAATAACGCCCGGGGCATCATCCTTATGCATAATCACCCCTCGGGGCAAAAGGAGGCCAGCCCCGAAGACCGGCGCATCACCGAAAAACTGGTGCAAAGCGGCGAGCTGCTCGATATACCCGTTTACGATCACATAATAATCGCCGGAGACGGCTATTTTAGCTTTAAGGAACACAACCTTTTATAACGGAGCGAACCATGACCCGAGAAGAACAATTCAAATATCTGGAGCAGTTGCGGCGTGAAGCCCGGCTGGGCGGTGGGGAAAAACGCATCGAGGCGCAGCATAAAAAAGGCAAGCTCACCGCGCGGGAACGCATCGACTTTTTACTGGACGAAGGCTCCTTTGTGGAGATGGATATGCTGGTGCGCCACCGCAGTAAGGATTTCGGACTGGAAAAAAACCGGCCCCTGGGAGATGGCGTAGTCACCGGATATGGTTATATCGAGGGCCGGCTGGTATTTGTCTTTTCCCAGGACTTCACCGTTTTTGGCGGTTCGCTTTCGGAAACCTTTGCCGAAAAGATCATCAAGGTCATGGATCAGGCTATGAAGGTGGGGGCGCCGGTCATCGGTCTTAATGACTCCGGCGGCGCGCGCATTCAGGAAGGAGTGGTCAGTCTGGGCGGCTATGCCGAGATATTTTTACGCAACACCCTGGCATCCGGTGTTATTCCGCAAATATCGGGGGTGATGGGCCCTTGTGCCGGCGGGGCGGTCTATTCCCCGGCCATCACCGATTTTACCATTATGGTACGCAACACCAGCTATATGTTTGTCACCGGACCCAATGTGGTCAAAACCGTAACGCACGAAGAGGTCAGCTCGGAAGACCTGGGTGGCGCCGATACCCACGGTTCCAAAAGCGGCGTCAGTCACCTGAGTTGTGACAGCGACATCGAAGCGTTGCAAAAAATCCGGCAACTGATATCCTACATTCCGTCCAACAATCTGGATGATCCTCCCCGGGTCATGAGTGATGACAGTCCCACCCGCGTGGATGAATCCCTGGATAAAATCGTGCCGGAAAATCCCAACCAGCCATATGACATGAAAGAGGTTATCCATACCATTGTGGACAGGGATTCCTTTTTTGAGATTCATCCCGATTACGCGGCCAATATCATCGTCGGATTTGCGCGCATGGACGGCTACTCGGTGGGGGTGATCGCCAACCAGCCCGCCAATCTGGCCGGGGTGCTCGATATCGACGCTTCGGTGAAAGCGGCCCGTTTTATCCGTTTTTGCGACGCCTTCAACATCCCGCTGGTGACGCTGGAAGATGTGCCGGGATTTCTGCCGGGCACCCATCAGGAGTGGGGTGGCATCATCAAACACGGCGCCAAATTGCTTTACGCCTATGCCGAGGCCACCGTGCCCAAAATCACGGTGATCACCCGCAAGGCCTATGGCGGGGCTTATGACGTTATGAGTTCCAAGCATATCCGCGGAGATGTGAACCTGGCCTGGCCCTCGGCCGAGATTGCCGTCATGGGACCCAAGGGCGCGGCGGAGATCATCTTTAAAAAAGAGATCGCCAATGCCGAAGACCCCGGAGCCATGCTGGCCCAAAAAGAACAGGAGTATCGTGAAAAATTCGCCAACCCCTATCTGGCGGCGGAACGGGGCTATATCGATGAGGTGATTCAGCCGCGCAATACCCGAATCCGGATTATACAGGCTCTGCATATGTTGCAAAACAAGGTGGATAAAAATCCGCCGAAAAAACATGGCAATATTCCTCTGTAAAACCGGAATCTCCGGATAAGAAAAAGAAAATCATGAGTTATGAAGAAGGTGTGGAATGAGCA
>JALXBH010000094.1 GCA_026991535.1 Calditrichia bacterium | reverse complement strand
ACGCTGATTGCCGGCAACTACCGCCTGCGCCAGGAGAACCGCGGTGGCGTATTTACCTTTGATATGAAAAACGGAACCTCATATGCCTCGGCGGTGGATTTTGTCAGCGATGACAGCCTCTTCCTTACCAAAAATGATGAGGCGGGGGTGAGCGCCCATTACGGCATAGAAAAAACATACGACTACTTTAAGGAAGTGCACAACAGGGACAGTTATGATAACCAGGGCAGTCCCCTGATCAGTTATGTGCATTATGACAACGACTACTTTAACGCCTTCTGGAACGGACAATTCATGACCTATGGCGATGGCAACGGTAACACCACTCCCCTTACCACGATTGATATCTGCGCCCATGAGCTGGCCCATGGGGTTACCGGTAGCAGCGCCGGCCTGATCTACCAGAATGAACCGGGGGCCTTAAACGAATCCTTTAGCGATATTTTCGGCACGGCCGTGGAGTTTTACACCCTGGGCGCGGAGGCCAACTGGCTTATCGGCGAGGATGTGGGCACCTTCCGTTCCATGTCCGATCCCAAACGTTACGGCGACCCCGATACCTACAAGGGGACCAATTGGTATTCCGGTTCCGGCGATAACGGCGGCGTACACACCAACAGTGCCGTTCAGAACAAATGGTTTTATCTGCTTACGGAAGGAGGCTCGGGCAGCAATGACAACGGGCGCGCCTATCAGGTACCGGGAATCGGCATCGAAAAAGCCGCCAGCATTGCCTATCGCGCTTTAACGCTCTATCTGCAGCCCTCTTCTCAATATTTTGACGCGCGCCTGGGCAGCATTAATGCCGCCGAAGACCTGTATGGGAAAGATTCCGAAGCCTATGCCGCCGTGATTGAGGCTTGGAATGCCGTGGGCGTCTACTATCCGCTAACGGGAAGCAGCCTGCGGGTTACGCCCGATTCGCTTTCCCTGCTTTCGGAATGGAAGGTCTCCGCGGATACGGGCCGGGTGAGCATTGCCAACGTGGGCCTGGATTCCATTGCGGTATCCCGGGTTTACCTGAAGGCCGGCAACTTTATGCTGCTTGATGCCGACAGCCTCCCGCGCAGGCTGGCCTTTCCCGATACTCTGCATCTGCGGCTTGTTTTTGAGGCCGGCGGCGTGGGTGAGATACGAGATACGCTGGTTATCGAATACAGCGATTCCCTGGCAAAAACGACGCTGCGTCCCATACGGGGAACGGCCTTTGAGGTGAAAAGCAGTGTGGAGGGACAGGTTTACGGACTTGGCAAAGGCGGCGACTTATTTATTGTGGATACCAGCGGCCGGGGGCGGGTGGTCGGCAATGCCGGTTACGAAACCCTTTATGGATTGTCCATACATCCCGAAACGGGTCAGCTTTATGCCATCCATCCGCAAACCTATGCCACGGAGCTGATTCGCATAGACGCCGAAAACGGCAAAAGCTATCCCGGCGCCACGGTGGAGTATAACCAGCTTTATGCCTTTGCCTTTGATCCGGCTGACGCCTCTGTCTACAGCCTGAATTACTATACCCGCTATCTGCTAAGAATTGACGTCCAAAGCGGTAACTACACCATTGTCGGACGCAGTTCCGTAAGCAAGTCCCCCGGGATGGCCATTAACCCCCGTTCGGGCCGCTTGTACGCGGTGGACGATAATGATATTTTGTATGTCATCGATAAAACCGATGCCTCTACGGTTATGATAGATACCATAACCGCGCGGAATATCCGGGACTTAGCTTTTGACGGCGAGGGACGCCTGCTGGCGCTGGCCGGCGGGGATGGAGAGACGGGGCTGCTGTACCGCATTAATCCTTCAACGGCGGAAGCTACCCTGGTGGGTGATACGGAACAAACGAATGCTATCGGTCTGGCCGTGAGCGGGGCCACGCTAACCGCCCTGCCTGCCGGAGAAAATAGCCTGCCGCAAAATTTTGCCCTGTGGCAAAATATCCCTAATCCCTTTAATCCCTCCACAGTAATCCGCTATAACCTGAGGGAAGAAACAGAGGTGCGTTTGACGGTTTATGACATTCATGGGAAAAAAGTAAAAACCCTGGTGAATGGCAGGCAAAAGGCCGGCTCCTATGCACAGCGTTTTGACGCAAGCCACCTGGCCAGCGGTCTCTATTTTTATCGTTTGGAGACAAAGGCTTTCAGTAAAACACGTCGCATGTTGTTGTTGCGCTAAAGGCAGGAAAGGGCTGCGGAGGAGATGGTGCAAAAGCGCCCGCCCCGGGACGCCGGTTAATCCAGCATGCTTTTGATTTTTGCGATGAGTGTGGAACCGTCAAAGGGTTTTTCCAGCGTGGCGTTTGCGCCCATGTGTTCGGCCAGGTGCAAATGGCTGCGCGGAGATATGCGTCCGCCTCCCGATATGGCCAAAATGGGTATGGAAGCATTGATGGAGCGAATTTCCGTTATGGTTTCGATCCCTTCCTTTTCCGGCATGACGATATCGGTGATCACCAGATCAAAATCCAGGCTATGCACCTTTTCCTTGGCGTTTTTGCCGTCCTGGAGGGTAACAACCTCAAAACCATTCCGTTGAAGTATTTCGGAAAAAGCTTCTCTTAAAAACGGATCGTCATCAATAAATAGTATTTTTTTCATATATTTACATCTTTATGCAAGTTTAATGTCCAATGCTTCGCTGATATTCGGTAAATATTTTTAAATGTTAAACCACCCCATTGATTTGTACAGCTTTTAAAAGGTAGGGAGGGAGATATGACAGATCAACAGAAATCGGAGTTCATCCGTTTGCGTATTGAAGAAGGATTATCCCTTAAAACGATAGCCGGGAAAATGGGCCTGGACGCCCTAACCCTTGTCGGCTGGGAAAGCGAACTGGAACAGGAACTGAAGGCCCGTCTCACCCTGTATGTGGATCAGCGGCTTCATGAAGGCGGGGCCGATGCCGTAAAACGGGTAGATTATCTGCTTGCTACATACAAACGGCTGGCGGCCGAGCTGGATACGCGTGATTTTTCCGGTTTGCCCACGGACAAACTCTACTTTATTTTAAATGATTTGTATGAGGTTATAAAAAAATCCGTTTAAGCCGGCTCCCTGGTATGCGGCCCGGATGGAAACACACTGCACCGTTTTATATAAAGGAAGATTGGAAATGTTTTCAATGAGGATCACTATTTTTATTTTCTTTGTTCTCACTATGCTGTTTAGCGCCTGTCAGGCACCCCGGCCAAAAGCGGAAGGCTTTAAGGATGCCCATAGTTTCAGTAATACGGATTCCGTGCGTATCCGGCACATGGATTTGAATCTGAATCTGGACTTTGAGCAACATACCCTGAGTGGCGTGGTTACCTTGAAGATAGATAATTTAAAAAAGGCGCGTACCCTTGTTTTGGATACACGGGATCTGGAAATCTTTAAGGTTGAGGCGCAAGGGGATAATCCCGGACGTACTTATACCCTGGGAAGTGTCGCGACCGACTATATGGGAGCGCCGCTTACCATCCGCCTGCAACCCGGAGACAGCGTGATTTCCGTGGCCTATAAAACCAGCCCCAACGCCGCGGCTTTGCAATGGCTCAATCCCGAGCAGACTGCGGGCAAAAAATATCCCTTTCTGTTTTCCCAGTCCCAGGCCATTTTGGCGCGTACCTGGGTTCCCTGCCAGGATACCCCCGGCGTGCGTTTTACCTATAGCGCCACCATTCAGGCTCCAAAAGAGCTGCTGGTGTTGATGAGCGCATCGAATCCAAAGGAAAAAAACAAAACCGGTATCTATCACTTCGAGATGGAACAACCCATTCCATCCTATCTGTTGGCCCTGGCCGCCGGAGATTTGCGTTTCCGGGCCTTTGACGGACGCAGCGGCGTTTATGCCGAGCCGGAAATGATCGACAAGGCTGCCTATGAATTTGCCGATACGCCGAATATGATTCAAACGGCTGAAAAATTGTATGGTCCCTACCGTTGGGGACGTTATGACATACTGGTGCTGCCTCCCAGCTTTCCCTTTGGCGGCATGGAAAACCCGAGACTGACCTTTGCCACGCCAACCGTAATCACGGGTGACCGCTCTCTTGTTTCCCTGATAGCCCATGAACTGGCCCATTCCTGGTCGGGCAACCTGGTGACCAACGCCACCTGGAACGATATTTGGCTGAATGAGGGATTTACGACCTATTTTGAGCTGCGTATAATGGAAGCACTTTATGGCAGGGAATATGAAGAAATGCTGGAACAGATCGGCTATCAGGATCTGCAACGCACCCTGGAAGAGCTGGGCAGCGACAATCCCGATACGCGTCTGGCGCTGAATGTGGATGACCGTGACCCGGATGAAGCGCTTTCACTTATCGCCTATGAAAAGGGACGTTCATTTTTAAAGATGCTGGAAATTGAGTTCGGGCGTCCCCGTTTTGATGCTTTTCTGAAAAAATATTTTGATACCTATGCCTTTCAATCTATGGATACGGAGCATTTTACCCAATATCTGCGGGATAATCTGATAAAACACCGTCGCCGGGTGGAGGGGCAAATCCATCTGCGGGAGTGGATATACGAACCGGGATTACCTGAAAATTGCCCCGTTCCCGATTCACCAGAGTTTCGTAAGGTGGATGAACAGCGCATGGCCTTTTTAAAAGGAACTCCCGCGGAAAAACTGGATGTGAAAGGCTGGAGCACGCATCATTGGCTGCACTTTATACGCGCCCTGCCGCGGAAGATGACCACGGATCAAATGGCCGCGCTGGATACAGCCTTTAGCTTAAGTGCCTCGCCCAACAGCGAAATTGCCTACGCCTGGTTCCGGCAGGCCATAGGACATGAATACGCCCCGGCTTTACCCTATATAAAACGATTTCTTCTTCATGTGGGCCGGGCCAAGTTTGTGGTTCCCCTCTATACGGCGTTGAACAGCCATAAGGCCTACAGACAATTTGCCCGGGATGTTTATAAAAAGGCCAGGGAAGGCTATCACCCGGTTGCCTACGGCGCGGTTGATCGCCTGTTGAGGCAATAGGTATACGGCCCGCCCGGATTTTCCCGGCGGGCTTTTTTTTAAGCTATTTTCTGACGCATCAGGGCCCCCAACCAAACATAGGTAAAGGCCAGCAGGATGGCCAGAAAAGGCTCCCAGTTAAAAACATTATAAGCCTTGCCCATGGAAACGATTACCGTAAACAGGAACAGGACAAAGCTGTACCAGCCGAACATATCTATGCTGTTCTTGCGCACCAGGTGCAGGCCGATGCCCAAAAACCAGCTGCTTATGAGGATTTCGGCAAAGAGCCTCATTTGAATGGCTGTGGCTTCAAAAAGGTCATACATCAGGCGCGCGCTTTCATGCCCGTGTGCCAGGGCCCGGGCCGCAATGGGTGACGAGGCGAAAAAGATGATGCCGCTGATAAGCATAAGAATAAAACCCACCATGCCCAGCAGATAGGAGAGCGTGGCCAGGGCGGACGAGCGGCTGCTCTGGTGCTGTTTAAAAATCTGCGAGGCGGCAAAGGGAACGGGTATCATCAGGATGCTGAAAACAATCTGATGCAGCCATAAAATGGAATAGGCAAAACTGTGCTTGTTTATCCAAACCATCAGCAGGCCCGAATCCGATGACATCTGTATTCTGAAACCGTAACTGCCCAGTACTACCAAAACATAAAAAACAAAGGCCAGGGAGAGTATACCGGCCAGTATGCTGAACAATCCCGCCGTTTTTACCAAATAAGGATTGTGTCTTCCCCGTGAGTGTTCCATGCTCTTCCTTTCCAAGCCAAATGTGCAAACCGATAATTTATTAAACGTATGGAACATAAAACAATAAAAATGTCAACTTTATGAACAACATTTTCAGAATATAATTTATTCCGCGCCAAACAGAAAAAGAACCGTCATGACGCGGGCGGCCGTTTTATGGAGATAGTCCCGCCGGGTTCCCCGTCCGGAATTGCTTATCTGCGCCGTTTTCCGGCCGGGGAGGGGCTTGCGGAACAGGCGTCCATTTTTTTGTATATATTTATGTTGTTTAGTATTTTATTCACCAATCCATTTACCCGGATTTTTAAGACGGCCTGCTCTTTAATATGGGCAACGGGTATCATAAACATTCAACCGGACTTGCATAAAGGTAAGGAGGATATCGGTGAAAGTATTTAATACGGAACAGATTCGGAATATTGGTATTTTTGGCCATGGCAGTGTGGGTAAAACCATGTTAGCGGAAGCCATGCAACTGGGCCTGAAAAATATTACGCGCATGGGCAGTATTGAGCAGGGTTCTACGGTTTCAGACTATAACGTGGACGAAACGGAACGTCAGATTTCCATAAATACGACACTGATGAATGGTATCTGGCGTGATCATAAACTGAATATCATCGATACCCCCGGATACCCCGATTTCTATGGCGAGGTGGTAGGGGCCATGCGGGTTATCGATACGGTTTTTCTCGTGGTTTCCGCCAAGTCCGGTGTGGAAGTAGGTTCCGAACTGGTTTGGCAACGGGCGGAAAAGGATGATATCCCACGGGTGATCATAATAAACAAACTGGATCAGGAAAATATAGATTTTGACGCGGTTTACAACGGACTGGTTGAGGATTTTGACCATCGGGTGGTTCTGGCGCAATTTCCCGTGAACCCCGGTCCGGATTTTAATCGCATAGTAGATCTGATCCGCATGAAAATGCTAACCTTTAAAACCGATGGCAGCGGTGAGTTCAGCGAGTCGGAAATCCCCGCCGATCTGAAGGAGAAAGCGGATGAGCTGCACATGAAACTGGTGGAAGCCGTGGCCGAAAGCGATGATACTTTGATGGAAAAGTATTTTGAGAGCGGTCTGGATGAAGACGATTTCCGCAAAGGGTTAAAGGAGGCAATGGCCCATGACCTGATTTATCCCGTATTCTGCAGCAGTGCCACCGCCAATATCGGCCCCAAAAGATTGTTGGATGTGATTGTGAACTTTTGCCCGGCGCCCAATGAGTTGAAGTCCATTAAGACAGAGAGTGGCGATGAAATAAATCTGGATAAAAACGCACCGTTTTCCGCGCTTATTTTTAAAACCATGGGTGAGCAGCACATGGGTGAGCTTTCCTTTATCAAAGTATTTTCCGGAATTCTAAAAACGGGTGAGGAGGTGTTGAACACAAACAGAGATACGCCCGAACGCATTACGCAGATATTTGTGCTTAACGGCAAACAGAAGGATTCCGTGGACAGCCTTATGGCCGGTGATATAGCCGCGCTGGTAAAACTGAAAGCAACCCATACGGGAGATTCCCTAAGCGATAAGGGGGCCAAAATAAAGTTTCCGGCCATTGAGTTTCCCAAGCCGCGCATACGCGAGGCCATCAAGCCTAAATCCAAGGGCGATGAGGATAAGATCGGTCAGGGATTGCATACTCTGCATGAGGAAGACCCGACATTTATGTATGAGAACGATCCCGAACTGCACCAGACCATTATTTCCGGTCAGGGAGAGATGCACCTGGCGACGATTTTAAGCAGACTAAAGCACCGCTTTGGGGTGGAAGTGGATGAAGAGGAGCCCCGCATACCCTACAGGGAAACCATCAAAAAAACCGCGGAGGCGCAGGGGAAATTTAAAAAGCAGTCCGGTGGACGCGGGCAATATGGCGACTGTCATCTGCGCATTGAACCCCTGGAGCGCGGTGCGCATTTCGAATTTGTCGATGCCATTGTGGGCGGGGTAATTCCCGGGAAATTCATTCCCGCCGTGGAGAAAGGTGTTATCGAAACCATGGAAAAGGGGATTCTGGCCGGATATCCCATAGTTGATGTAAAAGTTACCGTTTACGACGGCAGCTATCATAATGTGGATTCCTCGGAGATGGCTTTTAAAGTGGCGGCGGCCATGGGGTTTAAAGCCGCCTTTGAAAAGGCTAAACCGGTTTTACTGGAACCGATTTACGAGGTGGAAATTCGCGTGCCCGATGAATATATGGGTGATGTTATGGGTGACATCAGCAGCCGGCGCGGCCGCATCCTGGGCATGGATGCCGACGGTAAATTCCAGGTGGTTAAGGCGGCTGTTCCTCTGGCGGAGTTGTACAAATATTCCACCACGCTGCGTTCCATGACGCAGGGAAGGGGCATTCATACCCGGAAGTTTTCCAGTTATGAGGAAGTACCCGCGGATGCCGCTAAAAAGATAGTGGAAGAAGCCCAAAGCAGGGAACAAGAATAATTGAGGCTTTTATAATGGATTACCCGGTATGAGTAGCTACGAAATCATACCGGGTTTTTTGTAAGGATATGAACGGGCCCGACAAGGGCCGCCGTGCGCGGGACGGCACGGAACGGAAGCGGAAAGGGTTGTAAGTTTATGGAACATATGTGGGCGCCCTGGCGCATGGCCTACATTGCCGGGGATGAAGAGAAAACCGAGGGTTGTATTTTTTGCGTATTCCCGCAAAAAGAGGATGACCGGCGTTATCTGATTGTGTATCGCTCAAAACATTGTTTTGTGATTCTTAATAAATTTCCCTATAACAACGGGCACATCATGGTGGTACCCTACCGCCATACCCATGATTTGCTTGAGCTGACTTCCCCGGAGCAGCAGGATTGCCAGCAAACCATCAACAGGGCCATACGCGCCCTGCGCGGGGTTTATAAACCCGACGCCATTAATCTGGGTATGAACATGGGCCGCGCGGCCGGCGCGGGAATAGACGCCCACATCCATTATCATCTGGTGCCGCGCTGGAACGGCGATACCAACTTTATGCCCGTTATTGCCGGAACCAAGGTTATATCCGAATCATTGGAGCAAAGCTGGAAACTGTTGTCGGACGCTATGAGGGAGATGGATTAATGGTAAGACTGATCAAGGTAACAATAGCCGTATCGGACCTGGAGGAGGCCATGCGTTTTTATGAAAAGGCTCTGCAGGCCAGAGGGCGCCTTCTTTCCAGAGGACGCTGCGCCTTTGAGTGCGGTTCCTCGGAAATTATTTGTTATGATCCCCTCCTGGAGGGGGATGATCTGGGACAGGGCTGGTTAATGCATCCCCGGCAGTATATATATTTTAGCGTGGCCAATCTGGATACGGCCTATATTCGTTATAAAAACATCGGATGCAATACCATCGACGCCGCTATTTCCACCGCCGAGGATGGCCGTCGTTATTTTTGTGCCAGCGATCCTTTCGGCACCCCATTGTGTATTGTTGAGGAGGATAATATCAGCTATGTCTAAGATTGTATTTTACAATATCGGTCGTGTTTACACTCCGGATAGCGCCTCCGGTTACGGCAAGGTGCGCGAGTTGAAGGATGTTCAGATATTGGTGGATAATGACAGGATTGTGCGCGTTGCCGGCAACGATGACGAACTTGAGGGGGAACAGCGCATTAATTGCCGGGGACTGACCCTGTTGCCGGGCTTTGTGGATGCGCATACGCATCCGGTGTTTTTCAATACGCGGGAAGAAGAGTTTATAATGCGCGTCCGGGGTAAGTCCTATGAGGAGATTGCCGCCGCCGGCGGAGGCATACGCAACAGTGTGCGTAAATTCCGGCAGGCGGGAAAAGAGGAGATAAAGGAGCTGACCCGCGCCCGCATCCATACATTTCTGGAATATGGAACCACCACCATCGAAGCAAAGTCAGGTTATGGGCTCTCCACCGCGGATGAACTGAAATCCCTGGAAATAATCCGTGAACTCAATGAGGAGCAATATCTGGAAATGGTGCCCACTTTTTTGGGCGCCCATGAGATACCCGACGCCTATCAGTCCCGGCGCGCGGAGTATATCGATCTGCTTTGCAATGAGATGATACCGAAGGTGGCCGAAGAGAGTCTGGCCCGTTTTTGCGACGTCTTTTGCGAGAAGGGCGTTTTTACCGTGGAAGAAAGCCGCCGTATACTGGAATGCGGCAAACGGTACGGTCTAAAGCCCAAGCTGCATGCCGACGAGCTTTATCCCTTTGGCGGCGCCGAGCTGAGCGCCGAGGTCGGCGCCATATCCGCCGATCACCTGTTGGAGATATCCGATGAGGGCATCGCCCGGATGAAAGAGAAAAATGTGCTTGCGGTTCTGTTGCCGGGAACAACATTCTTTTTGGGAAAGGATCGCTATGCTCCGGCGCGGAAAATGCTGGACGCGGGGCTGGATGTGGCCGTGGCTACCGACTTCAATCCGGGTAGTTCCACCACGCAGAACATGCAGCTTATGTGGACCATTTCCGCCCTGAAGATGAAGATGCTGCCCGGGGAAATTCTTTGGGCTGTTACCCGTTCGGCGGCCCGGGCCATTCAGATGGAAGATGTTGTGGGTTCCATCGAAGAGGGCATGCAGGCCGATTTTGTTCTTATGGATATTCCCAACCTGAACTACCTGCCGTATCACTATGGGGTCAATCACACCGTTATGACCATAAAAAAGGGACATATTGTTTACCGAAGGGCCGAATGAGCAGCAAAATAGATGTTGAAGGTAAAATACTTTCGGTTTTGAAGGGGGATATTACCCTGGCGGAATGCGACGCGATCGTAAACGCGGCCAACAGTTACCTGAAACACGGCGGGGGCGTTGCCGCGGCTATTGTACGCCGTGGAGGACACGTTATCCAGGAAGAGTGCGACCGGATCGGCTATACACCCACGGGGACAGCGGCCATCAGCGGAGCGGGAAAATTAAAGGCCCGCTATGTCATTCATGCCGTGGGCCCGGTAATGGGCGAGGGGAATGAAGACGCGCTGTTGGCGTCGGCCGTACGCTCTGCCCTGCATCTTGCCCTGGCGTATTCCCTTGAGTCAATCGCTTTCCCGGCCATTAGCACCGGCATTTTCGGCTATCCCGTTGAAAGATGTGCCCATATATTGCTGGCAACGGCTTACGATTTTATGAAAAAGGAGCCCCGGGCTCCGCATGTGTGTGTTTATTTGTATTCGGATGAGGATTACGCGCTTTTTTGGGAGGCGCTGAACGGTCTGGAGAAGAATCCGGAAGCGTGACGGTAAGCGACCGAGTGTTAGTTAACGCTAAAGTCAACCAAAGGCTGGGCGATTTCCAGCGTGGCTTTCATGGAGTCGGTACAACCGGCAATGCGCCAGTCCGGTCCATAGTTGGTAATTTGATGTCTTTTTAATTCCGCCTGATCACGGCTGCCGGTATAAACAACCAGCCTTCCGGAGATGTCCAGCTTGCAGGCCATCTCAAAAGCAGTGGCCGGACTGTATCCAAAAACATTGCTTAACATTTCAACGATATAATCGTAACTGTGCAGCCGATCATAATGAAGGATAATGTTGAAATGGGGCAGACTGAGTTGAACTTCATGGTGAACGGCCGTCTCTGGTAACGGATGGACGATCTCTTCCATCTCAAGAAGGTCATTCTTTTTATTGTATACCGGCATGGTGTTTCTCCTAAAAATCCTTTTTAAGGTTATAGGCAGAACATCGGCAGGTGTATGGCGGAACTTAGGGATTTTAAAGGAGTAGCGGTTTTTTGGTCAGTTCCTGATCAATCTCTTTTCTCATGAGGTGAGTTTTGTCCGTGATAATGCCGCGTATCTCCGGATAGGCGCTCAACCGTTTCCATTCGGCAGGGTCATTCACGGTCCAGGTGAAAATCTTCTTATTATGTTCCCGGGCCATTTTTATAAAGGCGTCATCGATCAGCCCGGCCTTGGGATGCCAGAAGTCGCTATGCCACAAGGGCTCGGAAAGTTTACGTAAAATGTCATATCGGGAGAAAAGAAAGCCGGTTTGGATATCGGCGCCGTTGTGTTTGACCATGCGTATAAACATGGGGTTGAATGAGGAAACCCAGAACTGGCTGCGGTAGCCGGAAGCCTTTATGGTACGCACCAGATATTTTGCAAGAGGGCCGAAAAAGGGTAAAAACACCTTGGCGTCCAGATTAACGGGCACGGTTCCCTTGAAATGTTCAATAAATTCATTCAATGTGGGAATATAAAAATCCTGTCGGCCGCTGTTGGCACGTCCCCAGGCGCGCAGTTCCTTTAGTGGGGTCGACCAGGTAAATCGCCTGCGGTTAAAAAGTCTTTTCAGATAAAAATCGTGAAAAACGATAATCTCCCCCGATCCGCATAATTGCACGTCGATCTCCAGGCCGTTCGCCCCTTGTGCCAACGCCTGTTCAAAGGCCTCTATGGTGTTTTCCACAAAAGAGTGGTCGGCCCGTCCGCGATGTGAAATGAGATAGGGAATATTCTGTTTCAATGCTGCCGCCGGTTAAATCCTAAAGCTGGTGTTTGCCGAAAATAAAAAATCTTTTAATATAATACCGTTGAAAAAACAGAAATGAATCATAACGGTTTCTGCATCCTTTCCTGCCATCGTCCCCTTAATTTTGATGGGTTCAACGGAGAGCACTTATCCGCCGGTAATTATCTTTTCATAGTAGTTTAGATATTGGGGAACTATTTTTTCGGAATTAAACTCATTATAGGCCCTTTTACGGGCATTTCGTGCCAGTCTAAAGTAAAAAGGACGATCGCTGATTATGCGGGCTATTCTGTCGGCAAAAGCGGCCGTGTCACCCACATCCACGGTAAAACCGGTCTCTCCGTCTATATTCACTTCCGGCAATCCGCCTGCGTTGGTGGTAACCACGGGCAGGCCGCAGGCCATGGCTTCCAGGGCGGCCAGGCCGAAACTTTCATCCTCGCTGGGTAGCAGGAACAAATCGCTGCAGGCCAAAACCTGTTCCACATTTTGCTGCTTGCCCAGAAACTGAATATGGTCGCATAATCCTTTTTCGCGGCATAACTGCTGCATGCGCGAGCGCTCCGGGCCGTCGCCAACCATCAGCAGGCGTACCGGAAACCTGGGGATAAGCCGATCCATGACATCTACCAGATCCACCACGCGCTTTACAGCCCGGAAGTTGGAAATATGGGTCAGGATAATTTCATTATTTTGCCCAAAACACCTTTGACGGGTCAGTTCCTTGTTGTTTATCCAAAAACGGTCGGGAACAAAATTATGGATGACCTCGATGTCATTCTCTACCTGAAAGGTCTTATAGGTTTCTTCCTGCAGGTAGCGTGACACAGCGGTAACCCCGTTGCTTTTTTCGATGGAAAATTTTACAATCTTCAAATAGGACGGGTCGGAGCCGATCAGTGTTATATCCGTGCCGTGCAGGGTCGTGATAAATTTTATGGAATCGCTGCCCATGATTTCGCGGGCCAGATAGGCGCTGGTGGCATGGGGGATGGCATAATGCACATGCAGAATGTCCAGTTTTTCATGCTCGACCACATCCACCATTTTATGGGCCAGGGAAAGGGAATAGGGTGGATATTCAAACAGAGGATATTGCAAAACATCCACTTCGTGAAAAAACAGGTTGGTTGTAAAGGATTCCAGGCGATAGGGCAGGGCATAGGCGATAAAGTGGACTTCATGACCCAGGGCGGCCATTTTAATGCCCAGTTCCGTCGCAACAACCCCGCTGCCGCCATAGGTCGGGTAGCAGGTGATACCAATTTTCATATTACTCTTCTATTAGGTCGGGGGAGAAAGCGACCACTTTGTTCCTTCCGCTCTCCTTGGCCGCGTACAGAGCCAGGTCGGCATGTTTGATCAGAGTATCCGCTTCCATTTCGCTGTCCAGTAATGAGGCTTCGCCGATACTGACGGTAACCCGCTTGCCCGGCTGAACCTCTTCGCCGTCAAATTTAGCCTGTTCTATATTCACGCGCAAACGTTCGGCCAAAATCATGGCCCCTTTTTTATCCACGGAGGGCAGAATAACGGCAAACTCCTCGCCGCCATAGCGGGCCACGATATCGTTTTCACGCACTGTTTCCTTGAGAATATGGCTTAATTGTTTCAGTACGCGGTCACCGGCCTGATGCCCCAGGGTATCGTTGAAGTTTTTAAAATAGTCCACATCCAGGATAAGCAGGGAAAGCCCGGAACGGGTACGTTTATCTCGCATAATCTCTTCGTTAAGACGCATGCGGAAGTAGCGGTAGTTGTGCAGGTCGGTCATGCCGTCGGTATATGAGAGCTGTTCTACCTCCTTATAGAGACGCGCATTATTAATGGCGATGGAAATGATGTTGGCTAAAATGGCCACCTGTTGTAACTCGCGCTCTTCATAGGGATTGGCCTTGACACGTTCGCCAAAGCAAAACAGGCCTTCTATTCTGCCTTTCAGCATAACGGGGGTGATCAGGGTAATATTATGATTTTCCAATTCCCGGAAGGCAGCGGAGGTGTTTATCTCCTTTTTGATATCCGCCACCAGGCTTGGAGCGGGATGAATGCGGAAATAAGCAATCAGACTATCCTCGGCGTCGATTTTCAGCTCCTCGATGCTGCCCGCAATATCGCCACGCCGGTCATACACCCGTAACTGGTTCATCTTCTGATCGGCCTGCATGTAAAAGGCGGCCTTTACCGAGTATTGTCCGATCATGGTGTAGATGGTTCGGGCAATCAGTTCATTGTATTCCAGTATGGAGCTGAGTTCCATGGATATTTCAAACAGGGAATGCAGACCGTAAATGTTTTTACGCAACTCCTTGTTTTTTGTAATCAGCGTTTCATTCAGCCCGGATATTTCCCTGTTGGCGCTTTCCAGATGGTGCGATTGTCTGAGCAGCATTTCATTAAGCCGCTTAATGCGAATGGCCGATTTGATGCGGGCACTGAGCTCTTCGAAATGGAAGGGCTTGATGATATAGTCATCGGCTCCATTATTGAAGCCGGTCACGATGTCCTGAATATCATTTTTGGCGGTGATGACAATTATGGGGATGTAGGTGGTTTCCCCGTCATCATCCCGCTCCTTGATCTTTTGAATTACATCCAGCCCTGAAATACCCGGAAGCATGATATCCACCAGAATAAGATCGGGTTGTTCACGGTTAAACAGTTCCAGGCCCTCTTCGCCGGTTTCCGCGGTTGTGATATCGAAGTTCTGATCTTCAAGGTACTTGCGCAAGACCTGAAGCATATCCTTATGGTCTTCAATAATAAGTACTTTAAGTGGCGTCTCTTTATTCATACTCTCTGTATCTGTTTAAACAACTTCCGTTTTTGGCAGGCGCAATTTACTTGCATGCCTGCTATCTTCGTCTATGATTGTTTTTTCTTTACTTAAGGAACAATTATGTCATTCCCGGCTTAAAAACTGAAATTTAAATACCGCTGCAACGCCGGGATATATGCATATTGTTAAAAACCGTTGTATTTTAAGCCACGGGGAAATGGACATTCTTTTTATAAGCAAAAAACAGGGGACTGAGTGTGAAGAGGATCATTATTTTCACGGGAGTCGTTTTTTTTATTTTAATGTTGTTCTTTAACTGCGGCGATCAGGGGACGGCGCCTTATCTGACCGAATACACTATCCCGGATAAGAATGTAAGCTATTATAAGGATCTGCAACCACTGTTTAACGGAAAATGCGGCTTCGGTTCCAATTGCCATTCTCCGGAGAACCCTGATAATCTGCTGTTTTTTACAACCAGGGAGGTCTTTATTTCCCATGTGATCCCCGGCCTGAACAGCCCGTTGGTCGACCCGGAAGTACACCGGCGTTCCCCGGAACAGGCCCCTCTTTATCTGATTATAACGGAACCGAACTATGCCGGTTTTGAGCGCCAGCCCCCCCTTTCGCTGAACCGGTCCCCGCTAACCGACCGCGAGATAGAGGGTATCCGGGTTTGGATTTCCGAAGGCGCCGGGGATTAGGAGGACGCTTCCATGACCCGGTAGGCGATCTCCACGGGCCCGATAAGGCCGTATGGTGTTACGGGAGCCACGCTGTGCTCCTGGCGCGAAACCACGGCCATATGGTTTGACAGGCGGTGGCCGACAATGATGGTGATGCCGTTTTTCCCGGGTTTAACCCAGTTGGTTATGTCCGCCTCAAAGGGCGGGCACAGACAATGGATATCTTTTTTATCATTTACGCGGATGGTACACCAGTCGTAAACCGTACCCAGTTTAAGGAAGACCCGGTGTCCTTTCAATAAATTCCCTTCAATTGAAATTACCTTGGAATAGGAAACGGGTTTCCAGTTATAGGGCGCTTCCACGCCGCGATCCCCCAGGCGGGAAATATGCTCCTGTCCCTCTATTTCCACAAACCATTCTCCGGAGTCTATGGCTTGAATATGGCTGCGGGGCACGCTTTGCCCCGGAATGGTTGACGCCTCCAACAGGACATGGCTGAATTCCGGCAAGCTAAACGGCAGACGCCGCGTTCCCTTTTCCAGGGGCCAGGCGTTTATAAACTTCAGGGCCGGCTCCTGATACCCGTGCACCAATTTAAAAACATAGTCCTGCTTTAACTCAATTTCAGGGAATTCCGCGGGTCGGGGTGTAAGGTTGAGGAGCAGGATAATTCGTTTGTCCTCCAGACGCCGTTCAAAGTATTTTAATCCTGCGGGCAGGGTCTCCCATGGGAAAATCCGTTCCGCGCAGTTGTTTGTTAGGATATGGGCCAGGGCGTTATTATCGGAAATAAAATAGCTGAGACCGTTGTTGGCGGAAGTTTTAAAATAGAGAGCCCGGCCGGTTTCATTACCCATCCACAGGGCGTGGTGGATGGCATCGTACAATTCCCCGTCCTTTTCGGGCTTTTCAGGCAGACGGCCCGTGGTTATCAGCTTGCCGCCTGCTTGATGCACATCCCCTATTTTTACCAGGGCCTCCATGGGCAGATAGCGTATACCCGGTAAAATAAGCAGACTGTATGTTTGCTGTCCCATGCTAAAGGAGCCGTCATCCTCCATCGTGAGTTGGGCCTGTAAAAACTGGTTTAAGCTGATTACGTCATATTCAACGGGGGAACATTCGAGGGCTTCCAGCAACTTAAAAAGGGGTGACAGATCCGGGTCGTTGTCCGGGAAGAGCAGCAACAGTTTTTCCGCCGCTTCTCCGTTTTCCAGAAAACGATGCAGGTGGTTTTGCATCCGTTGAAAGTTGAGCAGGTCGTCCTGTATACGGCTTCCTTCCTGTATAACACGCTCCAAAAAGAAAAGATTTTCCGAGTCAATAAAAAGTGTGTTCTCAAAACGTTCCACCCCCCACATTTTTAACAGCAGGATGAAAACCGCTTTTTCCCTGAAAGAAAGACGGATATTTAAAAATTCGCCAAAGCGCGCGCTTAAGGGGCTTAACCCCTTAAGGGTCATAAAACTTCTAAGCCGCTTTAAGGAAAGTTGCACCTCAAGGTAGTAGGGTTGGTGATAGATAAAACTGCTGTCATCTATGGTGTATACGGTTTGTGCTGCCTTCAGGTTTTCCGTTAAAAAAGGGTTGTTGGCGGATACTTTTAATCCGCAGGAAGGGTGGATATAATTCATCTTCGGCAGCAGCACGCCATTAAGGTAGCTTTTATACATTTCCGTCAGCCGGGCATTGCGGGTTACCTGCCCCCGGTGCAGGCGAACCAGGAAACGGGCCCAGTCATGCAGCAGCTTTTCATCGGATATCAGATGATAATTACGGCTGATTTCCGGGGTGTAGGAGAGAAAAATATCCTGCATGAAAAATTCATCCGCGTTCAGCCAGGCGCCCCGGAAAAGCCCGGAATTAATGTAACCGGGAATCTTTTTTATATGATGCTTCAGTAAAAACTCGTCATGAATATTTACATGGTAACGCAGGCCATGGTCGTAGTAGAGATACATTTTTCTAAGAACGACCACCGAGCCGTTAAAGGGACGGGGAATGTTAAATTCCACCAGCCCGCTTTCGCGGTTAAGCTTGCGTATGATGTTCCTGGCCTCGGCCTTGTCACCCTTTTCCCGTAATACAATAATGGCGGCTACATCTTCCGGGTAGCCCAAAACACGATGAAACTGTGTGTCATCGGTGGTCAGGGGGTATATCTCGGCCTGCTCATCCATAAAATGGATAATAGGGTAGCCCCAGGATTTATGCTGTTTAAAGTAATTGCGGCGGCAAAAAAGGATGGGTAAAAAAACCTGTGTGGTCTGGTGTATGTTTTCAATTAAAATATGTTTGAGCAGGGGGCTGTGATTGTAACGCACGGGAAGAGGATGCTGCCCAAGGAATGCATTAAACTTTTTCAATACCCTCGGCGGGGCGTGCATATCCATCTCTTTATAGCCGAACGGTTCCAGAAAGGAAAAAATCTGCTTAAAAAGCTTTTCCGGGATGTCGCACTGTATGTGAATTTCTATGTTAAAGCGATTCATGAGCTGTACAATCTTTACCGTTTATGGCGATGACCGGTTCTCTGACGGGTGAAACCTAAGCAAAATTTGATTTGGAGTCCAACGGAACAATGAATAGTTTGCCATGCCATGAACACAATACGCGTCTGGTGGCAAAAAGCCGCCCCCAAAAAGCGGCCGGTACGGTATATTCTGTACTCCGCTCTTCTGGTTATTCTGAGCATATTTATGCTGTATATTTATATTGTGCTTACCCTGCCCGATGTGCGGGGGCTGGCCAGGCACAACCCAAAAAGCTGGGCAATGTTGGAGATGCGCAAGGCCCGGACTCTGGCGGCGGGTAAAAAGTGGCGAAAGCGTCAATACTGGGTACGCTTTGCGGATATACCCGCCTTGTTAAAAAAGGCGGTACGCATTACCGAGGACGCTTCCTTTTACCAACACCGGGGCATAGATACGGAGGAGATAATAAATTCTTTTAAAAAGAACTGGCAAAGCGGCAGGCCGGTAAGAGGGGGCAGCACCATAACCCAGCAATTGGCCAAGAATCTGTATCTGAGCACGGAAAAATCCTATTGGCGTAAAATAAAGGAATATTTTATTGCCAGGGAGTTGGAAAAACATTTAAGTAAAAAGCGCATTTTCCATATCTATTTGAATATAATAGAGCTTGGCCCGGGGATTTTTGGCGTGGAAGCCGCGGCCCGTTATTATTTTGGACGTTCCGTTTCATCCCTGAGCCTGGAACAGATCATTCGTGTGACGGCTGTCATACCCAAGCCTCTTAAAGTTAGGCCGGATTCAAAAAATCGCTGGTTACTGTGGAAATGCAGATGGATAGTAACTAAATTGCGCCAGTACGGTTATATTTCTTCGGAACAATATAAAACCACCCTGTCGGTTTTCAAACCTAAATAAAATCATGGAGGAGATATGTCCCCTGTTAATGAATTAGAGCGGCAGATAAAGTCCGGCACCCTGGATGAGGCCATGCAAACATTGAAGGCCCTGGATGCCGGTGAAGAACAGAAGCTATATTATACGGCGCTGATCGCCTTTAAGCGCGACCGTTATGACGAAGCCATCGATCTGGCGGAAAAGCTAATAAAACGGGATGACGGCGAAAGCCGCGCCCAGGCCTTGCTGGGCCAGGCGTTGGGATTGAAAGCGCAGAACTCCGGCCCCGTTAAGGGCGCCCTGTTACTGCCCCGGGTAAAAAAAGCTTTTAGCAAGGCCCTGGAACTGGATGAAGCCAATCTTGAGGCCTTGCAGGGCCTGTTTATGTATTATCTCTTCTCTCCTGCCGTTGCCGGCGGCGATGAGAAAAGGGCCCTGGAACTCATCGAAAAGACCATGACGATCAGTGAGGCCCACGCCTGGTTGATGCAAGGAATTTATCACAGTAAAAAGGATGAAAAGGACAAGGCTATGGAGGCCTTTGGCAAGGCCGCGGCCCTGTGCGGGGAAGAGCCCGATATTCTTTTGCGCTCGGCGCGCTTTTTTCTGGAGCAAAAGGCGGCGGACAAGGCACGGGAGACCGTGGAAAAATATATGCGCCTACTCCCCGGAACACCCGCCGGGCTGGAACTGCAGGCCGACCTGAACCGGCAGGAAGCACGCTGGGATATGGCCGCGGAAGGATACCGACGGGTATTGGATATAAACGGACACTATTTTCCCGCCCGTTATAAGCTGGCCCTGTGCCTTAAGGAAAGCGGTAACAGCGCCGCCGCGCGGCAAGAGCTGGAAAAACTGCAAAAAGATCATCCCAAAAGTCCCGTCCGTGCCCGGGTAGAGGCTTTGCTCAAGGAACTCTCCTAAGCGTTTTTTCTTCCGGTCCCTCTTGCGGGACCGGAGGATTTTTTATACCCTTTCCGCAAGGCACCGTCGCGTCGTCCTTACTTTTCCTCTTTTTTCCTATTGAATTTCATGGTACACTTAAGCAAACGGATAACATTAACGGACTATGCGCATATTTAAAATCCTTTGTCTTTTTATTTTTTTGTTCGGCATGATGGCCACTATGGCGCGGGCGCAAAAAAGTCCGCTGCGTTTTACCCGTCTTACCGCGGACAGTGCCCTGAGTGTTTTACCGGCGGAAGATATGATGGAAGCGGCCGGTCTGCGACCCGGTGTGGCCGTGGATACCAACGCTCTGGCGGCTTACGGGAAAAAGATAGAAAAGAGCCTGCGCGCGCGCGGTTGGCTTTACGCCCATATCAGCCGGGTGCAAAAAATTGTTTCCCCGGCGGGGATAGGGCTGCATCTGTTGGGGGGCGCCGGGGCCCGGGTTTACCTGGGAGAGGTGAAGATAATGAGCGACTCCCTTTCCGCCGAAAGTTACCACCATCTTTTTGAGGCCGATACGGGAAGCGTGTATAACGAAAAAGCGCTGGAAGGGCTTTTTAAACAGTGGTTGGGGGTTGCCGCGGATTCCGGGTTTGCCTTTGCCGAAATAGACCCCGTAAGCAGGATACGCACGGTTTCCCTCAAAAAGGCCCGCGTGGAACTGGATGTTTATATCCATGAAGGCGAACGGGTACGCCTGAGTGGGGTAAGGGTGAGCGGTAACAGCTATACCAACAGCGATGTGGTTCTGCGCGAGGTCGACGTGCGTCCCGGGCAGATATACAGCCGTTCCATGATGGGTGAGATAAAACGCCGTCTGGAGCGTCTGCAATTGTTTGAAACGGTAAGGGAGCCGGTTATACGCATAACGGCGGCAGGCCGGTACGAACTGCTTATCGAAGTAAAGGAGGGCAGCGCCACAACCTTTGACGGGGTGGCCGGTTATGTGCCTCCCGGCGGAACGGCGGATGGAAAAAAGGGCTATTTCTCCGGTTTGTTTAATATACGCTTCAATAACCTGTTTGGCACGGGAAGACGGCTGGCTGTGCACTGGGAGAGACCGGAAGAGATATCGGAGAACTTCTGGATGCGTTATCTGGAGCCCTGGGTGGGTGGCTATCCCCTGAATCTTGAAGGGGGCTTTGAGCGTACCGTGCGCGATAGCAGCTATCTGGAATGGAAAGGAGATGTCAATGCCGCCTACCGTTTGCTGCGCAATCTGCGTGTGACGCTAAGCTATGGCCGCAGGGTGGTTCTGCCCGATTCCGCCGCCAATGTGAGCAGGCGTCTGGTGCGTTTTTCTCAAAATGATTTTAGCGCCGGCGTGGTGTATGACACGCGCGATTATTTATTGAATCCCCGTTCGGGTATCTATTTTAAAAACAGTTATGGCGTGGGGCTAAAAAATAATTATGGCCCCGGGTTTCTTTTAAGGGAAGACAGCATTGCCGTAAAAGAGCAACTGGAAACGGTTTCCCTGCGTTTTGAATGGTATTATGAGCTTTTAAAAAATCAGGTGCTCTCCCTGGCCTTGACGGCCCGTCAGGTTAGCGGCAGCAGAGTGCAGATAACCGATATGTTCTGGTTTGGCGGCAGCAACTCCCTGAGGGGTTACCGGGAAAACCAGTTCCGGGGAGACCGGGTAAGTTGGATGAACCTGGAGTATCGCCTGCTTTTAGGAAGGAATACCCGTTTGTTTTTATTCAATGACTGGGCCGCCTACCATTTTAACGAATCCGGGCGCGAGGGGGTGGATGTCCTTTACGGCTATGGTCTGGGAATCCGCATGCAAACCGCCCTGGGGATCATGGCGGTGGATTTTGGCCTGGGGCAGGGCGACAGCTTTGGAGACGCCAAGCTGCACTTTGGCATCATCAACCGTTTTTAATGTGGGATAACCGGATAAGAGGAGAAGATCAGGATGACCGGGAAGAAACTTAGCGCGGAGCAAAAGAAGATATTGTTTGAAAAAGCCACGGAGCCGCCATTTAGCGGCGCCTACTATCATCACAGGGAAAAGGGCCGTTATCATTGCGCCTCTTGCGGGAAAGCGCTTTTCTCCTCGGCCGCAAAGTATGACTCCGGCAGCGGCTGGCCCAGCTTTTTTGAACCTATCTCCCAGGGCGCCGTGGCCACGGCGGAAGATAACAGTCATGGCATGAGACGGATTGAAGTGTTTTGTCCCGGGTGCGGCGGTCATCTGGGGCATCTTTTCCCGGATGGCCCAAAGCCCACGGGCCTGCGTTATTG
>JALXBH010000093.1 GCA_026991535.1 Calditrichia bacterium | reverse complement strand
CGGCCGAAAAGATCACCGGCGTTCCCGCGGAAAAAATCCGCGACTTGGCCCGGCGCATTGCCGGGGCCACCGGTGCCGCCCCGGTCATGTATACCGGTCTGGAATATTCCAACAGCGGTATTCAGGCCATCCGCGCCGTGCTGACCCTGTTTGCCATCAGCGGCCATCTCGATACGGCCGGGGGTATCGGCCTGTCCATGAACGGTCAACACTTCCCCATCAACCGTTCCTGCAATCAGGAAAACCCCAATCTTGCCCGCGCCGCCGCCAGGGATAAATTCCCCCTCTACAGCGATTACCGGGGCGAATCCCATGCCTCAGGACTGGTGGATGCCGTGTTGCATGGCGAACCTTATCCTATTCGCGGTTTGATCGTTCACGGCGCCTCCCTGCTTACCTCATGGCCGCAAACATCCGTCTGGCGCGAAACGCTTTCCAAACTTGATTTCATGATT
Source organism: Calditrichia bacterium (assembly GCA_026991535.1). Lineage (GTDB taxonomy): Bacteria > Calditrichota > Calditrichia > Calditrichales > J004 > J004. Next base: position 6,382 of record JALXBH010000093.1, on the reverse strand, counting down.
ACCATCGACCGCCAGCTTACCGCCGATTCCGCCTATGCCGATATCGTCCTGCCAGCCACCACCATGTTTGAGATCGACTCCTACATGGTTTACGGCCCCATCTTTCGCCTGCGTGAGAAGCTCATTGAACCCGTGGGCGAAGCCCGGAACGACTACCTGATCATGGCCGGACTGGCCCAACGGCTGGGTTATGGTCACCTTTATCCGCAAAGCGAAGAAGAACTGATCCGCTTTGCCCTGCAAGGATCGGGATACTCATTGGAAGATATCCGCGCCGCCGGTGGCCGGGTAAAACTGCCCACACCGATGATGGAATACAAAAAATGGGAAAAAGGCCGTCTGCGCGCCGACGGGCAACCCGGGTTTGAAACACCCAGCGGAAAATTTGAAATCTGGTCATCCAAACTGGAAGAATACGGCTACGAGCCCCTGCCCAAATACACCGAACCGGTGGAAGGGCCGCTGGCCGCCCCCCACCTTACCGGCGATTACCCGCTGGTCTTTAATTCCGGTGCCCGTCCCCATACCGATTTCCGCTCCCAGCATCACGGCATAAAAGGATTGAACAAGGACAACCCCGAACCGACCGTGGAAATCAATTGGGAAGATGCCCGGGAACGGGGCATCAAACAGGGCGATCTGGTGGAAGTGCGCACCCCGCGCGGCTCCGTGCCCTTTCGCGCCCGCATCTCACAAGATATCGTACGCGGCGCCATCGAGGCCAACATGGGCGGCGGTACCCCGGTGGGGCCCAAAGCCTGGCGGGAATGGAACGTCAATGAACTGACCGATTTGGGGAATTATGATGAAATTTCCGGCTTCCCCGTATATAAGGCGCTATTATGCGATGTGATCAAGATAGAGGATGGCGACGCCAGGGTACGCTCACGTCTCAGCCGGGCGGAAAACGTTTGCGGCGTACCCGTCACGCTCAACGGCAACGGCCGTTCCGGAAACAAACACCGTATCTACCTCGATAACAATGCCACCACTGCCGTTGATCCGCGGGTGCGGGAGGCCATGCTTCCTTATCTGGAACAGATGTACGGCAATCCTTCCAGCATACACGGCACCGGCCGGGATGCGCGGGAAGCGGTGGACAGGGCCCGGCGGCAAATCGCCCGGCTGATCAATGCCCGCCCCAGGCGTGTTATTTTTACCGGTGGCGGCAGCGAGGCGGATAACCTGGCCCTGAAAGGCGCCGCCTTTGCCCTGCGTAACAGGGGCAGGCACATCATCACCACACAAATTGAGCACCCGGCCATCCTGCAAAGCGCCGCTTTTCTGGAGCGGCAGGGTTTTGATGTAAGCTACCTGCCGGTTAACGATGAGGGACTTGTGGAGCCGGATTCCCTGCAAAAGGCCCTGCGCGAGGATACCCTGTTAGTTTCCGTGATGATGGCCAACAACGAAACCGGCGCCATTCAACCCATAAAGGAACTGGCCCGCCTGGCAAGGGAACACGGCGCGCTGTTCCATACGGACGCCGTACAGGCGGCGGGTAAAATTGCCATCGATGTGGAAGAACTGGGTGTGGATATGCTCAGTCTTTCCGGTCATAAATTTCACGGGCCCAAGGGGGTGGGTCTCCTTTATGTGCGCAGGGGCGTCCCTCTGGAGTCCCTGATTCACGGAGGGCAACAGGAATCCGGTTTACGCGCCGGCACGGAAAATGTCCCGGCCATCGCCGGCATGGGCAAGGCGGCGGAACTGGCCCTCGAAAACCTCAGGGCCATGCCCGCGGTGCGGAAACGGCGCGACCTTTTGCAACGGGGTATTATGGAATTAATCCCCCTGGCCCGGTTGAACGGTCCGCGGGATGAACGCCTCCCCAACACGCTGAATATGACCCTGCCCGGCCTGCGCGGGGAAAGTTTGGTGGTAGCCATGGATCAACACGGCATCTCCTTTTCCTCGGGATCGGCCTGTAAGTCAGGCTCCCCTAAACCTACCCATGTATTGATAGCCATGGGCCGCACGGAGGAGGAAGCACATTGCGCCGTACGTTTTTCGCTGGATAGCGGCACAACGGAAAAAGAGATCGAAACGACCTTAAAAGAACTTAAACATGTTCTGGTAGAAATAGAGACCACCGTACGCTTTCTGCCCTGCAAATAAGTCCGGCGCAAGCGCCCCCTTACATCTTTGTATAATAAAAAAACCGCCCCACATAGAGGCGGTTTTTAGGATTTTTTCAATGATTACTTTATCAAAAGGGCTTTTCGGGTTGCCATTTTTCCTCCGGCAACAACACGGATATAGTATATCCCGGAACCGTATCCTTCACCATTCCAACCAATATCGTGAATTCCGGGGGCCAACGCTCCTTTAAACAGATGTGCCACCATACGTCCGGAAGCGTCATAAATATTCACCCGTACCGGCAGCCTTTTTTGCATACTCAGCCGTATATGAACGGCCGGATTGAAGGGATTTGGATAAGCCTCCGAGACGCTAAACTCCAAAGGTACCGCTCCCTTTCCCCCTCCGATTGCGGTAACGGATACATCGGCATATCCCGTATTGGCATAATCACCGCGGAATTTAGGAAAGGGGCTGTCTGCCAAACCCGCGCTGCCCACCTTAATGGCCAAAAGGTCCGAACCCATAGCCACAAGTAATAAGCTATCACGGGAAATGGTGGCCTGGAAACGCACCACATCACTCAGCGTAACACTCCACCTGGCCGAACCATCCGGATTAATGGCAAATAACCGGGTAGAAAAATCACTGGTCACTCCCGAGAAATAAACAACGCTGTCGGCCCCGACGATGGGGGTGGCTTTGATATCCCCGAACAAGGATTGAAACTGCTCGTCAAAGGTCCATTTCTCCGTTCCGTCGGGGTTCACGGCATGGATAAAACCGTCATAGGAATAAAAGTAAATCGTTCCGTCGGGTCCCAACACGGGAGAGCCGTAAATTTTGTCACCGGCGGTGAAGTTCCACAGTTCATTGCCATTGCCATCCAGAGCATATAAGGTTTTATCGGAACTTCCCGTTATATACAGGGTACCGTCGCCGGCAATAATGGCGGAAGAATAAATATTGCTGCCATTTTCAAATTCCCACTCCTCGTTGCCGGAGGGGCTGATCTTCTTCAGCCTGCCGCCACGGACAAAGACGGCGCCGGAAGCATCAATGACCGCGCCGGCTTCATCCTCACCGCCGCTGAAAGTGTATTTCCAGTTTATACTGCCATCCGCGGGATTAACGGAGAAGACCTCCCTCATGGTCGTTACGATAATGATCTCGCCATTGGGCCCGATGGCAGGCGGCGCCGCTATACGGCCATCGGTAAAGTCGGCTTTCCATTTTTCCGTCCCGTCGGGTCCCACGGCAAAAAGATAACCATAGGAGTTATCCACAAAGTAAACCGTTCCATCGCTGCCCAGGGCAGGCGTGTTACGCAAAAAACATTCCCAGTTATTATCGGTCAGGGCGTGATATTTCCACTTTAATGAGCCATCGCTGTTTAAGGCATAAAGATATTTGTCATATGAAGCGAGATAGATGGTTCCGTCTCCTCCAATGGCCGGCAGCGAATAGATTTCTCCGCCGGTGGAAAAGGTCCACTTTATGCTTCCTTCATCCGCGGCCTGTAATAATGACATCGTTATAAATATCAGCAAAAGCGTAATATTTTTCTTCATGGTGCTACTCCTGTAATGTGTTAGGTTTTTAGTCTGGGCTTTTAACGCCCTTTTGTTTATCGCCAGTTTGTTTTGCTCTGTGTTTATTGGTAAGGACGGATTTTTCAACCCTGTTTAAAGCCGGGAAAAGTATTATTGGAATATCACTATTCTCTTGATTTTAGTATGTGCCTCTCAGGGAGAATGTAAACGGACGGGGGATGGTGAGATAAAAGGCGCTTGTACATTTCTCGCGCGGATCGAAATACAGGCCTGCTGTACACTATCTGCTTTGACTGCCGTTCCATGGCTGAAAATTCCTTTTTATTTTATGTCCGCATTTCCCTGTATCTAATTACCGCGGACAAACAATTAGAAATAAAAGGGGGCAAAAAGTTACACTTTAAAGCTTTTAAGCCACGCATATCTTCTTAAAAAAAACATGAATACCCGGGTGGCGCTCTACTCTTCTCCTTATTCCCTTCTTTTTAAACAGAAACAGGTACGCTTAATTATTTTATATCGGATATACACGGCCGGAATATAAGGTTATTTTTTAAGTTTTTCACTATATATTTAGAATATAAATGACTATTTATTATACACTTATAAAATTTTAATATCTGTATTTTATAAAGTGAGGTCTTCTAACCTGATTCTACCTTTTTCCTGACCGCTTTTTGGAATGAAGGGCTAAGCGAAAAATTTCATAAGAGAGGTACAAAGAAAAAAAGGATGGACTGTTTAAGAGGAGATACATGCCATTCAAACAAATATATCCCGGAAACGGCACTCATTTTATAACGTCGTATGTTTAATATAAAATAATTTGACTACGCTCCAAAAGTCCGTTAGTTTAGGACTGACAATCCCAATTCCCCAGGAGCAAGTCATGCGTATAATTTTAATTTCTTTTTTGTTTTTTATTATACCCGTGTTGAATGCCGGAGAAATTCCCGATTATTATGTGGATGTACAGGGTGTGCGTCAGCAGGGTCATCCCCTTTTCTTTTTAAAGCACAGTTCCGTATACGAGCAACGTGCCTGGCAGAGTTCCGCCATAAACCGATTCAACGCCTCGGTGGATATCTATGATTCCCGGACGTCTTCCTATGCCCTTTATTATAACAGCTATCTCATGGATTATGGCAATGGTCGTGTTGGCGACTATTTTGGCAATATCGCCTTCTGGAATGATGATACCCTGCGCTGGATACGCGTTGGCGAGGATATCAACACGGACAACTGGTACTATGCCCGCCGATTTAACGGAGAGGTCGATTGGGGCATGCCGGCAGATTATGATCTGCCGCAAATACACATTTCTCCCAACGATCCCACCCGGGTCTATCTGCAAAACTTCATTTCAGCGGACAGCGGCTATACCTTCGAACCAGGCGACGGTGTGGCAGGCTATCTGGGTGAAGCGCCCGGATATCCGCATATACGCTATGCCTCGGATTATGAAGGCCGCGCCCTGGTCTCCGGTGACAGTGGTTCCACCTGGATGGTAAGCGACAGCATCTATAATTGGTCAAATAGCACCCTTATCTTTGATGCCGACAAAAAGCATGTATATGCCCCCTTCAGCATTTACGACAGCGGCCCCCTGCTTTACCGTTCCGACAGCCTTGGCCTGCCCGGCAGTTGGCGGGAAACCCCGGCATGGTCTCCCTTTATTACCACCGGTTCACTGCCGGAAACGCCTTTAATCGTAAAGGCAGGAACCACACCCGGCGTTTTGTTTGCCGCCTACCACAGAGCCCTTTTAAAGAGCGAGGATTTCGGCGAGAGCTTTACCGTTCTTTATCGCCATGATTCCCGTATTAGCGGAATGGAAGCGCTGGGCGATTCTCTCTATTTTACGGACGCCTATCGTTTTTTTAGTTTTATTAACGGCGATACCACCCTGATACACAGCCGCGATATCTCCGGTTTGGTAAATTTTTTCCCCATGAATTTGGGCGATCGATGGGTTTACCGGAAAGTTACCGCCGGCCAACAGGGTAACGACACCACTTATGTTGATGTAACCATTACCGGCGACCAGCAAATAAACGGTCATACCTATATGGTTCAATATAGCATGGATGGGAGCGAAACCCGTTATTTACGCCGGGACTCCCGTAGCGCGCGGATTTATGAATACTTTCCCAATACGGAGAAGGAAAACGTTTGGTTGGATTTATCCACGGCGCCCAACGATTCGGCCCATGGCTACTATCCCCTGAACGACCCGGCCGCCGGGATAAAGGAACTCCGGCAAAAGGGAGAAGCTCTGAAAACCGTGTTTGATTCCGACAGGGAACGCGTTGTTCGCCAATACACGACCCTTGTTGATGAAAGTGAGATAAACAGCCAATTAGCCTGGGGCATTGGTATGATCTCCCGCTCTTCCGGACAGCAACAGGGCGCTTCTTCATTGCAGTTAACGGGCGCCGTTATCGATGGAAAACTGTACGGAGATACTACCGTCATTACCAACCTGAACAAGCGGAACTCAACACCGCTGGGATTCAGGCTGTACGCCAACTATCCCAATCCGTTCAACCCCTCCACCACCATACGCTACAGTCTGCCTGCGGCACAAAAAGTGAAGTTGGTGATTTATGATGTCAACGGACGCCTGTTACAAACCCTGGTGGTGGATAGCCAACAAGCAGCGGGTAGTCACTCGGTAACCTTTGACGCCACCAATCTGTCCAGTGGCATCTACTATTATAAACTGACTAATGAGAACGGTCAAAGTA
>JALXBH010000092.1 GCA_026991535.1 Calditrichia bacterium | reverse complement strand
TGCAGGCCAACCGCCGGGAGTTTGATATCTATTTGTTGGACCCTCCGTTTGCCATAGAAGGGCTGCAAATTCTGATGGACAATCTGATGCGCTCCCGCGCCCTGGGCTACAGGGACCTGGTAATAATAGAACATGAGGTTTCCAATCCGCTTGCCTTAACGTCCGATATATATGAACTGTTTAAACAGAAAAAAATGGGCCGTAGCCTGATTTCATTTTTACAAAAAACAGGTGAGGAAAATGAGTAAGAATATTACCGCAATTTACCCGGGAACCTTTGACCCGATTACCCTGGGCCATATCGATATCATCCACCGTGCGGCAAATATCTTTGAAAAAGTGGTGGTAACGCTGGCTGTGAACACTTCAAAGAAACCGCTCTTTAATGTGGAAGAACGCCTGGAGATGATCCATGATGCCATCGATAAATTTGAAAATGTTTCCGTGGCCCATTTTGACGGCTTATTGGTTGATTTCGCCCGCGAGCAGAAATCGCTGGTAATCATCCGCGGTCTGCGCGCCATCTCCGATTTTGAATATGAGTTTCAGATGGCTCTGATGAATAAAAAGCTGGCCCGCGAGATATCCACGGTTTTTTTAATGCCCAATGAAAAATATACCTACCTTAACTCAACGATTGTAAAATCAGTAGCAAAATTTCATGGAAATATTGATAACTTTGTCACTAAATTTGTAGCTGATCAACTACACAACAAATTTAACGGCGAAAGGCCTTAAAAATGGATTTTATAAAAAGTTTGCAACAACGCGCGGCAAAAAAGGCGCATAACAAAATCGTATTTCCCGAAAGCAGTGATCCGCGCATACTGGAAGCGGCGGCTTATCTGCACGGCCACAAACTTGTAAGCCCGGTGTTGCTTGGTTCCGGGGCGGAAATTGAAAAAGCCGCCAGGGAAAACGGAGTGGATATTTCGGGCATAGAAATAGCCGACCCGTCTACCCTGGATATCGCCGCCTGGAGCGCCGAGTATTTTCAAATGCGTGAACATAAGGGCATGACGGCGGAAAAAGCGGCCGAAACCTTAAAACAGCCCATGTTTATCGCCGCCTTTATGGTGCGGCATGGTCTGGCGGCCGGGGCCGTGGCCGGTGCTGTTCATACCACCGGCGATGTTTTGCGGGCGGCCATACAGGTGGTGGGGCTGGCCCCCGGCATAACGGCGGTCTCCTCCTGTTTTGAAATGGTTTTGGAGGACGGGCGAGTTTTTGCCTATGGCGACTGTGCCGTTATTCCCAACCCCACGGAAGAGCAATTGGCCAGCGTGGCCGTCAGCACGGCACAAACCCACAGCCGCCTTACCGGAGAGCTGCCGAATGTGGCCATGCTTTCCTTTTCCACCAAAGGCAGCGCCGAGCATGAGGATGTAACGAAAGTGATTCGCGCGACTCAAATTATAAAACAGCAGCAACCCGGATTGAACGTGGATGGTGAACTACAGTTTGACGCGGCCCTTATCCCGGCCATTGGCGCCAAAAAGGCTCCCGGCAGTACGGTTGCCGGAAAAGCCAATGTATTTATTTTTCCGGATCTTGATGCCGGTAACATCGGTTACAAGATAACCGAACGGCTGGCGGGCGCGCAGGCCATCGGGCCGGTTATTCAGGGCCTGGCCAAACCGTTTAACGATCTCTCGCGGGGATGCAAGGCGGAAGACGTTGTAAATGTTGCTTGTATTTGCAGTTTATTGTCGTAAATTTAGGAGGCTAAAACCAATGCCAACATACGATTATCAGTGTGAGGAATGTGGACATGTTTTTGAAGCTTTCCAACGCATGTCGGAAGCGCCTCTGACAGAATGCCCGGAATGTGGCGGCCGGGTTAAAAGAAAAATCGGCGCCGGTGCCGGACTGATTTTCAAGGGAGGCGGCTTTTACATCACCGATTATAAGAACGGAAAGAAAAGCACGGATGCAGGTTCCGGCAACGGCAAAAAAAAGGAAAGTAGCGAAACAACGGCAAAAAAAGAAAAAAGCGAAGTGAACAAGGGAGCCTAAACGTATCCTAACCTAATAATCTGAAAGGACGTAAAATGTCTAAGCTTAAAGCAAAACTGGCGGAAAAAATTCCCGCGTCGCGGGAACGTATTTCCAGGTTGGTGAAAAACCACGGTAATGTAAAAGTGGATGAAGTCACCATCGCTCAAATTTACGGCGGCATGCGTGGCCTAAAATCGCTGACCACCGATATTTCCTATCTTGATCCCGTGGAAGGTATCCGTTTCCGCGGATATACAATCCCGGAATGCCTGGAAAAGCTGCCCCGGGCCAAGGGGGCGGAAATGCCTTACGTTGAAGGCCATTTTTACCTTTTGCTCACGGGCGATATCCCGACCGAGGAAGATATCCATGATGTGCTGGAAGAGTTCCGTGCCCGTCGCCGTGTGCCGCAATATATTTTCGACCTGTTGCGGGCCATGCCGCGCGACGCCCACCCCATGAGTATGTTCTCGGCGGCCGTGGTTGCCCTGCAGCGCGAATCGGTTTTCGTAAAACGTTATAATGCCGGCATGACCAAAATGGATTATTGGGATCCTATGTATGAGGATGCCGTCAACCTGCTGGCCAAGCTGCCGGAAATCGCCGCCTATATCTACCGCATGAAGTACAAGGGCGATACGCCGATTCCCTCAAACCCGGATCTGGATTTTGGCGCCAACTTTGCCCACATGATGGGTATCGATCATCCCTATGATGAAATTTCCCGTCTCTACTTCATCCTGCACAGCGACCATGAAAGCGGTAACGTAAGCGCCCACACCACCCACCTGGTGGCCACGGCCCTTTCCGACGCCTACTACTCCTTTGCCGCCGGACTGAATGGCCTGGCCGGTCCGTTGCACGGTTTGGCCAATCAGGAAGTGTTACGCTGGGTGCAAAACCTGATGTCGCATATGGATAAGACCCCAACCAAAGCCGATTTGGAGAAATATGTTTGGGATACCCTTAACAGCGGCCAGGTGATACCGGGTTACGGTCATGCCGTGTTGCGCAAAACCGACCCGCGCTATACCGCCCAACGGGAATTCGCTCTCAAGCATCTGCCCGATGATGAAATCTTTAAGGTGGTCAGCATGCTTTACGAAGTTGTGCCGCCGATTCTTAAGGAACACGGCAAGGCCAAAAACCCCTGGCCCAATGTGGACGCCCATTCCGGGGTCATCCAATGGCACTACGGCGTTACCGAATATGATTTTTACACGGTCATGTTTGGCGTGGGCCGGGCCATCGGTGTCTTGAGCAATATTATCTGGGACCGTATCAATGGCCAGGCTCTGGAACGCCCGAAATCCCTGACCACGGAGATGCTGGAAGAAATAGCAAAGAAAAACGGATAAGACTATCAGGCCCGCCTCAGGCGGGCTTTTTTTTTGTCCGGGCGGGGTTTGATTAAAGTGACACCGGACTATATATTGACCCTGTAACCGAAAAGTCACAACGGCCAAAGGAATCCCTTTCCCCATGCAACGCCTGATCGGATATTTAAAGCTTTTATGGCCGGCCGGCCTGTGGTTTGCCGCTTTGTTCCTGACGACATGCTCCGATAACACCCCCAGGCCGCAACAAAAGTATTTCGATGTATCCGCCTCCGCCGGCAAGGATACCCTGACCCGGGTTTTCCGGGGAGAATTTTATGAATCCGGACTGCCCTGCGGCTATGTAAACAGCCGGGGCGATACGCTCATCCCATTGGGCAGATACGCGGTATGCTTCTCCCAAACCATTGTACGCTATGGAATTGTTTTGGCGAAAAAGGATTCCGTGTTTGAATGGATTGCCATTGACGCGCGCGGGCGGCGGCTTTATGAGGTTTATCCCTTTGATAACGGGCCGGATTATGTAAGCGAGGGCCTGTTCCGGATTATGAGGTGGGGAAAGATCGGTTATGCGGACACAACGGGCAAGGTGGTCATCACGCCGCGGTTTAAGTGCGCGCAACCTTTTAAAAACGGCCGGGCGCGGGTGAGTTACCGGTGTGACAAGCCGGAAGCGGATGCCGATGGCCATACGGCCATGACGGGCGCGGCCTGGTTTTATATTGACATCAACGGAAAAAAGATACCGCCTTCAAAGAGCGGTAAGGCAAACCGGGAGTAACGTTTCCATGGAAAATATATTTGATCCGCGGGCGGCTGAAAAGCTAAAGCAAAGAATAGACATGCTGACACCGGAAAGTCAACCGCTGTGGGGGAAAATGAGTGTGGATAAAATGCTGGCTCACTGTAATGTTACCTATGAGATGGCCTATGAGGATAAACATCCCCGGCCGGGGCTCTTTTTGCGGTTGATTTTAAAACTGCTGGTGAAAAAGCAGGTGGTGGGAGAAAAACCCTACTCCCGTAACGGTAAGACCGCGCCGCAGTTTATTATCGGTGACGCCCGGGACTTTGAAAAAGAAAAAAAACGTCTTCTGGACTATATCCAAAAAACAGTGCGCCTGGGAGCAGCTTATTTTGAGAACCGGGAGTCCCACTCCTTTGGCCCCCTGACCGGCCGTGAATGGAGCAATATGTTCTATAAGCATCTGGATCACCACTTAAATCAGTTTGGGGTTTAGATTTTGCCCGGTAATCCCTATCCCGGAGAAAGCTTTGCCGTTTTCCGCATGGAGGAGGCTAATAAAAATTCTTCCCCAAAGGAGGATATTTCCCATCCTCGGGATGTTTATACCATACGCCTGTTGCTAAAGGCCCGGGGAAAGTATGTTGTGGACTTTTATACCCATACGCTATCCGCCAATCAGATCTATTTTATAAATCCCGGACAGATGCATCAGCTTTTGGAGGAAGAGCCTTCCCACGGCTACACCCTGCTCTTTTCATCACGCTTTATGCTGGAAAACGATATTCCGCTCTGTTTTATGGAAGACCTGAACCTGTTTAACGATTACGGTTTATGCCCACCGCTTAAACTTTCACCGGCGGAGATGGCGCCCTTGTCGGATTATGCGGATAAAATGTTGAACTATCTGAAGGGGCAGGAGCGTTTTAAGTTCAAGGCGATAGCCGCCCTGTTGGAATTGTTCTTAATAAACTGCAACGCCCTGGCCTCGGGGCCGCCGGAGAAAGGCCGCGTAAGAGAAGCGGGAGGCAACATCCTGAAAGCGTTTAAGAAACAGGTGGAAGAAAACTATCGGCAATGGCACCACGCCTCGGCTTATGCCCGGGCCCTGAACATTAGCCCGGATCATCTCAACCGCACCGTGAAGGCCCTGACGGGAAAAACCGCCAAGGAGTATATTCAGTCCCGGATCACCACGGAGGCAAAACGGCATCTCTATTTCACCGAAGCCTCGGCCAAGGAGATCGCCTACCGCCTCGGTTTTTCAAACCCGGCCCATTTCAGTAGTTTTTTTAAAAAGTGCACCGGTAAGTCTCCCTCGTTTTTCCGTAAACAAAATATCGGATTTTGATAAGAAAAGGGCGTATATGCGCATGTCTTTTTCCGTTTAGCCGCCTTATCTTCTTATTAAAAGCAAAGGATGACAATGAAAAAAGTTCTACACCGGGCGGAATCGCGCGGGCATGCCAACTATGGCTGGCTGGATACCCGCCATACCTTTAGTTTTGCCAATTACTACAATCCGGAAAGAATGGGTTTTGGTGCACTGCGTGTTTTAAATGACGATATTGTGGCTCCGGGTCGTGGGTTTAGCACGCATCCCCATGATAATATGGAGATTATTTCCATTCCCTTGCGCGGGGCACTGGAGCATAAGGACGATATGGGCTATAGGTCAGTCATCCACAAGGGAGAGATACAGGTTATGAGCGCCGGGCGCGGCATTTTTCACAGCGAGTATAATAAGAGCCATGAGCGGGATGTTAATTTTTTACAGATTTGGGTTTTGCCCAACCAAAAAAATGTTGAACCGCGTTATGATCAGATGTCCATGAAAAAAGTGGAACGGAAGAACGGCATTTATCAAATCCTTTCGCCGGACAAGGATGATGACGGCGTATGGATACATCAAAAAGCCTGGTTTTTTATGGGTGACTTTGAGGAGGGTCACCGGGAAGTCTATGGCTTAAGGGAGGGCCGGCGAAACGGACTTTATCTTTTTGTATTGGATGGCGCCGTCGATGTGGAAGGCGTGTTGCTGCAAAAAAGGGATGGTTTGGGACTGTGGGAAACGGAAGAACTTACGATTACGGCAAAGCAGGCCTCCTCTGTGTTATTGATGGAAGTGCCGATGAACAACGGCTGAAAGGCCGGGTGCGGCGAAAGGAGTTATATGTCCCGGGTTGAAAAGCTTGTTAACAATACACGGCGGAAGCGTTACGAAATGGCAAGCGGAAAAGCGCTCACCATCGCCGAGTATATCATTGCCGGTGAAAAAATCTTTCTTACCCATACGGAAGTTCCGCCGGAGCTCAAGGGTCGGGGAAAGGCCTCGGCCCTGGTTAAGGCGGTATTAGAGGATATCGCGGAAAAGGATTTGCGGCTGGTGCCCCTGTGCCCCTTTGTGGCCGCGTATATTCGCCGACATCCGGAATGAAAAAGGGTATTATCACCTGAAGTAAATATTGATTAAAAAGCGTTTAACCGGTTTTAAAAAATGTATGGCTGGAAGCAGCACACCCATTTGTAAATACCGCGGCGGGTTAAACCTTCTTTTGGAGCGGGACAATTTTCTATAAACAAGGGATAAATATGGCAGGCAAAATAAAGAAATACAGCAACGGAGAACTGACCATCGTCTGGCAAGCGGAAAAATGCGTACACGCGGCTATCTGTGTCGGTGAGCTGCCACGGGTCTACAGACCGGGAGAAAGACCCTGGCTGAGAATAGAACAGGCGACGACGGAAGAGTTACAGGCCCAAATTAAAAAATGCCCTTCCGGCGCCCTGAGTTATTATATGAACGATGAAGCAAACCCGGAAGCGGCCACCCTGGAAACAAAGGTGGAGGTATTACCCAACGGGCCCCTGTTAATATACGGCACTTTAAAGGTGAAGGATAAGAGCGGTTACGTTGAGGAGAAAAACAAAACAACGGCCTTTTGCCGCTGCGGCGCGTCGGCCAAAAAGCCCTATTGCGACGGCAGCCATATAAAAGCCGGATTCCGCGATGAATGAAATGAAAACGGGACGACTGGAAGCCTTTAGCGATGGGGTTTTGGCGATTATCATTACCATCATGGTGTTGGAGCTGAAGGCGCCCGAAACAGCGGAATTTTCCGCCCTGCTTCCGCGTATACCGCTTTTCATCGGTTATCTGATCAGCTTTATCTATCTCGGTATCTACTGGAACAACCATCATCACCTGTTTCAACTTGCGGAAAAGGTTAACGGAAGAATTTTGTGGGCCAACCTGCACCTGCTCTTTTGGTTGTCGCTGATTCCCTTTACCACCGCCTGGATTGGAGAACATCATGCGGCGACCGCCCCGGTGGTCCTTTATGGTTTTATCCTGTTTATGAGCGCGCTGGCCTATAAGCTGCTTCAGGGCTCGATCATAAAACACCATGACGCGGATTTTCCCCTGAAAAAGGCCATCGGCAGGGATGTCAAGGGAAAGCTGTCTGTATTTCTATACCTGGCCGGGATGCTGTCGGCCTTTGCAAATACCTGGCCCGCCCTGGCGATTTATCTTCTCGTCGCCCTTATGTGGCTCTCCCCCGACAGGCGCCTTCGTAATTAGCGGAATGTGATTTTTAAGCTGTAACCTTGTCTGACTTTCTACATTGAATATGCATGATGAACATGCCTGGAAAATAGGTGAACGTTTGATAAGGAGCCGTATGATGATGCGATATAAGTTTATAATCCTGCCGGTTGTTTTGATATTATTGGCCTGCAACGCGGAAAAAGGCAATAAACAAAGCAGCGGACAAACCACGGCGGAAGTGGCTTCAACAAAACCCGTACATACCGAGGGCTATGAGCTGATGCGCCAGAAGTGTCTTATCTGCCATATGGAAAAGCCCGACCCCGCCAAAAGAGAAAATATGCTCGCCCCGCCGATGGTGAAGGTTCAGGAACACTATAAACCGTCCTTCCCCGATAAGCAGGCGTTTGTGGATGTGATTACAAAATGGGTTTTAAACCCTGCGGAGGAAAACACACGGATGCCGGGCGCGGTAAGACGTTTTAAACTGATGCCTAAGCTGCCCTATGAAGAAAGCGAAATCCGCCAAATCGCCGCGGTGCTTTATGATTATGATTTTGGCCGCATGCCTGATATGCATGGGGCGATGAAAATGGAATTAAGCCTCAACAAGGGGCAAAAGTGGCAATTAAATCCGCAAACCCTATGGGTGATAGAAGAAATCAAAAGAGAACTGGCCGCCGCCCCGCCGGCGGAAGATATCGCCTCCTGGAATCAGCTTGGCCGGGATGTTTTTTCCCGGGCAAAAACCATTTTGATGGATAAGAGTTATAGCGGCGACCTTTACCAACAGTTGCACAACTTTTTTGGCGGTATCGAAGGCCATATGCACCTGCTTATTGCCGCACGGGATATAAAAAACGCGCGAAAACAAAGGGATGCGCTGATAAAGAAATTCGAATCTTTGGGCAATTATTTTGAATAGCTCCGGTGGTGCAGGCGTACCGGAAATTGCGAAAATACCCTCTTATTACCCGGTATAAAATCAGGGATCCCCGGAAGCGGTTTGTCTTATTCCCCGTACTTTGTTAATATGCCCTATTCTGCTTTTTAGGTTTATTAACATTTTACAGTGGCGGGTTTTATATGCAAACAACCGGGAAAAAAAATCAAAAGCTATCATTAACCGGCTCGGTATCCCTGGGAACCGGCGTCATGATCGGCGCGGGTATTTTTGTTTTGATTGGTCAGGTGGCCGAGCTGGTGGGAGACTCGTTTCCCGTGGCTTTTCTGGCGGGGGCGGTTGTGGTGGCTTTCAGCTCCTACTCCTATGTCAAATTTTCCAACGCCTTTCCCTCTTCGGGGGGCGTGGCCCGGTTTTTAACCAAGGCCTATGGCCCGGGAACGGCCACCGGCACGTTTTCCCTGCTCATGTATGTTTCCATGGTGGTGGCCGAAAGCCTCGTCGCCGGAACCTTTGGTGCTTATGTTTTAAGGCTTTTTCCGGAACAGTATGCCGGTTATGCCTCCATTCTGGGTGTCTTGCTGATCGCCTTTGCCTTTATTGTCAATATTTCGGGAAACCGTTTTATTGAACAGACCGCCACGATTACCGCCATAATAAAAGTGGCCGGAATCGCCCTGCTGGCCATTGCCGGCCTGGCCGTCTCCGGTTTTCCGGAGATCGGCGCGACCTATGTGCCGCAAAACAGCGCGGCCATGCCACCGGGTTTTGCTTTTGTGGCCGCCCTGGCCCTGGCCATACTTTCCTATAAAGGATTTACCACCATCACCAACCAGGGGGGTGATATAGAAAATCCCCACAAAAATGTGGGTCGTTCCATCATCATTTCCATTGCCGTGTGTACGGTCATCTATACCGTGCTGGCGCTTTCGGTGGCCGGCGGACTTTCCATACCGGAAATTATTGCCGCCAAGGATTATGCCCTGGCCGAAGCGGCCCGTCCCGTTTTCGGTGAGTGGGGTATCATCATGGTTATTTTTCTGGCCATCATCGCTACCATGTCCGGGGTGATCGCCAGTGTATTTTCGGCATCCCGCCTGCTGGGCATGCTCAGCAGTATGAAGCAGGTACCCCGGCTGAAGGCCGGAGGACTAAATAACCCCGCTCTTATTTTTACCGTGGCCCTGGCCATGTTGTTAACCCTATTGTTTAACCTGACGCGCATTGCCTCCATCGGGGCCATATTTTATCTGATCATGGATATTGCCATTCACTGGGGTCTGTTTCGCTATCTCAGAAAAGAGGTAAGCTTTAATCCCCTTATACCGCTGGTGGCTTTGGTTCTGGATGTGCTTATTTTAGCCGCCTTTATCTATACCCGTTACCTGAACGATCCTTTTGTGCTTATCGTTGCGGCCATCGGTCTGGTTCTTATCCTGGCGGCGGAACGGCTGTTTATGTTTTCCCATACCGACAGCGAGGGACGGATGCATATGGGGATGGATGATGACGAGATGGGTGAAAAGATGTAATGTCCGGTAAAAGGCACGTGTTGGAGAAAAGAGCATGAAAACGTATTGGTTAGTCGTTTTGTTTATACTGGCCGCGGCCTGCGAAAAGGAGAGGCAGCCGGAGAGGGAACCGGCCGCCAAATCGTCGACTGTCCTGGTGGTGTTGGGTACGGTGCAGGATGGCGGTTCACCCCATATCGCCTGTACAAAGGAATGCTGCCGCCCGCTGTTTACCAATCCGGATATCAAACGCCAGGTTGTATCTCTGGGTGTGATCGACTATGAAAATGAAAAAAGTTATCTGTTTGAAGCCACGCCCGATTTTCCGCGTCAGCTAAAGGCCCTGCGCCGCCATGCCACCTTTTCGGCAAAGGAAACGCCCGACGGCATTTTTTTAACCCATGCCCATATCGGCCATTACAGCGGGCTGATGTATCTGGGGCGCGAAGCCATGGGCGCCGACAGCGTTCCCGTTTACGCCATGCCGCGCATGAAAGCCTTTCTGGAAAAAAACGGACCCTGGGGGCAGTTGGTACGCTTGGGTAATATTACCATATTTCCCCTTGAGGCCGGACGCACCGAGAAGCTGACGCCAAAGCTGAGCGTGACCCCCTTTATCGTCCCCCACCGGGATGAATATTCGGAAACGGTAGGCTTTACCATCCGCGGGCCGCATAAAAAAGCCCTGTTTATCCCGGATATTGACAAGTGGGAGAAATGGCCGACGGCAATTGCCGACGCTCTCCGCGATGTGGATTATGCCTTTGTCGATGCCACTTTTTTTGACGGGGAAGAGATCAACCATCGCGATATCTCCGAAATCCCGCATCCCTTTGTCATCGAAAGTATGGCCTTGTTTAAAAAGCTGTCAGCCGCCGAAAAAAACAAAGTGTACTTTATCCACTTTAACCACACCAATCCCCTTTTGCGGGAGCAGAGCAAACAACGACAGGCGGTTGTATCGGCCGGGTTTCATATTGCCGCACCCGGTCAGGTCTTTCCGTTTTAATCGAAGAGCGCTTGATTATAATATATGCGCTTATTATATTTGCATTTATCATGTGGATGTGGAGGCCTCATCTCCGAGGTTGTAGCGGAATATTAATGGCAGGGGGTATTTGATGAACATTACAAAAACATTAAACGACTTTTTAAAAGTGTTATCCCTTTGGGAAAAGGCCCTGGAGGGTTACCAGGCGGAGCATCTGAAAATAAAAGCCGAACAAGGCGGCTGGACCCTGGGACAGCTTTATAATCACTTGATTGGTTCGGCTCTGAATTTTCATATAAAAGAGATGGAGAAATGTCTTGCTTCCGAAGAGGGACGGAACAGGTCAAAGAATGTTAAAGGCTTTATGAGTTTTAATATATTGCATGGCTTTCCGCCGGTAAAAATCAGTGTTCCGCCATCGGAGGAGTACACACCGGCAGAGGAGGAAAACCCCGGGGAGCTGGCCAACGGGCTGAAGCAGGTGCGCGGAGGCATGGAACAGATGGCCGTTCTTCTTAAAGAAAAAAAGAAAAGTGGAAAAACAGCCCATCCGGCACTGGGCTACCTGAATGCCTTTGAATGGTTCCGCCTGGTGGAGATGCATTACCGCCATCACCTGCGCCAAAAGGAGTCTTTTGATGAAGTTATTAAATTAAAGGCGGAACAAAATGGCTGAAACAGAGAATCTACGGGAGGAAGAAAACCCCTTTCAGTATAAAACGGCCGGGGAGTCAACCGGATTTTTATTGTGGCAGGTGCACAACCAGTGGCAACGGGAAATCAAAAAGAGCCTGAAAGGGTTCGACCTTACCCATACGCAGTTTGTTATTTTGGCCTCGGCCTATTGGCTTACCCTGCAGCAGGAAACCGTTACTCAGGTAAGAATTGCCCGGCTTTCCCATAGCGATGTTATGATGACCTCCAATGTGATCCGCGCCCTGGAAAAGAAGCATCTGTTAAAACGAAAAGAGCATGAAAGGGATACGCGGGCCAAACAGGTGGTTTTAACGGAAAAGGGAAAAAAACTGCTTTCCGGCGCGGTGCGGGCGGTTGAATCCTTTGATCGCCGTTTTTTCGGAGCCCTGAGCGAGCCGGCCTCTTTTAACCGCGCCCTGGAGGAGTTGTTAAAATAGGCGATGAACGGATTCACACAGGGGCGGAAAAGGATAGTACACCGGAGAGATTCCGTTTCAAGCCCGTCCCTGATTTTGTCTGCGCGGCACATTTCCACTAAGTTCACCCGCGGTCGGGCATCCATGGTCCGGCCAAAAACGAATTTTACTCCCCTTCCTTAAAGAAAAGGCCTAACCGCAAACAGGCCCTGTTCTCCGCGTCTTTATTTTGGGAAAACTTCCTCCCGCCGGCCTATCTTGCCGGAATATTCAGGAAATCCTTTGAAATATCATAAGGAGGTGTTAAGTTTTTACCATATTGATAAATCAAGGTAAATGTATATAAAATGACATCCAACGAACAGCATCCGGGGCCCTGGTTTTTTCATGTAAGACAAAGCGCCCGGGAAAAATATGGTATAGACAAGGCATTGTTTTCCACGGATGGACGCATCCTTTTCCAGAACTTCGATCAGGTAAAAAAACTGGCCGCTCATATCAATGAGGTGCGGGCGGAAGAAAAAGACGGACTGGAGCCGGTTTCAGCGGCGGATTTAAACGCCATGGGTCTGGTGGATGAAATAATGCATTATGTTATCAACGACTATATAAACACAAAGTATCCGACACTGCTGGAAGACTGGGATTTTTTTCTTGACGATGTTTTGGGCGAAAGCTACAAGGACGCCCTGCTGCACACCTTTTTGGAAATTTTCCCCTCTCCGCCTTTGTACGATGCCCAGGCCGACATTGACGGCTATCTGCAACAGGAATTCCGCGGCCGCCCCGTGCGCTACATCATTTTGGAAGAGATGATCATTCAATGGGTACAAAACCAAAATCCCGCCTATGGCAGTCTGCGCGAGTTGATCGATGACACCCCTCTACAAAAGACAAAAGCCTATGGCTATTTTATCGAGGGTTTTAAAAATTTCAGCAAACATCTGCCTTGCGTGGATGATAGCCGAAGTCACCTTTTGCAGTTCCTGCTGCTGCCGGCCCGTAAAAACCCCGATTCCCTTTCCGCGCAATTGAAGTATATGCGGGATGAATGGGGCGTCGATCTCCGGCCTTTTTTGGGGCGTTTGTTGTTAAACCTCGACTACATCAAGGAAGAAGAGAAACGTTTTTTTGCGCCGGGCCCCGGCGGCCCGGAAACCTTGGTACCCTCGTTCGATGAGGAGATACACCGTTTTGAACCGGAAGCCTTTTCGCAGGATACCCATTGGATGCCGCGCCTGGTGCTGATCGCCAAAAGCACTTATGTCTGGCTGGATCAGTTGCGTAAGTACTACCGACGTGAAATCCACCGCCTGGATCAAATTCCCGATGAAGAGCTGAACCGACTGGCCAACCTGGGTATAACCGGCCTGTGGCTGATCGGTTTGTGGGAACGCAGCGGTGCTTCACAAAAGATAAAGCGGATAAACGGCAACCCGGAGGCGGTGGCTTCGGCCTATTCCCTGAAGAATTATGAAATTGCCGCCGACCTGGGCGGTTATGCCGCTTATGAAAACCTGAAAACACGGGCCGCCGAACGCGGCATACGGCTGGCCAGCGATATGGTGCCCAATCACACCGGTCTTGATTCCGACTGGATGATAGAACACCCGGAGTGGTTTATACAAAGCGCGGAGCCCCCATTTCCGGCCTATCGCTTTGAAGGGCCGGATTTGTGCGATGACGACAGGGTGGGCATCTTTCTGGAAAAAGGATATTGGGATAAAAGTGACGCCGCGGTTGTTTTTAAGCGTGTCGATTACCACACGGGTGACGTACGCTATATCTATCACGGAAATGACGGTACCGGCATGCCCTGGAATGATACGGCCCAGTTGAACTACCTGTTGCCCGAAGTGCGGGAAACGGTCATTCAAACCATTTTGCATGTGGCCCGTTTGTTTCCGGTCATCCGTTTTGACGCGGCCATGACCCTGGCCAAAAAACACTTTCAGCGCCTGTGGTTTCCGCAGCCGGGCCATGGCGGCGATATTCCCTCCCGCGCACAGCACGCCATGAGCAGCGAAGAGTTTAACAAGGTTTTCCCCACCGAGTTTTGGCGGGAAGTGGTGGATCGCGTGGCCGCCGAGGCGCCCGATACCCTGTTGCTGGCCGAAGCCTTCTGGATGATGGAAAGCTATTTTGTGCGCAGCCTGGGTATGCACCGCGTGTATAACAGCGCCTTTATGAACATGCTGAAAAACGAGGAAAACGGAAAATACCGCGAGATGATTCGTAATGTCCTGGAATTCAATCCTCAGATATTGCGGCGCTATGTCAACTTTATGAACAACCCGGATGAGGAAACAGCCGTTGCCCAGTTCGGCAAGGGGGATAAATACTTTGGTGTGTGCACGCTGATGGTCACCCTGCCCGGCCTGCCCATGTTTGGGCACGGACAATTTGAAGGCTTCCACGAAAAATACGGCATGGAATACCAAAAAGCCTATTGGGATGAACAGGCCGATACGGAACTGGAAAAGCGCCATTACCGTCAAATCACCCCTTTATTAAAAAAACGCTATCTCTTTGCCGAAGTGGAAAACTTTTATTTGTACAATTTCCGGGTAAACGATGACGTTCAAGAGGATGTTTTCTGTTATTCCAACCGGTATGGAGAAGAACGCGCCCTGGTGGTTTACCACAATCGCTATGCCGAAACATCGGGCTTTATACAGGACTCGGTTTCCTTTAAAACGGAAAAGGGATTGCGCCGGCTTAATCTGTGCGAAGGCCTGGCGCTTTGTGGGGATGAAACGGGCTTTGTGGTTTTTAAAGAGTTGATCAGTGGTTTGTGGTATATACGTTCACTCCGGGAACTGAAGGAGCAGGGGCTGTTTGTTTCCCTGGCGGCCTATAGCTTACAGGTATTTATGGACTTCCGCCTGGAGCGGGACAGCACCGAAACACCCTATGCCGCCCTGGCTGCCTCACTTAAGGGCAAAGGGGTGGACTCCCCGGAACGCGCTTTAAAAGAGTTGCGTATTAAGCCGGCTCTGCTTGCCCTGGACCGTTTGCTTGAAACGCTTTTCAACCGGGAGGAGCGTTTATTAAGCGCTAAGGATGCGCTGGAGGACTTACCCGGGCTTTTCCGGGAAACCGCGCTAAAGACAAAAGCCTATCATTTTCATAAGAGCGAAAAGTCTCCCCAAACAGAGGCACCGTTGGAAGCGCTGTTTTATTGCACGGACAGGCTAAACCGCTTAAGGCCCTCCCAAAGCGGGCGTAAATTTAGGGCGTATCTTTTAAACGGTACCGCCAGCCCCTTCCGCACCACCGCTGTTCTGGCTCTGTTTTTTGAACATGCTCTGCCCTGTGGGGCGCGGCGGGATTGCCGGGCCACGCTGGAGCATTTTTTATTGGAAGACCGGCTTGCCCGCATGGGCCGGGCGGAGATGGTTTTTGCGCCGCTCTCCTTTTTATACGGTCAACCGGCCGAACGGGAAGAAACGCTCCCGGCAGAGCTGACCCGCTGGGCGGAGACGGAGACGGGAAAAAACTATCTGCTGTTGCACAACTATGACGGCGTGCTTTATTTTAACAAGGAGCGGTGGGAGGCTCTTACGGACGCCCTGTGCTTTTACAGCCTGTTAAAGCGTCTGGCAAACCACCGGCGGACACAAAAATATATGACGGATCAGCTTAACCGTCTGGCAAATTTATGGAGTCTGCTGCGCGAGGAAGCGGAAAAAAGCGGCTACAACTGGCGGCTTTTATTGCAGAGCGGCAGTTTGTCGGGCGTGGAATCCGGGCCGCGATAAAGACCAATATTGAAACCAGGGGGAAAAATATGATACAAAGCCATGAAGAGCTCCTGCAAAGTATTCCGAATCATCTACGTCACTTTATCGTGGATCAGCATTATGAACGGTATACGCCCCAGGATCATGCCCTGTGGCGGTACATCATGCGCCGCAACCTTGATTTCCTTAGTGAAAAGGCCCATCCCGCCTACGTGGCCGGTCTGGTTAAAACGGGAATCTCCATAGAATACATCCCCAATGTTTTTGAAATGAATGAAGCCCTGTCCAAAATCGGCTGGAAGGCGGTTATTGTGGACGGTTTTTTGCCGCCGGCGGTCTTTATGGAGTTTCAACTGCATCGCATTCTGGTTATCTCCGCCGATATGCGCACCATAGAACATGCCCTGTATACCCCCGCGCCCGATATTGTTCATGAAGCGGCCGGCCATGCCCCGATTATTGCCGACCCGGAATATGCCCGTTTTTTGCAGCACTTCGGTTATATAGGAACCAAAGCCTTTTCCTCCCGTCAGGATCACGAGGTCTATGAAGCGATCCGGCATCTGTCCATCATCAAGGAGTATCCCGGTACACCGCGGGAAGAGATAGAAAAGGCCGAGACGACGCTTAAGGAAAAGCTGGAAGCCAATAAGCATCCTTCTGAGGCTTCCCTGCTCTCGCGCCTGCATTGGTGGACGGTGGAGTATGGTTTAATCGGCACAACAGAGGACTATAAAATATATGGCGCGGGCATTCTCTCTTCCGTGGGCGAAAGCAGGCATTGTTTAAGCGACAAAGTGAAAAAAATTCCCTTAAGCGTGCAGGCCGCGGACTACAACTATGATATCACCCGCGAGCAGCCGCAACTGTTTGTGTGCCGGGACTGGGCTCATCTGATGGAAGTATTGGAAGAGTTTGCCGACGGCATGGCTTTTCGCTGGGGAGGAGCATATGGCCTGGCTCTGGCCCGGGAGGCCGTTTCGCCCTCCACCGTTGTTTTGAGCAGCGGATTGCAGGTCTCCGGCAAGCTGCGGGAATATTCGGCGAACGGGCAGGGGGTAAGCTATTTTAAAATGAGCGGGCCGGTCAGCCTCTCTTTTGAAGACCGCCAGCTTGAAGGCCACGGTACGGAGTATCACACGGAAGGTTACAGCACGCCGGTGGGCCTGTGGAAAGGAGTGGACGGCGATCCTTCGCTGTTGTCCCCGGACCGCCTGGAGCAATACGGCCTGAAAAAGGGCCGGCCGGCCTCCATACGCTTTGAGTCGGGCGTGGTGGTGCGGGGCACGCTGAAAGAGGCGCGTTTCCGGAACGATCGCCTGATATTAATATGCTGGACGGAGTGTACCGTCACCGACGGTGATGGCGCCATTTTATTCCGGCCGGAATGGGGCGACTTCGACATGGCTGTCGGAGCGGAGATTCCTTCGGTCTTTGCCGGAACGGCCGACAAGCAAAAACACAATGTTTTCCCTCCCAAATCCGACCGCGTGGCCATTCCCATTGAATATGATGAAAAAGCCAGGCGGCTGCATGGCTACTACCGGGAAGTACGCCAACAACGGGAAGAGGGAAACACAGACAGGGCGCGGCTGACCGCCATTGCGGAGACCCTGGACAGGGACTATGACGGAGAGTGGCTGTTGCGCCTGGAACTGCTGGAGCTGCTGCCCGCTACGGAAACAGGGGTTCGCAACCGGATTGAGAAAGCCCTGGCGGAGATTGCCCGCAAATCCCCGGAAAAAAACGAGCTTATCGAAGCCGGACAAAGGCTTTATATTAGTCCTGCAGCAGGCTCAAAATCTGATGTTTAAAGGACTTTTCCATATTTTCAATCTTATTCAACTCCATGCGGATGATTTCCGTGGATGTGTGATATTCAATGGGGTAGTTGGGATAAATTTCCGGCGCGCCGGAGAGACGTGGCGGCTGATCCTGCAACAACTCAAGTAAAAACAGCGCCTGGTAAAGATAGGTACGGGCACTGTCAAACTCCCCAAGGTGAAACAGCGTCAGGCCTTTCAGATGGGCGTACAGGGCACTGGCACTGTTTTCGGCCAGGGCAAAATTTATGGCCTTTAAGGCCCGGGTATAATTTTTTTCATCATAATATAAAACCGCGGCCAGATAGCTGATATACTCGTCATCGGGGTTGCTCTCGTGGGTTTCGTAAATATATTGCCGGTAACGTACCTGGTAATCTTTCCAGGCCAGTTGACTGTTTATCTCAAAAACGCGTTGCACCAGGGCCGGGGTTATTTCCTCGTCTTCATTTTCCATACGCATGAAAATGGCCATAATGCGATCAAAGGAAAAGGGTTCATCATCGCGCAGATCGGGAGCGTTGGAGGGCGGTTGCATCATATAATGCTCCACATGTTCCGGGCTGTTTTTTATGAAAACCTCGTTGCCGATGTCCATAATCAACTGGATGGACTCGATGCTGACCTCCCGGGAGAAACTTCTTTCACAAAACAGATCGTATATTTCGCGGAATGATTTTCTGATATCCTCGCGCATAAGACTTCCCTTTCTTTGCTATGTTTTAATAATCGTATGGCAGGAGGGATATTTAAAATAGTTTTATAAGGTGATCAGTTTTGGTAGAATTTTGTTTTAAAACCGCCACGGAGGCGAAAAAGTAAACAGAGTCAGGTAAGTTAAAAAGCAAAAACCGGCGGAACGGAACAATACGGCGGCCACGGCCATACCAATAGGGAACGCGTTATAACGTTTGCAGGTTTGAAAGGAATAGATTAATTTTCAGCCATGCTCATATCATAGAGAAAAAGGAGTCGGCCATGTTCAAAAAAACACTTTTATCCGTTCTGGTTTTTAGCACATTTTTATTTGCCGGTAATCGCATAACCGAGTTCAACGTCGGTCTGCTTTCCCCCACCGATGCGGAAAGAGGGTTTTACGGCGGTTTAAACATGGGACGCATGGTCGATGAGAATGTCGGCGTCAGCGTTGGTTTTAATGTTTACCGCAGCAGCTATACCAAAAAATCAACCATAGGCGAAAAAGACCAGTCCGGTCAAATAGGCATCTCCACCCAGCAATATGAGCTGGATCAAAGCGCCACGGCCATACCGCTCTTTTTTCAACTGCACTATATCGGCCAAATCACCCCCAGTCTGGATCTCAAGGTAACGGGCGGCATCGGCTATGAACTGTTATGGAACTCGATCACCAACTTTAAAACCGGTCAGGACGATACACAGTTCTTTTCCGGCTTTGCCTGGCAGCTTGGCGCCGGCGTGAGCATTCCCATCAGCCGGGCCGCGGATTTTTACGGTGAAGCCTTTTACCATGGCGGTAAGCCCAGCCAGGATGGCGGAGAAACGGTTGAGGGGCTGCCGGTCATATCCGAAGTGAACCTTAACGGTTTTGGCATCCGTGTGGGCGTGCGTCTGTACGGTTTTGGTTTTTAATGAATCCCGGAAAAAAGTTAGCGGCCGCGTTTTTTTTGCTTATTCTGCTGGCGTCCTGTTCTCCCCGGTTGAAAAAACAGGAAAGACCCGCACCACCCTCTCCCCCAATCCGGGTATTGCTGGCGGAGATCGCTTCCGTGGACAGCCTTGAGTTTTCGGGCCTTTATCATCTGCAAACGGAGGAAGCGCGCTATGCCTTTGGCGCGAGGACGCCCCGGGTTTATTTACGCGTGGATAGCAGCGGTTTTCGCATCTATAATAAAAAACGCTTTTTACAGTTTCGAACCACGCACCGTGTAAGCTTTAATCCGGCACAATCCGCCTCCTACATCCGGTACCGGGGCCACAAATATGCCGGTCGTATTTCCCTGATTTATAAAAAAGGGAAACTGTTGTTGATAGAACAACTCCCCCTTGAACACTATATTGCCGGTGTAGTGCCCGCCGAAATTTTTACCAATAAAAAAAAATGGTTCGAGGCGGTAAAGGCCCAGGCGGTATGCGCCCGTACCTATGCCTATAAAAAAATACAATCCCGGAAAAAAGCGGAGTTTGACGTCTATGGCGATGTACGTGATCAGGCCTACGGCGGGCTTGGCCGTCAGACGCTGTTGGGAGACAAAGCCACCGAACAAACACGGGGCAGCGTTCTGTTTTATAAGGACAGCCTGGCCTATACCTATTTTCATGCCTGTGACGGGGGAGCCTCGGAGTCGGTGGCCGATGTCTGGGGACAAAAAGAACGGCCCTATCTGACCGGGCGGCAGGACGCCCTGGGCGACAGTTTTTCCTGCGCGGCTGCTCCGGTGTTCCGTTGGCGGCAAACCCGCAGCATGGCTCAGTTGGACAGTGCCTATGCTTTTATGTTCGGGCATGGCTTTAGCGACAGCACCGTAAGCGATACAACCCGCATTGCCCTAAGCCTGCGTGTGGCATCGCGCACGCCATCCGGACGTGTGAAGCAACTGGAACTGCTTTATGGCGGGGAAAAAAGAATCCTTTCCGGCTACGCCATCCGTCGTTTTCTGGCCTGGCCCCTGGGGGGCTATCTGCCCAGCACCCTGTTCCGTCTGGAAAAGAAAGGCGACAATCTGCGCATAATCGGCGGCGGCAACGGGCATGGCGTGGGCATGTGTCAGTACGGGGCCATGGGCCGGTCGGAAAAGGGTATGCGCTTTTACCATATCCTGCAAAGCTATTATCCGGGTACCCATTTGGAAAAGGTTTATTGATGAAACATCTTCTTCTTGCCCTGGGCCTGCTCCTTTTAACAACGGCTTGCAATCCCGGGCTGGTGCGCCAGGAACGTCTGGGCGACCGGCGGCCCGCCGTGGACAGCACGCTTTACTATTCCGCGGCTAAATTAAAAGACCCTTTTCTGGACAGCCTTAAAACGGATACGGCCCGCGTCACGCTGGAACTGACCCTTTATCCGCCCCCTCCGCCACCACCGCCCCGCTTCCGCCAGATAGAGGGCTACCGCGTTCAGCTTTTTGCCGGACTGGACTCCCTGAACGGACAGGTTATGGCCGGTGAGTTGAAAAAAGCGATAGCGGACACGGTCTATTTTTTTAAGGAAAAGGGCTTGTATAAGGTACAGGCGGGTGACTATCCCTGGCGGTATAAGGCGGACAGGATGGTTCTGGATTTAAGGAAAAAAGGCTATGCCCAGGGTTGGGTGGTTCAACGCCTGATCAATGTTCCGGCGGATACAAGCCGTGCTTCCCAAACAGCGGCGGACAGTCTTGTCTCCCCGGAAGAGACCGTGAGCTATCAAATTCAGGTAATGGTAACATCCGACCGGCAAAAGGCGGAACGTTTGCTTAATGAGTTACGGCAACGCTTTCAACAGGATGCCCGTATTAGGCCCGCGGGGGAAAATTATAAGGTACTTTTGGGGCGCTTTGCGAAGCGGGACAAAGCGGAAGTCCTGTTGAGGAAAATAAAGGAAAGCGGATACAAAGACGCCTGGCTGGTATATTAGACGGGGGAAACGATGAGGTTTTATTATAACTACAAGGATATCCTGAAGGCGCCACGCATTGCCCTGGGGCCGCAACGCCTGTTTTTGGGCACCTTAAGCCTGGCCCTGGCACATATCATTTATTTTACATTCAGCTATCTGGCGCTTTGGGCACAGGGAACAGATATCCATCAGGCCTGGCTGCGTTTTGGCCTGTTGCCCTTGCCTTTGAGCGGCGAACAGTCCCTGTTGCCTAAAACAATCGCCCTGCTGGCGGTTTTTCTTTCCCTGATTGTTTTACTGGCCGGCAATACGGCCCTGGCCCGCTCCGCCTATATGAGCCTGCGGAAAAACTTTTTTTATACCAGTCATCAGGCGCTGGAGTTTGCCCGCTCAAAAACAAAATCGGTTTTGGGCGTTTATCTGACCTACCTGTTTTTAATTTTTCCGTTTATTGCCGGGGCGCTGATCATGTCGGCCATCGGTTCCTTTTACGGTTTTGGCGATATTTTGATTTCCCTGGGTACGCTGGTTTATATCTTTGCCGGTCTGATTCTTTTGTTTGTCACCCTGTCGATGCTCATCTCTTTCTTTTTAGCCCCGGCCATCGTTGCCGCTAAGGAAGAGGATGGTTTTGGCACGGCAGTGGAATGTATGAGGTTGTTGTGGGGAGAACCCTGGCGGCTGGTGGGTTACGGTGCGCTTACCGTGGTTTTGGCGTTGGTTTTTACTTTTGTTTTTGTTTTTGCCATCAAGGTGGGTTTGATTATTTATTCCATCCTGTTTTTACCGTTGATGCACTCCCTGGCGCCGCTGTTGGATAATGCCCTGGCTTATATGCAACAATCGCTTGGCGGACTGGACCCCCTGTTGCGCTCCCTGTTTGGGGAAGAAGGCGCCCGCTATTTCTATCTGAAAAAAAACTATCTGCCCGTGGAGCTGCCCCTCTCGCGCACGTTGGCCTCGATGATCATCTATTTTTTTCTGATGATCACGGGTTATATGAGTCTGGGATATCTGTTATCCATTATTAACAGCGCTCTGGTAACCTCCGTGGTCATCTTTGACCATCACCTTACCGACACAGACCTGCTTAGCAGGCCCGACAGCCAGATAGACGGTGAACGCTTTGAATTTAATCCGGGGGAAAACACTAAAAATCTGGATGAAAAGAAAGAAAACCCCGGGGA
>JALXBH010000091.1 GCA_026991535.1 Calditrichia bacterium | reverse complement strand
GCTCAGCCTGTATGGTCTGGGGGCCATGGCCGGTTCCTGGCTCGGCGGCCACCTCAGCGACCGTATCGGTACAAAAAGCATACAGTTGTTCAGCCTTTTTATCGGCGGAGCCAGCTATCTGATTCTGTCGGAAATGCGATCCACCTTTTTTATTGGCCTGCTACTCTTTTTAGTGGCTCTGTTGATCGAATCCTTCCGCCCCGCCAGCGCCACTGCTTTGGGCAATGCCTGCCGCCCCGAACAAAGGGCACGGGCTTATGCCCTCAATCGTCTGGCTATAAACTTCGGCGTGGCCCTCGGCCCGGCCCTGGGTGGATTTTTGGCCGCCTACGACTATGCCTATATTTTTTGGCTGGAAGGCGGCACCTCGATTATGGCCGGCTTTCTGCTGCTTTTCTTTTTTCATGAGTCCCCCGTTTCCGGGCAGGACAGGCAGCATGAAATTCCACGGGAACTCTCCCCCTGGCGCGACAAAGTCTTTCTCCGTGTTTTTATCCTTATGCTGCTTACCGGCATTATATTCAATCAGCTTTTCAATACATGGCCCATGTATTTAAAAGAAACCGTTGCCCTGACCGAGGAACGTCTGGGTTTGCTGCTCACCTTTAATGCCCTGATCATCGTCAGCTTTGAAATGGCCATCGTTCATCATATCCGTCGCTATAAAATGCTGCGCACGATCGCCCTGGGCGTTGGCCTGATGTGCCTGGGCTTCGGCATGGTGGGCTGGCATGGCGGCTATCCTTTTTTAATCCTGACCGTGATTATCTGGAGTATCGGGGAAATGCTGGCCTTTCCCCTGCTCTCCGCCTTTATCGCCAACCGCGCCGATGATCGCCGACGCGGCGCCTATATGGGCGCCACCACCTTCAGCTTTTCCGCATCCTTTGTTATAGGCCCCATCCTGGGGCCCTATATTTATGCGCAATTCGGCCCCGCTGCTTTATGGAACGGCATTATCCTCGCCGGCCTCCTGATTATGCTCGGTTTTTACAGACTGGAAAGAATCTCCTAGAGCAGAATGGCGCTTTACGGCTCGGGAAACATCCGACGGTACAAAGAGCGACAATTCCTTGGAAACGGCGGGTTTTATTTCGTAACTTAACGGCAAAATCTCAATGACGGAAACAGGCCCCGGTGCCTGTGCGTTCATTGATTTCCTTTTCCTATACCCAGACCTGCCCCGCATTTCACCGAGTCGCGTCCTTACCCTATATAAGGAGCCTGACCATGAAATACCTTTTTTTTCTTTTAACGGCAAGCCTCGCCCTGGCTCAAACAAACAGTGAATGTATCGATTGTCATGATGACTTTAACTCAACACTCTTCCGGGAGTCCATTCACGGGGATATGGAATGCGTGGAATGCCATACCCTGCCCCCAGGGCATGATGTGGACAGCAATCTTGTGACCACCGCCGTTAATTGCGCTGATTGCCATGAAGACGCGCAGGAAGAGTATGAAATGAGTGTACACCGCTTTTACCGGGATGATGCCGATCTGCCGGGCGCCGGTTGCACCGACTGCCATGGAACCCATAATATTTTTTCCTATGATGACAAAAACTCAACCATCTATAAGCTCAATATTGAAAAGACCTGCGGCAACTGCCACGGTAAACCCGAGGTTTTGGCACGTCTGGGGTTCCGCGGCATGGGGCCGGTGGGCCTGTATAAAAGCAGCGTGCATGCGCGCATCCTGCACCGGGACACGGAAAAGGACGCGCCCACCTGCATCACCTGTCACGGATATCACTCCATAGTGCATCAATCGGATGACAAATGCCTCTATAACAAACGCCACCTCTCTTCCACCTGCGGTCAATGTCACGAAAAGGAGCAGGAGGCCTATCAGCAAAGTATTCATTGGCAGGCCATCAATCGCGGCCACATGGAAGCGCCTACCTGTAATGATTGCCACGGCGAACATCAGATCATGGCCGTTACGGACAGCCTGTCCGGAGCCGTCCATCTGAACTTTGCCACCCAAACCT
>JALXBH010000090.1 GCA_026991535.1 Calditrichia bacterium | reverse complement strand
CTGTTATCTTCCGCCGTGGCCACGGCGGAAGATAACAGTCATGGCATGAGACGGATTGAAGTGTTTTGTCCCGGGTGCGGCGGTCATCTGGGGCATCTTTTCCCGGATGGCCCAAAGCCCACGGGCCTGCGTTATTGCATCAATTCGCTAAGCCTGGAGTTTGTAGGGGAGAAAAAGGAAAACACACCGTGAAGCGACGCTTCTGAAAGAAGTGGGCCGGGGGGAATTCTCCGGCCGGGATCAGCGCCTTAGCAGCACATTATCAATCAGGCGGGTCGTACCGACAAAAACGGCCAGGGCCAGCAGTATTTCCGGGGAACGGCTGTCCGCCTCTTCCAGCGTGCATGCGTCAACAAAGGAGATATAATCTACGCGGCAGGCGTTCCGCGCGGAAATCATGGTGTATATATCCGCCTTCAGGCGGGCCATATCACGTAGCCCCTCTTGCCATTGTTTTTCCGCATATCGCAGGCTTTTGTTGAGCACAAGGGCCTGCTTCCTTTGATCCGGCGTCAAATACTTGTTTCGGGAGCTCATGGCCAGCCCGTCGTTTTCGCGCACGATAGGGGCGACGATGATATTCGTGCGGAAATTAAGGTCGCGGGCCATGTTGCGGATGATCAGGGCCTGTTGCGCGTCTTTTTGACCGAATACGGCCGCGTCGGCCTCCACGATATTGAACAGCTTGGCCACAATGGTGGTCACTCCCTTAAAATGCGTGGGGCGCGTCTGTCCGCACAGCTTGTCACTCAGGTGCTCGTTAAACACATAGGTTTGGTAACCGGGGGGATACATTTCGTGGTTTTCGGGAAAAAAGACAGCGTCGGCTCTTTCCTCCGCGCATAGCTTCAGATCCCGCTCAAAATCCCGGGGATATTTATCCAGGTCTTCGCCCGGGGCAAATTGCGTGGGATTGACATAGATGCTGACCACGGTTTTGTCGGCAGCTTTGCGGGCGCGGCGTATTAAGCTGAGATGCCCCTCATGTAAAAAACCCATGGTGGGCACCAGGGCAATGCGTTGTCCTTCCCTCCTCCATTGACGGGAGAGCCGGCGCATCTCTCCGATGGTTTTAATAACTTTCGGAGTCATCGGGGAAGGTATTCTCTTTAACGTCGGATATATAGTTTTTTACGGCTCTTTCCATGGCGTCACCCAGCTCGGCATAACGGCGTACAAATTTGGGCCGGAACTTTCGGAAAAGCCCCAACATATCGTGGGTAACCAACACCTGTCCGTCGCAGTGCCGTCCGGCGC
Organism: Calditrichia bacterium; assembly: GCA_026991535.1. GTDB lineage: Bacteria > Calditrichota > Calditrichia > Calditrichales > J004 > J004. The sequence continues at coordinate 5,688 of JALXBH010000090.1, read as the reverse complement.
CAATACCAATGGTAGGTATTTTCAGGGCTTTGCTGATCTCTTCCGCCAGGGTGGCGGGCACTTTTTCCAGAACCAGACTAAAAGCGCCGGCCTCCTGCAGGGTAAGGGCGTCGCGCAGCAGCTCCTCGGCTTTTTCGCGAAGTTTTCCCTGCACCCTGTAACCTCCCAACTGATGCATGGATTGCGGGGTAAGGCCAAGATGCCCCATCACGGGAATGCCCACGGAAACCAGGCGGCGCACGGTTTCGGCCACGGGAGCGCCCCCTTCAATTTTAACAGCCTCGGCGCCGGCCTCCTGTAAAAAACGTCCGGCATTTTGCAGGGCCTGTTCCGGACTTATCTGATAGCTGAGAAAGGGCATGTCGGCAACCAACAGGGCGCGTTCCACGGCGCTGTGCACGGCGCGGGTATAGTGTAACATCTCTTCCATGGTTACCGAAAGAGTGTTCTCCCTGCCGCCCATCACCATGCCGGCGGAGTCGCCCACTAAAATAATATCTACGCCGGAGATATCCACAATGCCGGCCATCAGGGCGTCATAGGCAGTGAGCATGGCAATCTTTTCGCCGTCGCCTTTCATTTTTATGATGGCGGGGACGGTTATCTTTTTAGTTCCGGTGCTGACAGACATGGCTACTCTTTTATGATATGGTCGATTATTCCGCCGCCCACCACGCAATCCTCTTCATAAAAAACGGCGGACTGACCGGGGGCAATGGCTTTTTGGGCTTCATCAAAAACGATGCGCGCCCGCGAATCGTCCACGGGATAAACGGTCGCCGGCCTGCCGGGATCGTTGTAGCGTATCTTTACTGTGGCCGGCAGGCCGTCTTGCGGCAGGGAAGCATATTTAATCAGGTTAAGGGAGTGGATTATAAAAGCCCTGTTGTGCAGCGCTTCCGCTTCGCCGATAACCACGGTATTGGTTTTGGCGTCGGTTTCCACCACATACATCGGCTTGCCGAAACCGGTGCCGATGCCGCGCCTTTGCCCGATGGTGAAAAAGGGGTATCCTTTATGGCGGCCCACCTTTTTCCCATCGGTGGTAACCAGATCGCCGTCCCGCACCTTTTCTTCCAGGCCGGGCACCACTTTCTTTAAAAAGCGGTTGTAGTCGTTGTCGGGAACAAAGCATATTTCCTGGCTTTCCTTTTTGGATGCGGTGCGCAGGCCGAATTTCTCCGCCAGCTTCCGCACCTCAGCCTTGGTGAATTCGCCCACGGGGTAAAGGGTCTTTGCCAGATTCTCTTGCCGGGTGCCCCATAAAACATAGGACTGATCCTTACGGTCGTATAGGCCTTTGTACAACTCATAACGGCCGCTTTGCCCGTTAAAGCGAATGCGGGCATAATGGCCGGTGGCGATATAGTCGGCCCCCAGCTCTTCCGCCTTTTGAAACAGAGACTTCCATTTGATTTTTATATTGCATTGCACGCAGGGGTTGGGTGTGCGACCGGCCACATATTCGTTTATAAAATTGGAAACGACGCCTTCGTGAAAGTCGCGGCTGAAATTAAGCACATAGTGGGGCATGTCCAGCCTGGCGCATACCATGCGCGCGTCATTGATGGAGTCCAGTGAACAACATCCGCTTTCGTGATTTATATTGCCGCCCACCAACTCATAGTCCCACAATTTCATGGTTATGCCGATGCAGTTATAGCCCTGTTCCTTCAACAGAGCCGCCGCCACGGAGCTGTCCACTCCGCCGCTCATGGCCACGACAACGGTTTTTTGTGTACTCATCTTACTTTCTGTTTTTTGATATGATTACTTCCGTGTTACCTTCGGAAAAGTTGAATTTAACGTCATCCATCAGCGCCCTGACCAGGTAAATGCCGCGCCCGTTATCGGCCAGCAGATTTTCGGGCTGAAGCGGATTGTTCAGGTTCTCCATCTTAAAGCCCCGGCCTTCGTCACGGATGGAAATGGTCAATTCCGTGGGGGTGCGCGTAAACTTTACCGTCACCTGCTTGCTTATATCATCATGGTTGCCATGATGAATGGCATTGTTCACCAGTTCCGTCAGGGCAATGGAGATGTCATCCACCGTGGAGTCGTCAAAACCGGCCTTGTGGGCGATATCGGCGGAAATGCTCTCTATTTTGTCCAGGTGCTCTATGGAACTTGGAAAGCGCTCCGTATGTTCAAATTCAATCTTTTCAGACATTATCTTCTCCGGTCAGCCGGCAAATTTATTGTCTGGCCGGGCTAATGTCAAACAATGACATTTTATTTCATCGCGCCAGCTGCCTTTGCCTTCCTTTATTGTTTTAGGTCAATATGCGCCAGGCTGATTTTAGTTAATTTATAAATATACACATTATGGAATAAAAAAGCATGGATCGAATAATTAAACAGCTTAACCTGCAAATGCCCTGGCTGGTGATGATGACCCTGATCACCATACAATCGGCCATGACTTCCTCCCTGTTGGTACAATTACCCCGGGGATTCGATAAGGTGATTCATTTTTTTATCTTCTTTGTATTGGGCTGGCTTTTAGCCCGCGGTCTGTTCGGTAATCCGCTCAAAACCTCCCCGGCGCGTTGGGCCGCGATCCTGGCGGGCGGGGCTCTCTTCGCCATGCTGGACGAAATGCATCAGGCGCTGGTGCCCGGGCGTTATGCCGATTTTAAGGACTGGCTGGCCGATATGGCCGGGCTAACCCTGGCCGCCCTGTGGTACTACCATGTGCATCTCCGCGTCCCGCGGAGGTAGGCTCTTTTTTTACAAGACGGTTTCATAGTGAAATGAAGTGTTTCATCTTGAAACCGACCGCGCGGTTTTTCCCTTCCGTATACTTTCCCCAGAAAATAATGCGCTAAACGCTCTGTCTCTTTTATAGACGTATATATTTTTTATATATCAAGCCCGTCTCTACTTAAGTCTTTAAAAAACAACAGGATGTATATTCGTCCTTTAGAAGAGTCCGCCTGTTGTGTAAGCGCCCGCACCCCTTGCTCCGGCAATTGGGGCGCTCATGGCCGGGATACACAGTTTTTAGGCATAAAAGTTGAAACAGGGGAAGGCAGGTAAACTCATTTCACTTAGGAACAGCCTATCATGCGAAGTCTTCTGGAATTTATTACCGTTGTTTTACCGGTCGGCTATGCCCTGTTGATCTGGCTATATGCCCTGCTGGTAGTGAACCGGGAAAAACGGGTTGTGCGTCTGTCCGCTCTTTTTTTTAATGTGCTTCTTGCAGCCCATATATTCTACACGGTTTTGCTGGCCCTTTATAAACACTATTTCCCGGTTACCACGCCGGGCGAGCTGCTTTCACTTTCGGCCCTGTTCATGGCCGTTCTCTACTGGTTGCTGGAAAAACGGCTTAAGGTGGTTACCACAGGCATGTTTATCTTTATCACCATCTTTTTCCTGCAATTTCTCTCGGCCTTTTTAATAGACCTGAGCGCCCCGCTGGACGAGGTCTTGCAGGAGCCCATGTTCCTCTTTCATGTCTCCAGCGTGGTGGTGGCCTATTCGGCGCTTTTTATCTGCACCCTCTTCAGTATTATCTATTTGATTTTATATTACAGCCTTAAAAAAGCGCGTTTTGGCCTGGTCTATCAGATATCCTTTTCTTTGGAGGAGTTGAGCCGCTTCAGCTATCTGGCCGGAGTTATAGGCTTTGTCATGCTTTCGGTAACCATTGTTACCGGCATTATCTGGCGTAAGGAGGCCTTCCCCGATCTGGCCCACTTCGACCCGCAGGTGGTGGTCTCCTATCTGATATGGACCATATACGGGATATTTATCTACGGCAAGTACCGGCGTAGCTGGAGCGCAAAAAAGCTGTCCTATCTCTCTGTTGGCGGAGCGGGGGCCATCCTCTCTTCCCTGATCATAGTTAACTACATTCTGCAAAGTTTTCACCGGTTCGGATAAGGGCATGTCTACTAACAATCTTTATCTCTATGGCGTTAGCCATCAAAACGCGGATTTCGATCTTTTGGGGCGGGCCTCCTTTTCCGTCGAGGCGCAACAGGATTTCAGCCGTCTGTTGCTCCGGGAACCACACATCGCCGAAGTATGCCTGCTTTCCACCTGCAACCGCAGCGAAATATATATACGCACGGAGAACGAGCGGCTGACACGGGAGCAGATTAAAACGGCCTGGCGGGCCTATAGTCCCGGCCTGTCGGAAAGTGACTTTTCCGTATTTTACTTTTTAGAGAACGGCGAGGCCGCGGAGCATCTTTTCCGGGTGACGGCGGGTATGGATTCGCTGATACCCGGTGAGACGGAGATCGTAGGGCAGGTGAAGGAAGCTTTTCGCCGGGCGGCGGAGATGTCCGCCACGGGCATCTATCTGAATCATCTGTTTGAAACGGCCCTGCAGGCGGAAAAAAAGGTGCGCACGCAAACGGCCATATCGCTCGGCGCGGTCAGCGTGGCCTATGCCGCCGTGGAGCTGGCCCGGAAGATTGTCCGGCGTATGTCCGACAAAACCGCCCTTCTTATCGGCAGTGGTGAAACAGGGCAACGGGTAGCCCGTCATTTACGGCAAAAGGGCGTTAAGCGGATTCTTGTGGCCAACCGCACCGAAAGCCATGCCCGTGAACTGGCGGAGCGCTTTGACGGAGAGGCCCTCGGGCTTACGGACATCGACCGGGTTTTGCCCGGGGTCGATCTGGTGATCGGCGCCACCGCTTCTCCGGATTTTATTATCCGAGAGGAACAGATGCGTCCGATAATGAAAGTGCGTGACCGCCGGCCGTTGATAATGATAGATATCGCCATCCCCCGGGATTTTGACCCCGCGCTCGGCCGCTTTGAAAATATCTTTCTGCATGATATGGGCTCCCTGGAAAGAATAGTGGAAAACAACAAAAAACGCCGGCGGGAGGAATTTAGCAGGGCCACCCAGATTTTGCGAGAAGAAAGGGAAAAGTTTTTGTTATGGTGCCGCGGTTTGGAACTTAAACCGACCATCATCTCCCTGAGACGCAAGATGGAGAATATCCGCCATGATGAAATGGCCAAATACCGTAACCGGGTGGATGAGCAGCATTGGGGACTGGTGGATCAGATCACGCGCGGCATGTTGAACAAAATATTACACCTGCCGCTTTCCAGCCTGAGGGAGCTGGATGGCGGACGGGATGACGTGCACCGGAAAATAAGTCTGGTAAGAGAAATATTTGATCTGAGGGAAGAAGAAAATGTCTGAAACGATGATAGCCGGCTCCCGGGATAGTAAACTGGCCATGTGGCAAACCCGTTGGGTGGAAGAACGGCTTTCCGCCCGTTTTAAGGATATAAATATACCTGTTGTGGCGGTAAAGGCAAAGGGGGACAGAATACTGGATATTCCCCTGGCACAGTTTGGGGATAAGGGGCTTTTTACGCGGGAACTGGATAACGCCCTGCTGTCCGGCGAGATAGACTTTGCCGTGCACAGCCTGAAAGACCTGCCCACGGAAATGCCGGACGGCCTGATCATTGCCGCGGTGACAACACGCTGGGATTGCCGGGACGCGCTGATTGCCAGGGATGGGCTGACGCTGGAGACGTTGCCCCCGGGCGCCGTTGTGGCCACGGGCAGCCTGCGCCGCCAGTCGCAGCTTTTGGCTTACCGCCCCGATCTGCGGGTGGCCGATATTCGCGGTAATATCCATACGCGGCTCAAAAAGTTTGATGATTCGGACTGGCAAGGAATGATTCTGGCCGCGGCCGGGCTGG
>JALXBH010000089.1 GCA_026991535.1 Calditrichia bacterium | reverse complement strand
TGCAACTATTAATCATTGGAGCGGGTGGTTTTTTGGGGGCCATCCTGCGTTATCTGCTTTCGGGATGGGTATACAGACTAACGGGCAGCACCCTGCCCTACGGCACTTTGGCGGTAAATGTGATCGGCAGCTTTATTTTGGGGGGATTTTTGTATCTTTCCGGGCAGCGGCTGGCCCTCGACCCCATGTGGCGTTCTTTTATCGCCGTGGGCATGATGGGCGCGCTGACCACCTTTTCCACATTCTCCTGGGAAACGTTCCAGTATTTGCAGGACGGTCAGATGCTGCTGGCGGGGCTGAATATTTTACTGAATGTGCTACTCACACTGATTGCGGTCTGGGCCGGAATAAGCCTGGCACGCATGCTTTAAGGGGAGGAGTTATGAAAATAGAAGGTACGGGAAAACTGCTGCGCATCTTTATCGGTGAATCCGACCGTATTAACGGTCAGCTTTTATATGAGGCCATTGTGCACAAGGCCCATGAAATGAATATGGCGGGTGTGACCGTTTTGCGCGGCATCGAAGGTTTCGGCGCCGCCAGCCGCATACACCGGGCCAAAATATTGCGCCTGTCCGAAGACCTGCCCATAGTTATCGAGCTGGCCGACACCGAAAGCCGCATGAAGGAAGCCATCGCCGCCTTTGAAGAGATGATCGAAAGCAGCGGCGCCGGGGTGCTGATGACCCTGGAAAAGGTGGAAATCATCCGCTATCATTAATGCGTACATCTAATTTAGGAGAAGCCATGAAACATCCGCTTCCGTTAAAAACACTATTTTCCTTAATGGCCCTGGCGCTTTTGCTGCTCCTCGGCGCCTGTCGCACGGAAACCGGTTCCACGGCCCGCTATCTGGATTACAGTCAGAAAAAGGATCGCCTGAGCGGCGGCATCCGCATGATCCCGGTAAGCACCCCCAAAGGCACCTTTAATGTGTGGACCAAGCGCGTGGGCAACAATCCGCGCATGAAAGTGCTGTTGCTGCATGGCGGCCCGGGCGCCAATCATGCCTATTTTGAATGCACCGATAGCTACTTTCCGGCGGCAGGCATCGAATACTATTATTATGATCAGCTGGGCTCCATGAACAGCGACAATCCCGCCGACACGTCCCTGTGGAATATCGAACACTTTGTGGAAGAGGTGGAGCAGGTACGGCAGGCCCTGGGGCTGAATAAAGATAACTTCTATCTTTTGGGACACTCCTGGGGCGGTATACTGGCCATGGAATATGCCCTGAAGTATCAGCAAAACCTTAAGGGACTGATCATCTCCAACATGGTCTCATCCATACCACAATATATGGAGTACGCGGAAAAGGTGCTGGGGCCGCAACTGCCTCCGGAGGTTTTAAAGGAAATCAAGGCTCTGGAAAAGGCCGGCGATTACGGCAACCCCCGCTATTTGCAACTGATAGAGAGCTATTACTATCCCGAGCATGTACTGCGCATGCCCCTGGCTCAATGGCCGGAGCCGGTGGTACGATCTTTTAAGTACATGAACAGCCAAATTTATGTGATGATGCAGGGCCCCAGCGAGTTTGGCATCGCCGGTGACGCCACCCTGAAAAACTGGGATCGCAGCAAGAATTTGGGGAAACTGACCGTACCGGTCTTAACCATCGGCGGGGCCTATGACACCATGGACCCCAAACACATGGAATGGATGGCCGGAGAAGTACAACGGGGCCGCTACCTTTTTTGCCCCCGGGGCAGCCACATGTCCATGTATGACGACCAGGAAACCTACTACCGGGGCCTTATCCGTTTTATAAAGGATGTGGACAGCGGCGCCTTTTAATCCCCGGCAAGGGTTTCCGCCGGCTGATAGCAGTAATCCACGCGCTCCTCGATCCTTATCTCCCCGGGGTATACCCCGGCCCGGTAACAGAGGATTTCCACCCCATGGTTTTCCGCCTCGCGCAACATGGTGGCATAATCCGGATCGATATGCCCGGCGGGTGTAAAGCAGCGGCCGTCGCTCCTTTGGATGATAAACAGCATAACGGCCCGGTGACCCGCCTGTTTTACCGCCGCCAACTCGCGAAGATGTTTTAAGCCCCGGGTGGTTACCGCGTCGGGAAAAGCATAATAGCCCTTTTCCACCAGGGTGACGCTTTTTACCTCCACATATACCCGTTCCGTTTCATTTTGCAACAGCAGGTCGATACGGCTGTTCCCGCCGTATTTGCGCTCGCGGTGGATTTCCGGGTAGCCCCGCAGCGGCTCAATAAGTCCGGCGCGGATGGCCTCTTCGGCCAGGGGGTTGGGATGTTGTGTATTTACCCCGATCCAACACAATCCGTTATGGGTCATTTCCAGGGTGTGGCGCAATTTTCTTTTGGGGTTTTCGCTGTCGCTGATCACGCAGGGCCAGCCCGGCGCCCAACAGCCGCGCATGCTTCCCGAGTTGGCGCAATGCACCGTCAGCTCCCGGCCGTCGTCCAGACGGACATCGGCCAAAAAGCGTTTGTAGCGCTTTAGTATGCGGCCGCGAAGAAGAGGATGATTTATTTTCATAAGGTGGTAAATTTCCCCCCAATCCGCCGGATCATTTAATAAAAAAGTCCGGCGGACGACTATTAAATCAGTTCAAGAATGAAGGTATGCAAATGGATTTGGTTTTATTGATCTTGATTCTGTCATTCTCAAGCCTGCTGATCATTCAAACGGTTAGGAATCAAAAAGTTAACAATTACAAACAAAAGGTACACGAAATGAACATTAAACGTATCAAAGGAAAAGCGCTGAGCAATCCGGCACACTATCCTTATATAAAACGCTTTTACGAGGATGAGCTTCGTCGCTATGAAGAGCAAAAGCTGATCACCAACCTCAAGGATTTTTCACGGATTCAACTATACAAAAATCTGCAGGAAGAGAGCGATCTTTCACACCTCAATTGATCTCTTCACGAGCGGCGGACAGCATTCCTTTTAAGCTGTTTTTCATAAAATAGCTTTCCCGTTCCCGCAGCGCCGGCGAAAGATCGTTAAAACGCGCCAGTTGCGGATCGCTGCCCAGCAAGATATCCGCTATTTTTTCCTCATCCAGATCAACCGAGCGGCGTACCGTATCCCACCATAAATCCAGTTGTGTCAGCGAGGCCTGCAAAACCCGGTCAACATCATCGTGTAGCCCAAAGTGACCGAAGCAGATATATTGGGCTTTCAGTTCCATCAGTTTCAAAATAGAGCCGCGATAGACCTCATAGATAAAGCGCGGCGGGGTGGCCGGCCGCAGATAACTGATATCCCTGTCCACCACATGTACTCCGGCGGCTTCGCCGGCAAAAAGGTGACCGTCAATCAGATAGCTGAGGTGATGGGCGGCGTGACCCGGCGTCTCGATCACATCCACATGCAGGCTGCCCTTATCCACGGTGTTTTCATAGGAAATCTGATTGGGATGCACCTTGATGATTTTACCGTATTTCTCGGCCACCTCACCCAAAACGGCCAGTGATCCCCGCCACAGCTTCTCCGGGTCGATCATATGCGGAATGCCTTTGGGATGGCAGATGATCCGGGCTTCGGGAAAGGTGGACATCAACATACCGGTGCCGCCGGCGTGATCGATATGGATGTGGGTCAGCAGAATGCAATCCAGCCAGTTGACATGCAGGTCGCGCAGGGCCTGCTTTACGACGGATATGGTGGATGTGGGACCGGGGTCTATCAAAACGGAACGCTTATGGCCGCGGTAAAGCCAGGCGGATACAAATTGTTTAAAACCGGTAATGTTTTGATTGAGTTCAATCAGAAAGAGGTGTTCGGAAATTTGATGTATGGCCATAAAAAGTTACTGGGGGAGTGAGTCAACAAACAGGGCTATGCGTTCAAAGTCTTTTTCCAGTTCATCCGCCGCCTCGATGCGTTGCTGTTTAAACTGGCTTTCCAGGCGCATCAGCGAAGAGTAGATGGAGCGTAACACCAGTTCCAGCAGATGCTGCTGTTTTTCCAGGTTGACCGACATAATCTTTAAATCCCGCTCCAGGTTATTCTTAGCCTTGGAGATATCCAGGGGCGCCAGGTCTTCCACGGAAAGGTTAAACATCCGCGTCATATATTCGGCAAATTTATGAACCGGCATATTGTGCTGGCGGGCCAATTCCTCGATTTCCTTATAGATTGGCGCGCTGACTTCAAATGAGATACGTTTTGTTTGTGTCATATCCTGATCGTTGATCTTCCTGATGTTCAAATCTTTCGGAAACAATATGGTAAACAACAGAAATAAATCAAAAAAATTTTTCAAAATATTGAACTTAGGGGCAAAAAGGCGGCCGGAGCAGGGAGCGGCTTACACGGTCACCGGTTTTAGCGTAACGGCATGAATGGCTCGCTTAGACCGGCATAGCGCCTTTGTTGTTGCATATTTCCCGAAAAACAAATAAGATGACAGGATTTACGGAACTTCGTTTAATTCGATATCAGGGGCACAAAGACCCTTTATTTACTTTGCAGGTTAAGTCATGCTTAAAATAATTATAGGCTAAAATTTACTCTAACTTCAATTCATGTACAATCTAAAGTAGTCAATTCAAGTTATGGCAAGAAAGAAAAAATACTTTTAGCAAAGTTGATGAATTAGAAAAAATTGGATGTAGCAATTAAGGAATTTAAATGAAAGCCGTTTTAATATTACATTTAAGATAATACCTTACTCCCATGATGTCACCAATTTGAGCGACGAAGAGAAAATGGAAATCATCACCAAAACCTTTAACCAGCTGTACGATGTTGTGTTCGATGCGCTGGGTCTGAGCGAAGAAGAGCGCAAAGAGAGGTGAATAGGGCGGTGGCGGAATTGGTGAAGAATCTGCCTGATAAGGCGCGGAGTGTGTGAGGAGAATGAAATACAATCCTGAAAAACACCATCGCAGATCAATCCGGTTAAAAGGATATGATTATTCCCAACCGGGATGGTATTTTGTGACAGTTGTAACCCAAAACCGGGAAATGTTGTTTGGGGTCGTTGTGAACGATAAAATGGTGTTGGATTTGTTCGGTAAAATAATCGATTATCATTGGCGAAAATTGCCACGCCATTTTAAAAATATCGTATTGGATGAATATCAAATCATGCCCAACCATTTTCACGGGATTATCCATATTGTAGGGGCGATGCATTCCGATTTAAATAATCAAAAAAACAACGAAAATTTTAACGGGAATGTAGGGGCGATGCATTCCGATTTAGATAATCAAAAAAACAATGAAAAATTTAACGGGAATGCATCGCCCCTATCCCAACCCCGCCGTCCGCACGGCACGGTCCCCGGTTCATTGGGCGCCATTATGCAAAATTTTCAATCGGTTACCACCCGTAAAATTAATCGAATTCGTAAAACACCGGGGGCGCGTTTATGGCAACGCAATTATTGGGAACACATCATTCGCAACGAAACCGAATTAAATCGCATCCGAAATTATATCATCAACAATCCCAAAAATTGGGACGAGGATCGATTTTCGTTTTAATATAAAAACACATACCGGGGGGTATGGAGCAATGCATTCCGATCTGAATAATCAAAAATTTGGTCAAAATGGTGGCAGGAATGCATCGCTCCTGTACGATAAAAACCCCCCGGTGCGGCGGAATCTGCAAAGGATGGAAGAGATTGAATAAATACGAATTATTAAGGATTTACCCTGAACAAAGGCGAAGGGACGGGATCAATGAAAAATGAAATCATAAAATCGCTGACGGAAGATTTTGAATCCTACGCCAATAAAACCGAAAACGGCATCACGTTCTGGTTTGCGCGGGATTTGCAACCTCTTCCCGGTTATACGGAATGGCGTAATTTTGCCAAAGTCATCAATAAGGCAAAAACCGCCTGCGATATACCCGGGCATCAAATTATTGATCATTTTGTTGACGTCAACAAAACGGTAGCCCTGCCTAAAGGCGTGTCAGGAGATATTTTATGAAAAACATTACACTTATAATTTTATTGGTTGTTTTCAATATGTCTTGTTCTGATGATTCAATTGACTTCAAGGGAATAGAGGGGTTTTATACCTATAATATCATAGACTTTAAAACAGGACATGTAAGAGACACATTATTCTCTTGCCTGACAAAATCTAAACTCGGGGAAAGTGATACTCTTAAAATTTATAGCAGTATTTTGGGGCTACATTTAGGAAAAAGCGATAAATTGTTCTTTCTTTCGTCTGTTAAAGACATAAATGGAAAAATGATTCCTGCTACTTTTACCTTTTTATCCAAATCATACCCGGCTCATTATACCTGGAGCGTTGAGAAAGAACTTGGTATTTCATCGGGAATATTTGAAAGAAAATTTAAAATATTAAGCAAGGATACCACTCTTAATGTTTTTTCAACAAGACTTGATAATATTTTACTTTTAGAACAAAGAGACTGGCTTGACGTTGGTGGAATGTGGCATGTTCAACTTTTTGGGTTTAATAAAAAGGATAAACTCGTTTATATGCACAAATATGTTGAAAGTGAGCCGTGGAGTGAACTTACCAAAAAAAGTCATGCAAAGTTTTATCCGGATCAAAGTGTAGTTCATACTGAAAAACACACTTATCAGTCAATAAAAGACTATTTGGTTTTATCTGAGTTTATTTACAATGATTCAATTACAGAAAAAAAACGTGATGAATGGGAGAGTAAAAATTCAAAATTAGCCCAAAAATGGCTCGTCAAGCGAGATGATTTGTCAGATTATATTCCTCCTCCGAGACCGTCAATAGATATCAGCAAACCGGATACACTTTTAGATGATATAATAATTGAACTTGATTAGCACCTCTACCAACAGTTATTAAGTAAAATAAACGCGGGCCGGGTGCCTAAGATTATACCTCATCCTAATATCCCGCAGCCGGGGTAGTGGGTACCTTCTGGTTAGTCGCAGCCTAGCCGAGAATTTTTAAAAAGAACGTAATATATTAAGGCTTGTATGCAATGAAATTCAGATATGCCAGACATACCAATAACCTGAAAGGCTTAACCAAATTCTATACCGATGTGCTAGGTTTGGAAAAACTAAGTGGTTTTGAAAATCATTCCGGTTACAACGGAGTCTT
>JALXBH010000088.1 GCA_026991535.1 Calditrichia bacterium | reverse complement strand
AATAGCTGGTATAGCCCCACCGGCAACTGGCTGGTGGCCAGAATCTCATTTTGAATATCATCCGCCACATCTTCCACGCCGCTTTCCTCAATGCGAATCTGCAGTATTTCACCGGATTGAAGACCCCGGATAGCCTTTCCCTGCGAAAGGTCTATATTGGTAACACTCCAGGTTTCCGCCCCGGCCGGCATGCTAAAGGGTTGTGTTTTAACAAAAGCCACCGATTTTCCATCCAGTAAAAAATCAAAGCGCATAACCGCATCCGTAACCGCGCCGGGTGTTTTGCTCACCGTAACCACAAAAAGCTCTTCCGTGGCCCCTACCTGTAAAAAATCAAAATCAGCCAGATAAATGGACTGATATTGCGATATGCCCTTGTCTTCAATGCTTACCGAGACAACGCTTGTCTGGGCGCCCACCAGGGCTGTAAGGACAAAAATAGCAAATACTATTTTACTATAAAGATACTGTTTCATAAAACTTCCTCCACTATGTGAATTGATCAAAGCAACTCAATATTCATGCCCGCTGCCTTGACAAGACGCACATTATTAGCTATTGTGAGGCTCGTCGCATAATTTTGTGACCGCCAATAATTTATTAATGTATACGATTAAAAACATGTACCGATGACTCCGGATGTGTATCTCTTCTCACTTCAGCAAATCTGCCGGCGCCGGTTGCCCTTTACCGCCATGATGAAAGCACCAGGCAAAATTCCGGGCTGGCTGGTAAATCAAACTATATCTGAGCGGTAAAAATTTCCGTAACTATATTAGATACGAGTGAGATAAAACTTTCTTTAACTTTTTTTGCGGTTATCGTCACCTCTTCATGGGTCAGCTTTTCCGTGCTGATACCGGTGGCATAATTGGTAAGGCAGGATATGCCAACGGTTTTAAGACCCAATGTATTGGCCATAATCACCTCGGGAACTGTGGACATACTGGCCGCGTCACCTCCCATTTTGCGGATCATGGCCACTTCCGCGGCAGATTCATAGGCCGGACCGGAAGAGACCCATAAAACGCCCCTCCTCAAAGGTATGCCCCTGTTCAGGGCAAGATGCTCTATATCCGAGGTCAGCTCCGAAGAGTAGGGGTTGGACATATCGGTAAAACGGGCCGAGCCACGCAGGGGATTATCAAACAAAAAATTTACATGGTCATCAATAAGCATCAGATCACCGGGCTTAAAGCGCGGGTTTACACTGCCGGCCGCATTGGTCACCAACAGATGGGGAATACCCAGGCCAGCGATTATTTCCACAACAAAGCTGACCCTGCTTATTTCATAGCCTTCGTAAAAATGGGTACGACCCTGAACCGCCATCAGGGGGACTCCCTTATGCCGTCCAAAAACCAGAAAGCCCTTATGCCCTTCCACCGTGGAGCGCGGGTATCCGGGGATATCCGAGGTGGCTATTCGAACACTGTCATCAAAAGTATCGGCAAAATCCCCAAGTCCGCTGCCTAGAATAAGCGCGGCACGGGCTTGAATGTCAATCCGTTCTTTTATATAGTCTATAGCTTTTTTTAGTTCAGGCTGCATCATTTTTCTCACGAATTAGTTGTATAAAAACCCGGGCATACATAACAAGGGAAACCACCAGCGCAACAATCACCACATACATAAAATAATCGAACCATTGCCGGAAGCCAAGCAAAAAAAGCAGAATGGCAAAGGCTATAACAGCCACACTGACTTTCCCGGGGAGGTTGGAGGGCGTAATCTTTTTCTCCTTATCATAAATAAAAATGGCTCCAAGCAGAATCAGTATGTCCCGCAAGACAATCACCACCGTCAACCACAAAGGAAAACCCTGATAAAGATAAAGGGCGATAACCATACCCCCCACGGAGACCTTATCCGCCAGCGGGTCCAGTATTTTACCCAAATCGGATATCTGGTTCCAGCGACGGGCCAGGAAACCATCCAACCAGTCCGTGAACATAGCCACGGTGGCCAGCCAAAGCACCAGATCGTTCCGTTGCTCCTTTATCATAAAAAAGGCGGGTATGATAAAGAAGATGCGGATAAAGC
>JALXBH010000087.1 GCA_026991535.1 Calditrichia bacterium | reverse complement strand
ATCTGGGCGCGTCCCGATACCGATGAAAACAAGGAAACCACCCAGGAAATGGCGAACGACTACATTCGCATGTCCTGCGGCGAGATCAAGCAGATGAACAAACCCTCTCCTTCAGGCCAGCAGGGGCGCAACCCCAATGTGCTGGTGGTCGGTGGCGGTGTAACCGGCATGACCGCGGCGCTGGAGGCGGCGGAGGCCGGATATACGGTGCATCTGGTGGAAAAAACCGGCGCTCTGGGTGGCCATGTGGCCAAACTGCACAAGCGCGTACCTTTCAAGGCGGCGCCTCTGGGTACGCCCAATTCTCCGGATGCCAATCTACCCATGCCCGAAGATAACGGCGTGGCGGATATGATTGCCGCAGTGGAAGGCAACGACAACATCAAGGTCTATCTGAACAGCACCATCACCAGGACTTCCGGCGCGCCGGGGCGTTTCAGCGTGGATATCAGCACTGAATCGGGCGATACCACCACCGAAAACATCGGTTCTATCGTGCAGGCTACCGGATTCAAGCTGTACGACCCTGAAAACCTGCCTGAATTCAACTATGCAGGTTCGCCCGACATTATCACCAACCTGGAACTGGAAGAACTGGCCAATGCCGCCGGCGACGGCCCCATCAAGCGTCCCTCCGACGGCAAGGCAGTCACTTCCGTGCTGTTCGTGCAGGATGCAGGTCAAAACTCTACTGAAGAAGGCAAACTGCCTTATGACTCCGGTATCGGTGATCTGGTGTCCATCAAGCAGGCTTTGTATTTCAAACACCATAATGAAGGCTGTGATACCACCATCTGTTACAACAACCTGCGTACTCCGGGCGCAGCCGGCGAGGATTTTTATCGCAGCGGTCAGAAAAATGGCGTGATTTTCACCAAGAGTGATGTAAAAGAAGTCGTGCCTGGTGATCAGCTGACCGTAAAAATGCACGACAAGATCCTTGATGAAGACGTGGAAGTGGCCGTCGATCTGGTGGTGCTGGATCTGGGCATGGTGCCCAATTCCGGCCCTGATCCCTATGCCGCCAACGAGGCGCTGGAAGGCATGGATGAGGAAGAAAAAGCCGCTGAGCTGGAAGCCCAGGAAGCGGTTGCGGCGGATGAAACCGCAGTCAAGGTCGAATCCATACTCAACCTGGATTACCGTCAGGGTACCGACCTGCCGCATCTGAAACACGGCTTTACCGATTCCCATTTCATCTGTTTCCCCTATGAAACCCGTCGTACCGGTATCTATGCCGCCGGCCCCGTGCGCCGTCCCATGGACATCAAGCAAGCCATGGACGACGCCACCGGCGCGGCCATGAAAGCCATTCAGGAAATCGAGAACGCAGCGCAAGGCCGCGCAGCGCATCCGCGTGTGGGCGATCTGTCTTATCCGACATTCCGCCGGGAAGGCTGCACCCAGTGCAAACGCTGTACGGTAGAATGTCCTTTTGGCGCCATCGACGAAGACGAAGAGCGTTATCCGCAGTACAACGAAGCACGCTGCCGCCGCTGTGGCACCTGCATGGGCGCCTGTCCGGTGCGCGTCATCTCCTTCGAAAACTACTCGGTGAATACCGTGGGCGCCCAGATCAAGGAATGCGATATTCCTGAAGAGTGGGATGAAAAGCCGCGTATTCTGGTGCTGGCCTGCGAAAATGACGCCTATCCCGCGCTGGATCAGGCGGCCATCAGCGGCGTGGAAATCAGCCCCTGGGCGCGGGTGATTCCGGTACGCTGCTTGGGTTCCACCAGTCTTTCCTGGGTTACTGATGCGCTGAATAACGGTTATGATGGCATCATCATGATGGGCTGCAAGCGCGGCGATGATTATCAGTGCCACTTCGTGCGCGGCTCTGCTATGGCGAATGAGCGCATGGCCAAGGTCGGTGATACTTTGGAGTCACTGAACCTTGAGCCTGAGCGGGTGGTGGTCGAAGAAGTCGCCATCACCGATATTGACCGTGCGCCACAGCTGATCCAGGACATGGCTGATACCATTGAAAAGATCGGCCTCAGCCCATTCAAGTTCTAAGGAGACTGGCGATGAGTGAATTGAACAAAGCAATGAT
>JALXBH010000086.1 GCA_026991535.1 Calditrichia bacterium | reverse complement strand
ATGACAAAAGATGACCTTCATCACTTGGACGGATTTAGCCCGGATTTTTATATGATATGATCCCGGAAATAACTATCTGTTTATCGGCGATTCGGGAAAAATTTGAATTATGGGCACTAAAAAGCTTACCCGTGTCCATTCCGGCCGCTGTATGTCTTTTGCCCTACCGTTGCTGCTTTTGGTATTCGTTGCGTAACAGCCCCATGACATAAAAGTCGATATAGCGTCCGTCATAATACATGGCCTGGCGCAGCGTGCCCTCTATGATAAACCCCTGCCGCTTATAGGCCTTGACGGCGCGCTTATTCTCCACGCTCACATGCAGTTGCAGCCGGTTAAGATTGACCGTGTTAAAGGCGTAATCCGTCATCAGGGTCAGCGCCTGACCGCCATAGCCCCGCGAGCGTTGCTCTTCATCGGCGATGGCGATATAAAAGGTAGCCATTCGTCCCGGCCAGTCGATGCGCAGCAAAGAGCACAGGCCGATGGCCTCGCCGCTATTGTTTAAACAAATGGTAAAAAGTATCGTAGTGTGATCATTGACCAGCCTCCTTATCGATTCCCGTTGCTGTTCTGCCGGGGTGGGCAGGGCAATGTAAAGGGCGTCCCGGGCTCCGGGGCTGTTGTAGGCGCGGGCAAACAGAGCGGCGTCGGATTCGGCGGCCGCGCGCAGAAAAATGTCTTTTCCCTGAATAAACGGAGGATTCATGTTGAGGCCCTTATTTTTTTAAGAGTTTGTTTTTTTCAAAACGATGTTTAAAATTTACATCACTCTTTCCACATTTCAAACCGGAGGTTTTATGTCTGTTTTATTGAGGATTTTTGTTGTACTTGTCTTTTCTGCTTCCATGCTGTTTGCCAAAACATCGGTCAGTGGAAAAGTGACGGCGGCGGATGGCGGGGTGCCGGCCATGGCCCATGTTCACCTGGCCCATGCGGACGGGTCTATATACAAACCGTTGATATCGGAAAGGGTTGACGGCGACGGCGCCTTTAAATTTGATATAGACGGGAGCGGTAACTATATGCTCTTTATCACCGCTGTCGATCATTATGGCCTGCAAATCCCTCTGCCCCTGGATGGGGAGGGAGCGATAAAGCTGAATGTACGGCTTCAGCATTACCGTTACGGCGATCTGAAAAATGTTAAGATTTTGGGGGACTGGAATAAGTTCCGCTTTTCCGCCGCGCAGCCCATGGAAAAGCAGGCCGACGGTACCTGGCTTTTTGAACTGAAAAGTGATAAACCGGAAGTGGGCTATCAATTGATCAATGTGGAGGCCACCGGACACAGCGTAAACGGAACCGCGCAGGATGGATTTGCCTACGACGGCGGCGGGGATTATATCTCGGTAATTTCGGTAAAGGGGGGGCAGGCGCGGATTGTGTTTGATCCTTCCGGACTGAAGCGCTCCGCGGAACCGGCGCGGGTGACGTTTGACAACAGCCCGGCCCTGCAAAAAATATACGATCTTTATGCGGTATCCATAAAAAACAGCGACGCGATCAACCGTAAAATGCGCGCCTATAAAAAGGAGCATGGTTCTACCGATGGCTTTGCAACCGACTGGGACGAATATCTGCGGCTATATGACGCCTATTTGAATGATCCGGACGGTGAGGTACGACGCTTTGCCGCCGTGCTGTATGCCCGTCCGGCGGTTCTGGCCCAACGGAAATCCGCTCTGGAAAAGATAGTTTCCCTGGTACCCTACGACGACCCCTTCTGGAGTTACGCGCCGGAGGCCCTGGTGGATGTTTATACCGGCCTCTCCGAAGAGGGCGGCGATGAACTGTTTGCCCATATTGAGCGCATCGCTTCTGAAAGGGCGCGGGGCATTGTGCTTATTTCCGCCGGCATGAAGGCCATGATGATCGGCGATAAACAAAAACTGGCGGAGATCTACAAACAACTGAAGGCCGGTTTCGGGAACAGCCCCGAATTCGACTATTATATCCGCATGTTTGATCCCGATCAGCGTATCGCGCAGGGCAGGGAGGTACCGGCCTTTGAGGTGAAGCTGATCGGCAGTGAGCAAGCTGTCAGCAACCGTTCG
>JALXBH010000085.1 GCA_026991535.1 Calditrichia bacterium | reverse complement strand
CGGAGTAAAGCGGGCTGTCCAGGGTGATGCGTACATTGGCTTGCAGCGTTTTGATCGACTCCTGCCAGCGGCTGTGGTTTTCCAGCAGGAATTTATAATCATATTGTGTAAGGTCAACGCGCGGAGCTTGCCGGACGGGCACGCAGGCGGCCAGCATGGCCGTCAACGCCAGGATAATTATTTTCTTCATCTTTCAGTAATCGCTTTTTAGTTTTGATTGGCCAGCTTATCCCGCACCTGTTTGTTTTCCGGGTCAAGCTCCAGGGCTTTCATATAATATTCCCTGGCTTTTTGCGGCTTATTCAGTTTTACATAGATATCGCCCATGTGCTCCAGCACCACGGCCGAGGCGTCCCCTTTTTCTAAGGCCAGCAGAATATACTTCTCCGCCTGTGCATAGTCACCCAGCTTAAAATAAATCCAGCCCATGGTATCCAGATAGGAACTGTTGTCGGGCTCCTTCTCCAGGGCCTTGCGGGCCATCTGCTCCGCCTCTTTCAGGCGCAGGTTGCGCTCGGAAAGGCTGTAGGCAAAGTTGTTCAGCAACAGGGCGTTATCCGGCAGGCGCTTAAGGGCCACGGTATAAACACTGTCGCTGCCCCTAAAGTTACCTTCGCTTTCGTAAATAACCGGCAGGCTGCTCAGGGCGTTGATATTGGAAGGGTCATAGCGCAGGGCGTTAAGAAAAGCGGCAATGGCTTCCTTGTTTTTATTTTGTTGCTGCAGGGCCACTCCCAGCCAGGACCACAATCCGCCATCCTCCGGCAGCACACGCGTGCCGGCGGCATAGGCCTCCGCCGCCGCCCGGGAGTTTTTCATATCGGCATAGGCAAAGCCCAAAAAGAGCCAGCCAAAGCGATTCTTCGGCTCCAGGCGGGTGATGCGCCTGAAATAACGCACGGCCCGTTCATGATCTTTCTCTTCCAGGGCGATGCGTCCCAACAGGTCATACACCCCCCAACTGGTGGTGGAATCATCGGCCAGGGGTTGCAACAACCGCTTTACGGCTGTCGTGTTTTCCAGCAGATATTGGGCCTCGGCCAGGCTTAGCCGGGCCACCACATCGGTGGAATCCCTGTCCAGCACGGGTTCAAACAAAGTGATGATATCCTTATAGCGCTGGTTGCTCCGGTAAAGGGTGGCCAGCCGGTTCAGATAATCTTTGTTTCCCGGATCTAGGCGTATGGCTTTTTTAAAGCTGATTATGGCCGAGTCGGCCTTGCCCAGCACTTCATACAACTGGGCACGGTAGGCATATATCTGGGCGTCGGAAGAATCGATCTTTGTAATTTCGTTCAGATAGTGTACCGCGTTTTTATAGTCTTTCTGCCGGGTATAGATATCGGCAATCTTTTTAAGCACCGATTTGCTTTTACCGTACAGATCGAGCATCTGCCGGTATAGTTCCGCTTTTTCGGCAACCATTTTGTTTTTTTCATACAAAAAGAAAAGGAAATTGCGGGCCTGTTCGTTATAAGGATCCAGCCGCAACAGGGCCCGGTAGCCTTCGATGGCTTCTTTGTCTTTTTGATCGCGGAAATAGAGCTCCCCCAGCAAACGGTAGGTTTCCGTATTATGCCTGTCGCGCTTCAGGGCCTGTTTCAGGTGATGCAGGGCCGGCTCCAGCTCGTTCAGTTTTAAATAATTTTCCGCCAGGGAATTATAGATGGTGGCCGAGGTGGTATCGAACAACTCCGCCTTGTGAAACTGCACCAGGGCGTCGCTGTAACGCTCCTCCATTTGCAGAAAAAGCCCCTTAAGGTAATAGTCGCGCGCCTTAAACGAAATCTTTTCCGCCGGCGCCCCGGGCTTTTTTTTAGCCGGGCGGGTGGCCGCGCAGCCGGAAAGAACTAAGATGGATAGTGTAATCAGAAAGAGTATTTTTTTCATAAGAGGCCCAATTTAGCGGTTTATGGATTCGCCCACAAGTAAACCCGTTAATTCGTTTGATTTAAGATAGGGTTTTATTTAGCTTTTCCAATGGCTTTAAATGGATCAAAGCTATAATGGCATCGTTTATTACGACATTGTTCCTATAACCTTTAAGAATTAAAAAGTTCCAGAACCATGAAAAGAAAAAAAAGGGGGGCGCCCACTTCCACGCGCATCCGTACCGTAACCGGTCAACCGGCCCCAAACACCCCGTTAAAAAGATCCCATAAAAAAAGATGGCTTTGGGCGGCAACGCTTAGCGGCCTTTTTCTGCTGGGCGTGGCCTATATTGCCTGGCTTAGCAGGGAACTACCTTCTCTGGCCCGGCTGGAACAGATAGAACCGGCGGTGGCCACCCAGGTGTATTCTTCGGACGGCGAGCTGATCCACTCCTTTTTTACGGCTAACCGTACCTATACCCCATTTGAAAAGATTCCGCCCTATGTAATTCAGGCCCTGATCTCCATGGAGGATCGCGATTTTTACGACCACTGGGGGGTAAATCTGCTGGGCATTGTGCGGGCGCTGCTCGTCGATATCCGGCACATGGCCATCGTGCAGGGGGGCGGCACGCTCACCATGCAACTTACCCGGCCGCTCTTTTTCGGACGTGAGCAGAAGATCAGCCGCAAAATCAAAGAGGCCTTAACGGCCATCCGCATCGAAAAGACCTACTCCAAAAATGAAATTCTGGAGATGTACCTCAACATCAACGATTTTGGTAACAACGCCTTTGGCATAGAAGCAGCGGCCAAGCGTTATTTCAATAAAGATGTGCAGGACCTGACCATAGAGGAATCCGCCCTGCTGATCGGCATATTGAAGGGCACATCCTACTATTCCCCCATCCGCCACCCGGAGCGGGCCAAACATCAACGCAACGTGGTGATGAGCACCATGGTAGCCACCGGCTATCTGAGCAAGGCCGAATATGACAGCCTGCGCCAACTGCCGCTGAAGCTGGATCTCTACGATCCGAACAAAATGCACACCGCTCCCTATTTTACGGAATCGGTGCGTCTGCAACTCAACCGCTTGCAGGATTCGCTGAAGGTTAATATTTATGAGGACGGTTTGCGCGTTTATACCACGCTGGATACCCGCTTTCAGTATTATATGGAAAAGGCCATCGCCAAATATATCGACGGACTGCAGGAAACGGTGCGCAAACAACGGGATTTCCGGGAATTGCGGGAAACTCTGCCGGATTCCGCCGCCTTTGATAACGCCACCACGGTGGAAATCGCCTTTGTGGCCATCAATCCCCACAACGGCCATGTGCTGGCCATGGTGGGCGGGCGTGATTTTAACAAATCGCGCTTTAACCGCGTTACCCAGGCCCGGCGACAGCCCGGTTCGGCCTTTAAACCCTTCCTGTACACCGCCGCCATCGATAACGGCTACAGCCCGGCCTACCGCCTTTATAACAAACCCACGGTGGAAATCAACGCCGACGGCACACAGTGGCGCCCGGAAAACTATGACCATTCCGTGGGCGGCCTGACCACCCTGCGCGAGGCCCTGCGCCGCTCGCTGAACCTGGTAGCCGTGCAACTGATCAACGAAATCAATCCGCGCAATGTGGTTAAATATGCCCGGGCCATGGGCATCACCACCCCCATCCGGCCCTACTCATCCCTGGCCCTGGGCAGCAGCGAGGTGATTCCCATCGAACTGGTCTCCGCTTACGGCACCTATGCCAACAACGGCCTGCATGTGAAGCCCATTTCCATCGACCGCATCGAGGACCGCAACGGCAACGTCATCTATCGCAACACGCCGCGGCCCAGGGTGGCCCTCTCGCCGGAAACCACGCAGATCGTGCGCGACATGATGCAAACGGTTATGGATCGCGGTACCGGCTACGGTGTCCGCCGGGATTTTAAGTTTTATCTGCCCGCCGGAGGGAAAACCGGTACCACCAACAACTATACCGACGCCTGGTTTGTGGGCTATACCGCCGACCTGGTGGCCGGCGTCTGGGTGGGCATGGATGATCCGAAAATGAGCCTGGGGCCGCGCATGTCCGGTTCCCGCGCCGCCCTGCCCTTTTGGGGAGAGTTTGTAAAATCCGTTTATGACAGCATCCCTTTTATACACGGTAAATTTGCCGAATCACCGGGGGTATTTAAACTGGAGATATGCCTGGACAGCGGTGAACTGGCCCGCCCTTACTGTCCCAACACGGTTACCGACCTGTTTACGGAAAAAAACCGGCCCACGGAAAAATGCCATCTGCATACCGGCGTCAGTTCCGGCAGTCACGGGCGCAAAAAACGCTTTTAAGCCGGATTTCCATACATTAGAAATATATTGCTGAACCGGTTTCATCTCAATAACCTTAAACCCGGAACGCTTGTCCGTATGCTGTATTATGGCTGCCCCTGGTTTATGCGGGAGCCAAGATGCGCGTTTTAAATTTTATCCGACTGAAAATAAGTTTTTTCTTTACTCACAAGCTCAGGGCCTGCTAAGCCGCTCACTGTATTTGCGGTAAAGCCTTTTCTGGCGGTTATCCAAATCCACCGGCCGGCCGCCGATAAACATATGGGTTACGGCATTGCCGCCATAGTCCATCACATCGCCCCGGGAGAGGAACAGGGTTGCTTCGCGGCCGGTCTCCAGGCTGCCCAGACGGTCGGCCACGCCAAACATTTGCGCCGGCCACAGGGTAAGGGCGCGCAGGGCGTCCTCCCGTGAAAGGCCGAAACTGACCATGGTGGCTCCCCAAAAGGGTAGGTTGCGGATATCCCAGTTGTCGGTGCCCGTTTTGGTCAGGGCAAAGCTCACGCCTGCCAGGGCCAGTTGAGCCGCCGTTTTAAAGGCCTGGTCATAATCCTCATCCTCGCGCACGGGCAGGCTGTGCGGCTGACGCAGGATGACCGGTACATTTTGTTCCCTGAGCAGTCCGGCCACCTTCCAGCTGTCCGCCCCTTCCAGTAAAATCATTTTCAGGCCGCGTTCGGCGCAAAAGGCCACGGCCTGGCGTATTTGTTCCTGATCGTTGGCCCGGATCACCAACGGCGTCCGGCCCTCTAAAACCGGGATCATGCTGTCATAGCGGATATCAAAGGCCGTTTCTCCTCCGGCGGCGCGCACATTCGCGTAGGCCCGCGCTTCGTCAAAAAAACGTTCCAGTTCCTCGCGGCTCTTTTTTATCTGTTCCAACTGTTTGGCCTCGGGTATTCTATTCCACCAGGCGCGATTGACCCGCACGGGCGGCCAGTTGAGGATCATGCCGGCGTCGCTTTTAACCACGGCGTCGTTGCGGTTCCAGCCGTCCAGATAGATCAGCGCGCCCATGCCGGAAATACGTCCGCCGGCCGGGGCCACAAAACCCAGCGCCACGCCGTTGGAGCGCACCGTGGGCGTCACCTCGGAGTCGGTGTTGTAGGCCGTTTCCGCCCGGGCGTTGGGGTTAAACAGTCCCGTTTCGCTGACGTCACGGCTGGCGCGCACGGCCCCCACCTCCACCAGTCCCACGGAGGTTCTGCCGGCTATCAGCCCCGGATAGAGATGCCCGCCGGCGGCATCGATCACGGCGGCGTTTTCGGGAACGGCCACATCACGCCCCACGGCCGTGATCCTCCCCTGATCAAATACCAGGGTGCCGTCCTCAATAATGCCGTTGCTTACCGTAAAAATACGGGCATGGATGATGGCTACGGGTGTATCAGGCATGGTGCCCGGTATCAAATCATTGGCCGCCAGGGGCAGCGTCCACAATAAAAGAAGTAAAAGTTTTTTTAACATTTTTCTTTCCTCAAAATTTTATTCGATCTTATTGCGTATCGCGCAGAAAGTCTTCCATGTCATCGCAGCGGTAGTCCAGCCGGGCCTTCTTTTCCCCGGCGCCGGCTTTCCCGGCCGCGGGGGTTTTATCCTTCAGCGCTTTTTGAATCAGCACATTGCGTTGTTCGGCGATTTCCCGCCGGCGTTGCCGGTCTTCCCCGATATCAAAATATTTGCGTCCCTCGATCCAGGTTTGCTCCACATGGCTGTAGCCGGAAAGAGGCGAACCGCTCCAGATGACGATATCGGCGTCCTTGCCCGCCTCCAGGCTGCCGACACGCTCTTCCACCTTTAGCTGCCGGGCGGGATTGATGGTCACCAGCTTGATGGCCTCTTCCGGGGAAAGACCGCCGTAGGTCATGGCCTTGGCCGCTTCCTGATTGAGGCGGCGGGCCATTTCGGCGTCATCGGAATTAACGGAGGCGATCACCCCGCCGCGCACCATCAGGGCCGAGTTATAGGGGATGGCCTCATAGACCTCGAACTTGTAGTCCCACCAGTCGGCAAAGGTGGAGGCCATGGCCCCGTGGGCCGCCATCTCCCGGGCTACCTTATAGCCTTCCAGAATATGGGTAAAGGTACCCACGCGGAAACCGAAACGCTCGGCCACTTCCATCAGCCCCAGAATCTCGCTTTGCACATAGGAGTGGCAATGAATGGTGCGCCGGCTGTTAAGGATTTCCACCAGGGCGTCCAGTTCCAGATCGCGGCGCGGGGGAACCGTTTTTTTACGGGCGGAAGATGACAGGGCCTTGTAGGCCTGCCATTCCTTTTCGTAAGCCCGGGCCCGCTCAAAGGCGTCTATAAACAGCTCCTTTACCCCCATGCGTGTTTGCGGGTAGCGGCTGCGGAACATATCGCCCCAGTTGGATTGTTTGACATTTTCACCCAGGGCAAATTTTATGGTGGGCGGCGCGGCTTTAAACTTGAGCCCCGCGGCGTTGGCGCCCCAGCGCAGCTTGATCACCTGCGCCTGTCCGCCGATGGGGTTGGCGGAACCGTGCAGCAGTTGCGAGGTGCTAACCCCGCCGGCCAACTGGCGGTAAATATGTATATTGTCCGGATTGAGCACGTCGCCGATGCGCACCTCGGCGGTGATGGCCTGCGAGCCTTCGTTTACCCCGCGGTCGATGGCGATGTGCGAATGTTCATCGATGATACCCGGCGTTACATGCTTGCCCCCGGCGTCGATCACCCGCGCCCCCTTTGGCGCCTTAAGGCCCCGGCCTATCTTGTGGATGCGACCTTTTTTTATCAACAGATCGTAATCTTCCAGAATACCCCGCTCCGTGGCGGTCCACAGGGTGGCCTTGCGGATCAGCACCCAGGAAGGTTGTTCCGGCGGCGCGCTCAGCCCATAGGCCTTATCGGGAAAAACCGTGGGAAAGGAAGCCATGACGACGTCTTCTTT
>JALXBH010000084.1 GCA_026991535.1 Calditrichia bacterium | reverse complement strand
CGTGGATAAAACCTTTAATATGATTACCGTGGATGGAGATACCTCCACCAATGACACCGTGGCCATCATGTGCAACGGCCTGGCGGGCAATCCCGTGATTGAAACGGAAAACTCCCTTTATGAAAAGTTCTATATTCAACTGGAGAATCTGTGCGCGCATCTGGCCAAGTTGATTGTCTCCGACGGGGAAGGGGCCACCAAGTTTATCGAATACCGGGTGGTTAACGCGCCCAGTGATGAGGCCGCGCGCAAGATCGTGCGCACCATCGCCGATTCCAGCCTGGTTAAAACGGCCATGTTCGGGCGCGACCCCAACTGGGGCCGCATCATTGCCGCCGCGGGCCGGGCCGGGGTCGATTTTGACGCCGACAGGATCGATCTCTATTTTGGCAGCGACAGCCCCTTGCAGATACTAAAAAACAGTCAACCCGTGGAGCATGAACGGGCTAAGCTGAAGAAGAAGATGCAGGCCGCCAACATCGAAATCCTCCTGGATTTAAACCAGGGCGAGGGCAAGGCCACCGGCTGGGGCTCGGATCTGAGCTACGACTATGTGCGCATCAACGCCGAGTATACCACCTGAGTCTGTACACCCGTTGTTTCGTTTAAGGGAATAGGGGCCTGTGCCTGTGGGGCCGGGCAGCTTGTCCGTGGGTAAAATTGTCTGTACTGTGATGAAGGTGATTTGTTGATTTTATGATTACACACCTGGCAATCACAATGCTTTACAAAATCACACTATGTGCCGAATAAGCCATTCGATTTGGCTGTTGGGGAATATTGTATAGTTCGAAAGAACTATTGCTTAATGAGACTCATTTCATCAATCCAGACATTTTCCGTACCTGCAACAATCATTATTCTTATAGGCTCATTTGTATTGACATAAAAAGAGAATTCCTGATTTGCCCAATCCATAGAAAATTCGTCACCCCGCCAACTATTAGGATCATCAATGATTATTTCATTTGACGTTACATGCTCTCCTTGCTTTATTGCAACCCACAGATTAAGATCAGCGGTTTTTTTTCCTTCAATTTTAAACCAGCCCGAAAAAACATGTAGTTTATTAGGCTCAATATAAATAGTTTCCGAGAGTAAGGTCGTTGAGCTTCCTGATGAAACAAAGGGCGTTTTAATATGCATAGATTTATTATCTTGATAGAAGACGATGCTATCCAATACAGTACTTCCCGATCCTGAAATATTCCAGTAATCCAATACGTTGCTGTTAGATTCAAAATTACCGTTTACTATTAGATTTCCTTTTAAAGTTGCTGAGTTTACAATATTGCTTCCACCTAATTTACCGTAATTATTCATCACATATACTCTATAATAGTATTTTTTGTCTGAATACAGTCCGGTATCTTCAAACGTTGTATCCGTTTTGTTGGTAGATACATAAATCAGTTCTCCGGTTGTCTCATCGAGTCCGGGTGTATCTCTTCGATAAACTTTATATTCAACAAAATCTTCAGCATCTGTGGTTTCCCAGACAAGCCCTATGGAATTTACGGTTATGTTTTGCGGATTAAGTAATTTAACCGGTTTGGGTAATAATAATGATAGGTTTGTATTAGAGTATACGGAAACTGTTTCTGATCTTTCAGAAAAACTGCTATCCGCGTTTTCTTTTACAATCGTTATTGTATGTTTTCCTTCGGATACATTCTTTATCTCAAAATCTCCATTATCTGAGCTGTATGTTGTCCAGTTTATCGCATTGTCAATAGATATTTTTGCATTTTGAACAGGTCCTTGTGTGTTATATATTTTCCCCTTGACCGAAAAAACACCTGATGACGAAGACACATTATTACAGCCCATTTGTAGAAATAAGCTTAGTAATGTGACCGATATTAATATATGTTTCATAATTAAAGCGTCCTTTTATATTTTAACTAAAGGAAATAGAACATTGATTTTTCGTGTAAAATATAGTACCTGATACCGGGCATGTCAAGTGACGATTTAGCCTCCAATCACAGCAAGAATTTTGGCTTTGGGGTAAAGTTTCTAAGTTATTTGTTTTTCTTCAGAGACTTTTAATAATGGGGGGACTACAGAATAATTTGTGAGGAATCAACTTCACCGCAAATATGGTAAAGATAATTTCCGGTACTTATATCCGTTTTATATAAAGAGTCTCCATTACTTAAAAAACCGTTCCCGGATACATCATCAAAAAGCCACGTCCCTTTTTGTATTCTATATGTATTGGGTTGTAAATCAAATAAACCGACATAGTCCGAAGCATCAAAGTAACTGAATTCCTGTCTTTCCCCCGTTTGAATATTTTCAAGTTCCATTTTATGAAAACCGATTAATTGTTCCGGTGAATAGTCGTTATTTCTCAATAAAAACTTTGAACTGTCGGTCATAACAATATCATAATAACCGGAATAGATATCGTTAATTCCATTTTGCCAGGAACCTAATGTATCAGAATAATCAATATTATTCTGATGGGCATTAACGTGAATCAGATTTCCTGTTGAACTGTTTATTTGAGCGTGACTTACGAAACAGAAAATTAAAAAAATAAAAATATGTTTTACCGTTATTTTGCCACCTCCTCTAACCATTGATTTTTCTTTTTGTAATGAATATTAGGCACCTTTCCGATGCCGATTCATCGCCGTTGCCCCGTGCCCGAGGCGGGTGGGTGCAAATTCAGCTTGACTAGCTTTTTATATGCGTTTTTACTACTTTAATGTATTATATTGACAACTGTAAAAGAAACGTTTTTGAGCGAAATTCTACACCTAACATACCGAGTGATATTCCAAAAGAGTAATCTATTCCATTTTTTTCATTATAAAGGATACCCGCATTATAGCCCATAGACAAAAATCGCAACCCATAATTCCAATAGGTACGGTCTGCTGAAAATGAATAGTTAACCGAAGGTAAAACCGAAAGCAATCTAAAAGGATTAACTGCAAATTCCCAACCGAATTCATAAAATAATTTGCCAGACTTTTTCCCAATATATCCAACTGGTCCGCCGAAAGAGAAATAGTTATGTTTTAAACTTAGAGAACGGTCATTTTTAGAAAAACGGTATTCTATTGCTTCCGGAATTGAATCTGTAAATGACATATAATCGTTTTGGGCAACACTATTATAAGTATGTTTTTGAAAAGAATTTTTAAAATGTAGCCTTCTATTTTTTAAGATAATATTTTTACCTTCAAATTTTGATGAAACAGATTGAAGATTTGCAAAAGAATGAATTGGCGCAAATAAATAGACTACAGAATATTCATTTGCTGTTAAATTTATTTTTCCAAAAAACGGATGTCTGATTGATGCCATATCTTGTAAGCCAGCTAACCCCCAATTTGAGGCGGGTTTAATATGTAGATTCCCACTAATTATAAAAGTGGAATCTGGATTCGTTTTAATCTCAACTTTAATAGACTTATATTTGTATTGACCTGGTATATTTTCCAAAACCCAATTTCTGTTAAAAATGGATGAATCACCCTGCATAATAACAACTTGCGAACTATCATAATAATAGGGTTTATTATTAATCTTGATATTGGAAAAATTTAATCCAAAAAATTTTCCTTTAAAAACCGACTTTGCTGATGATACTTTATAGATTGTTTTAAAAGTACAAATGCTGTCCTGGTAAGAAATTGAAGTATTAGCGTTAAGAATCGTTGTGCTGTCATCCGGAATTATGCCAGCAATACCATATTTATAAAACCGCCCACCAACATTAGCCAAGCTTGAGCTACAAACTATTAGCAAAACTATAAAAAATAAGATATTCTTCATTTGATGAAATAACCTTTTCCAAGATGTAAAGCATTTAACTTATATGTGAGCGGAAAAACTCCGCATAATATCACATTGAGGGTTTCTTTTATTGTAAACGTATCTTCTTGTTTTTACTGAAATAAAAAGGAGTTGATATCCTTTGGTAGTCCGCATAACATCCTGGAATCAGGACTCCGCATTATTGTGGCATTCGGCTGTACCATTCCCCGGTTTTATTGATGTCATCACACGGACTTCAACAGGAGCTTGATACAGTATACAAAACGGAATGAATTATGTCCAAAAAAATAATTGTCGGCCCAATACCGGGAAGAAGAACGAACTATCTATAATCCCGGACGGCGGACGGGAAACCCGTCCGCCCCGGGACGGTTTCATTACAGGGTTCTTTATAATGTGAGGGTCATGGCCGGTTTTCCCGGGCCGGTTGTGTCAAAAATCCAGCGGGTAAACCTTACCCTCCTCGGGGATGACCACGTCCCAGCCCAGTAGCTCACGGATATGTCCGGCCATGGCCCGCACCGATTCGGTTTCGCCATGAACCAGAAAGGTCTTTTTAGGCGGCTTGTTAAAAGCGCTCAGCCAGGCCAGCATTTCCAGGTAATCCCCGTGGCCGGAAAAACCGGATATCTCCTCGATATGAGCCTTGACCGGCACCTTTTGGCCGTGAATCTTAACATTCTTCCGGCCTTCAAGGATGGCCCGCCCGCGGGTGCCCTCGGCCTGATAGCCGATGAACAGCACGGTATTTTTTTTATCCGGCAGCCGTTCGGCCATGTGGTGCAGAATGCGCCCCCCGGTCATCATGCCGCTGGCGGAGATGATGATGGCGTTCTTTTTGACCTCGTTGATGGCTTTCGATTCTTCCACCGTGGTACAGATTTTTAAATATTTGGGTTTGAAAATCTCCGTGCCCTGCAAAAACATCTTGCGCGCTTCCAGATTCAGTTCGTTCACGTGCTTTTTATAGACCTCCAGCGCCTTGATGGCCATGGGCGAGTCGATAAAAATATCCAGCTCGGGAATCTTTTTTTCCTCTTCCAGTTTGCGGATGGTATAAAGCAGTGTCTGTGTGCGGCCCACGCTAAAGGCGGGTACCACCAGCACGCCGCCGCGCTGCGCGCTTTCGTTGATGATGCGCGTAATGTATTGTTCCGGTTCGCTTTTGGGGTGCAGGCGGTTGCCGTAGGTCGATTCCAGGATGAGGTAATCGACATTGTAGATTTGCGCCGGGTCGCGCAGAATGGGCCGTCCCGGATGGCCGAAATCGCCGCTGAACACAATTTTACGGCTTTGGGGACCGTCCAGCCTTTTGATGTCCAGAAAGGAGGAGCCCAGAATATGACCGGCATTTTTATACTTCAGGCGGATATCCTTTTCCAGAAAAATATCCTCGCCATAATGATGACCGCGCAGCAGGGGGAAAACCTTTTCGGAATCCGCTCCGGTGTAAAGAGGCAGCGCGGGACTGTGCCGGGAAAATTTTTTCTTGTTGGCCCAGCGGGCGTCCTCTTCCTGCAGGTGGGCGCTGTCCGGCAAAAGTATTTTTATCAGATCCACCGTAGGGTGGGTGGCGTGGATTTCACCGGCGAAGCCATTCTTTACCAGCCGCGGCAGATAACCGGTATGGTCGATATGGGCATGGGTGATCAGCACCTGATCGATGCGGGCGGGATCAATCGGGAAGGGCTCCCAATTTTTTAAACGATTGGCTTTCAGTCCCTGAAAAAGACCGCAGTCGATAAGGTAGTTTTTTCCTTCCAGTTCCAGTAAATGCCGCGAGCCGGTAACCGTGCCGACAGCGCCGAGAAATCTTATAGAGGCCATGATCCGCTCCTTTTCCATTAAGAGGGTTACTGTTTCGGGGGCCGGGCCGGGGATTGTGTTTTTATGTTCCCGCCCTGTCCGCCGACCGTGGTTATTTTGCCGCGTGCACCGGCAGCTCCACCCGGAAGCGCGCGCCGCCGTGATCACCGTTATCCACGCTTATCCTGCCGTTGTGGGCGTTAACAATGCCTTTAACGATGGCCAGTCCCAGACCGCTACCGCCGCTTTTACGGGAACGATCCTTTTGCACGCGGTAAAAGCGCTTGAAAATGTGGGGCTGGTCTTCCTCCGGGATGCCCGGTCCGTCATCCTCCACCGTGGCCGTCCACCATTCTCCGTGGCGGCGGGTCGTTATATAAATGGAGCTGCCCGTCCCGCTGTGGGAGGAGGCGTTCTCCAGGAGATTGAAAAAGACCTGATACAGCTTGTCGCGGTCGCCGTTAACGGTTGCCGTTGCTTCAAAACGGGTATGCAGCTTTTGCCCGCGCAGTTCAAAAACGGGTTTAAGTTCGGCGATAACGCTTTCCACAATTTCCCGTGCGTCAAGGGGCTCCAATTGCCAGTTTTGGCGTTCCTCGGTTTTGCTGAGCAGGGAAAGGTCGTTCAGCAGGCGGTTCAGGCGGCTGATGGCCTCCACATCGGTCAGGATGCGTTCCTTGGTCTCATCGGATAATTGCGGGTTGTTGATTTCCGCCTCCCAGTGGGTGCGCATCATGGAGAGCGGCGTCTTCAACTCATGGGTGATGTCCGATATAAACTCCTGCTGGGCGCGAAAGGCTTTCTGCAGCCGTTCCAGCAGGTTGTTCAGCGTCTGGCTCAGCTGGCCGATCTCATCATCCTTATTGACCACCGGCAGCCGTTCATCCATACTGGTTTCGCTGATCTGCCGTGCCTTCCGGGCAATCGTCCTTACCGGGCTTAACACCCGGCGGGTTAAAAAGTAGCCGCTGCCGCCCACCAGCAAAACGGCCAGCACATTGGAGATCAGAATCAGTTTTAAAAGGCTGTCCAGCTCGTTTTGGATATTCTGGATGGGCAGGGCGGCCTGAATAAAGCCGATGGGGCGCTTGTTATAGGCCATGCGCCGGGTAATGGCGCGAAAGGTCACCTGGCCTTTTTCGTTGGCTTGCAGCCAGGGCAGCCCCTTTTTCATATTTACGGTAATGGTGTATCCCTCCTGGGGCGCCTCTTCCGGCACGGGGATTTTCAGGGGGATGTACTGCGTCATCGGGCTGGCGTAGATGGCCCGGCCGCGGGCGTCGTAGACCACCAGCCACAATTCCTTATAGCGGTTGGCCGATTCCAGATGGAAGAGCAGCTCCTCAAATTCTCCGATAAAGGGATTGTAGCTCTCCTGAATGGTATTGGCGAAGATGGCCAGATCGTCATCCAGCGCCTGATAGAGCACAACGCGCATACCCATGTAAAGGGCCGTGCTGAACAACATCATGATAAGCAGAGTCAGGCTGACATACCACAGGGATATCTTGGCCGATATTTTCATTCCGCTTCCTTCAGC
Source organism: Calditrichia bacterium (assembly GCA_026991535.1). Lineage (GTDB taxonomy): Bacteria > Calditrichota > Calditrichia > Calditrichales > J004 > J004. Next base: position 16,256 of record JALXBH010000084.1, on the reverse strand, counting down.
ATGTACCCCAGTCCGCGCACGGTTTGAATGTATCGCGCTCCCGGGCCCAGTTTTTTGCGCAGGTTTTTAATATGTACATCCACAAAGTTGGTCATGGTGAACAGATCCATCTGGTCGCCCCACACATGCTCGGCGATGGACAGGCGCGATACGACGCGATTTTTGTTATAAAACAGAAATTCCAGAATGGAGTATTCCTTGGGAGTAAGAACAATCGTCTGTTCCCGGTAGCGGGCCAGTTTGGCCGCCGTGTCGATGGCCAGATCGCCCAGTTCCATCAGTGAGGCGCTCACCTCGCTTTTGCGGCGCAGCAGGGAACGCACCCGGGCCAACAGTTCCGGCACGGCAAAGGGCTTGGTCAGGTAGTCGTCGGCGCCTTCATCCAGGCCGCGTACCTTGTCCTCGACCTGATTGCGCGCGGTCAGCATGATCACGGGAACATCCAGCCCCTCCCGCCGCAGTTGGCGGATAATCTCAAAACCATCCTTGCCGGGGAGCATAACATCCAGGATGATCAGATCGTATTCCTCGGTAAGGGCCAGTTCCAGGCCGCTGTTTCCATCCAGCGCGCATTCGGCGTGATACTTTTCATCCTGCAGCAGCCGCTGGATATTCCGGGCCAGGCTTTCTTCATCTTCCACGATTAATATACGCATATCCCAATATCCCCTTTTTATCCGTTCCGTGCAAACAGGACGTTAATGAAAAAAAGCGCCGCCGTAAAATTGCGGCGACGCTTCAACCCGGAGGGATGGGTTGTTTTCCCGTTTACTTTTCAGGCATGGTAAAGGCTACAAAGATGTTGGCATCCTGCCGGCGGATAAAGAGCAGCACATGGTCGCCTTCTTTCACATCTTTGACCAGCTTATCCAGATCGTCGGTTGTTTTTACCGTTTTGCGGTTGAATTTCAGAATCATGTCGCCCTCGCGCAAACCAGCCTCGGCGGCCACACCCCGCGGATCAACGGCGGTGATGACCACACCCTCGTCCGCATCTTCCAGACGGTACTTGCGGGCCAGTTCGGGCGTAATATCGCGGGCGGTCAGGCCCATCTGTTCATATTTGGAGGTTCCGCCGGCGGCGCGGCTGACGCTGCTGTCCAGCTCGCCCAGCTTTACCGTGATCTCTTTCCGGTCGCCGTCACGCAGAATGGTCAGGGTGATTTTGTCTCCGGGCGAGGAACCGGCAACCCAGGTGCTGAGGGTAACGGTGTTATCCACGGTTTTACCGTTAAACTTAAGGATGACGTCGCCTTCCTTAAGGCCGGCCTTTTCGGCGGGGCTGTCTTCCTGAACGCTGCTGACGATGGCGCCGCGCGCGCCTTCAATATCCATGGCCTTGGCCAGATCGGGGGTGATGTTTTGGATGTAAACACCCAGCCAGCCGCGGGTTACCTTGCCCGTGGTCAGCAGATCCTGCATCACTTTGTTGGCCAGGTTAACGGGGATGGCAAAACCGATGCCCATGAAACCGCCGGTTTTGGAGGCGATGGCGGCGTTGATGCCGATCAGCTCGCCCTTGAGGTTGACCATGGCGCCCCCGGAGTTTCCGGGGTTGATGGCCGCGTCGGTTTGTATAAAATCCTCATACTGGTTCAGTCCCACGCCGGAACGTCCCTTGGCGCTGATGATCCCGGCGGTTACCGTGTGATCCAGACCGGGACTAAGCGGCGAACCGATGGCCAGTACCCATTGGCCCACGCGGGCCTTGTCCGAGTTGCCGATCTTGATGGCCTTTAAATCTTCGGCGTCGATTTTTATTACGGCCAGGTCGGTCTGTTTGTCGCGACCCTTTACCTCGGCTTTATATTCGTTGCCGTCCAGCAGGCGCACTTTTATTTTGTCGGCGCCTTCCACCACATGGTTGTTGGTAAGGATGATGCCGTCGCTGCTGACGATAACGCCGGAACCCAGCCCCTGTTGCTTGAAGTCGCGTTGTCGGGGGCGGGGCGCGTTAAAAAAGCGCTTAAAGAATTCATCATTGCCGAAAAACTCAGGGAAGGGGTTAACCTGAACGCCTTTAACGGTGGTCTCGGTGAAGATGGTCACCACCGAAGGGTTGACCTGCTCGGCCACGCGGGAAAAGGCGCTGCTCAACTGCTCGGCCACGTCAATATCCTGGCCGGTAACCGGTTGCAACGTCGCCTGGGTGGCTATAACATCATTGGCCTGGGACTCTTGCGTGGTTTGCAGGGTTACGCCCAGTCCAAGACCAATGACCACGCCCATGACGATGAGCATCCATTTGTTTTGTCTGATTTTTGAATGGATCATTTTTCATTCCTCCTTTTTATTTCTTCCTGTTTTAATTTTCGTGGGAATTATAAAAAGTCAATATGAAGCAAAGATGAAGAATGAAAAAGACCCATGCGAAGTTTCCCCCGCATGGGTAAGTGGCGTAAAAGGGCGCTTATTTCTTCTTTAAAACAAGGCGCATGTTTTGAATGCTGTCCAGATTTTTGAGCAGGCCGCGGAAGTCCTCATAGTCGGAGGCGTCTATCCGCCTTTTTGAAATGTCGTAATCGATGGAATAGGACACGGCGCCCTCATCGCCAAAGTCAAGCCGTGAGCGTACCCGGCCGAAGGGTTGACGTCCGCTGAGTCCCCGCGGGCGGTCGCCTATTTCAAATTGCCGGCGATCGTAACCCACCTTCAGTATATCCTTTACGCTAAAGGGAGAGGGGAAGAACAGGGGATGCCGGCGATCCCCGGCGGCAAAGGTTTTCAGTTGCGGCCTGTTTTTGAACAGCGAAGCAGGGAGTATAAACTGCCCGTCGCTTTCGGTGTTGGCCTTAAATGTCAGCTTAAAGGAAATGCGCAGGCTGTCGGCTGCCCGGTGTGGTTCACCGCTGTTTATCTCCTCCAGACGCGCCCCGGGCAGATCATCGCGCAGCAGGCTGCGGATAACTTTTTCGCGCTCTCCGGCGCCCGCTTCGGCAAGAATGTTCCGCAGGCGCAGGTTACAGTTCCCCCGGAACAGCAGTGTAACCGTTCCCGCCACGTTACCGTCGCCGTCCGCATTGAGGGAGGCTTCCCGCGTTATACGGTTTTGACGGGCGCGGGACGGGGGGATCTTTTCCAGGCTGCTTTTGCCGTTATCCAAAAATACCAGTGGGCGGGTACCTTCCAGCGCCGGGGAGACCTCGCCCGGCGGGCAGACTGCGCAGGCGGGGTCCAGCCAGATGGCGCGTCCCTTATCATCCCGCGTCTGGGTAATCATCCGGTTAAAGTCGAAAGCCTGCACCGTTTCCGTCCGGCGCCCCCGGTCCGCGGTTTTTACCAGGGCGGGCCGGGCCTCCAGGCCCAGGGCGCGTAACAGGTTAACGGTCAAAACGGTCATATCCCTGCTGTTTACCGAAGACTGTTTAAGGAGTTCCGCCACATCGCGCGGGGGCAGCAGGTAGCCGTCCATCTCTTCCCCGATGTAGCGATACCTGTTCCTCAGAAAGGATAAAATATTTTCTATTTTTTGCAGGCTTGTTTCCGCGTCTCCGGCCGCTTCCATGGCCAGTTTTTTTAACGATGCGTTTCCGGCGGGCGGAAAAAAGGGCTTGAGCATTTCCCAATAACGCCCGCTGAGTTTATTCCAGTCGCTCAGCTTATAGTCGATGCGCAAATATTGCGCCGCTTCGTCATAAGGCGGCATGGCCGGTTCCAGGCGCAGGGCCGGAATATCGCGCAACTCCCAGTTGTAGGAGAGAGTTTTGAATTCCATACGGTCGTTCTTACGGGTATGGCGTTTTATAACCGCATCGCCCAGGCGGATGTTGACCGGGGTAAAGGTCCAACCCCGCTTTTTTGAAATGAATTTGGCGGGAAACTCAATGGAGTAGCTGCTGTAAAGCTTGGGCAGGGTTTCCTGGATGCTCCAGACCTGATTGAAAAAAGGGCGCCGGAAACGTTTTATCTTATAACGGTATTCCAGAATGGAGCCGGGTGTTACATCCACAAAGGTAAAGCCGTATCTGCGCGTACCGTTATATGTTTCCGGTCTTTCGGGGTCGTCCAGGGAGCGGATGTTTTTTTCCGTCAGGGCGACGGTCTCGCCATTGGGTTTGATGATACGCGCGCTGAAATCGACCAGCCTTTCCTTAAAGCCGAGCGTAAAGGTCGGGTTTAAAAAAGCGTCAGCCCGGTCGTCAAAATAGAGCAGAGCCTGGTGGTAGCGTTCCTCACCGCCGGCGCGCCATTGCTTATCAAAAACGAGCCGCGTATCCATCTTCTGATAAAGAAAAACGCCGCCCGCCTGCGGATAATCCTTCTGCGTGGGTAGTTTTTCCCTGCCGGCGATCTTTAGCATTTCGGAAGTGCTGAGTGTCTGTTGGGCGCAGGAGAACAGCAGTCCCAGCAGCAGAACCGCCATACTGTTTTTTAGCAAGGTGAGTGACATAGGTTTTTCCCGTACTTTGGTTGATGTATTAATTTTTTAGAAGCAGGGAATATAGCAAAATATAAACCCCGATTCATCTTAAAATCGGCAGGCATATTTCCGGCAGATCAGAAATTATCCGGCCGGGAGCAGTTCCGGGATGAGACGAAAAAGCTCCTCATGGCTTAAAGCATGATGTGCCGCTTTTATGGACGTTGTGCCAAAACAGATATGAGGTTTGCCATAGCGGCGGGCCAGTTCAAGCTCACTGTGGGTTCCGGCGCCCCCCGGAAGAAAAACAAGCAGATCACTACTCAATATGTTTATGTGATTACGGGACAGAGGATGTGTGCCTTTCCGGCCGGAGTCGGGCAGGTGGGTGTAAACGGGCAGCTCTATATAGGGATTGGGATAGCCTGCCGGGGGATGTCCTTTCTCCTTCCCGCCTTGCCCCGGAATAATGCCGATGGACAACCCTTCCCGCGGTTCCACTTCCGTGAATGCCCGGGCCACCGCTTCCATCACCCCACCGCCACCCCCGGTAAGCAGATGAAAACCTTTTTGGGCAAGCCAGCGCCCTAAAGGCCGGGCCAGCTCTTCACGGCAATCCTTTCCCGAGCCCATTACGCCTATGATGGGAAGCCGCCTTATCATGTCAGCGACCGGTCCTTGTGCCGCCGGTCATACGCGGATACCCCGTTCCTCGGCGTACTTGCGCACAAGCGACAGGATATGCGGCAATACCCGTTTTAGCTCGCCATGGATCGTTTTATAGGTCTCCCTGTAAAAATCCAGATTGTGACCGATGGGATCGGCAATGGAAGGGATGGTCAGCTTTTTGCGGCACTTCCATTGCTTGAGCAAAACAAACTTCTCCCGGTGGGCCGGATATTTTTTTTGCAGATAATCCAGATGATCCCGGGCCATGCAAAAGACCAGGTTGGAGTTTTCCACGATTTCCCGGTTGATGTGCCGCGAGAGGTGACCGCGCAGGTTGATGTCGTTTATGTCACCCACTTCTATGGTCAGGTCATGGGCCTGTTGCGGGCGGATGGGCAGGGTGCCGGCGGATTCCACCCGTACCAGGTCACGGTATTTGGTTTTGGCCAGCATCTTGCGCAAAATGCCCATAGCCAGGGGCGAGCGGCAGATATTACCGGAGCAGACAAAGGTGATGACAAAGGGTTTGTTGACGGCGGTGATTTCACCGTTTAGTTTTTTTTGTAATTGTTCCAGATTCAGGTCGCCCTCGCGCAGCAAAAGATAGGGCGTGTTGGTAAAGTCGATAATGGAAGAGCCCCGCGAAGGGGCTATGGGTCCGGCATCGATGATCATGTCCACCGTGCTGCCCAGTTGGCCGATCACATCCTTGACGTCATAGGGGTTCTTTTCGCCGGATATATTGGCGCTGGTGCTGGTGATGGGCGCGCTGAAAAAAGCCGACAACCGGTTGCAGAACAGGTGATCCGGGATGCGTACGCCCACTTTTTCATTGTAGCTGCCGGGGCGGTCATGCCGTTCCAGTATGGGTATCTTTTTTTGCAGGCGGTTTTCGATAACCGCCGTTACCGCGCCGGGGAAGACCGCTTCCAACTCGCCTGCGATGGATTCCGGGTAGATGCCGAAGGTCTCCCGGATAAGCTGGATGTCGGGCATCATGATGGATACCGGCTTGCGCATATCCCGCTTTTTTACCGAAAAGAGCTTGTTGACGGCCCGCCGGTTATAAGCGTCCGCCCCCAGACCGTAAAGCGTATCCGTGGGATAAACGATCAGTCCGCCTTTTTCCAGAACAGCAGCTGCTTCCCGGATGACTTTATCATCGGGATTGCGGGGATCGATTTTATAGTATTTCATTTGTTCGGTTCGCTTTCCGGGGACATAAGGTTTTTCCATCGCCGGTGCGTCCAGAAGTATTGTTCTGGATAGCGGCGTATCCATTTTTCCAGATAATTATTGTAACATTGCATGATCGCGGCTATGGCCTCGTCGCTGGTTTCCTGAAAGCGGGGACAGGCCATCTTCTCAAAATGGAAGGTGAAGCGTCCGTAAGCCGTGCGTTCGGCGGCGATAAACACCAACGGTGCTCCCGTGCGCAGGTGAAACACCGCCGGTCCGGCAAAGGTGGGGGTATCCAGCCCGAACATTTTAACCGTAACGCCCCTGCTGCCGGCGTATTGATCCGCCGCCAGCCCCAGAATACCGCCTTTTTTTAAAAAACGCAAACCCTCGCGCATACCCTCCCTGGTGTGAATGATGGTGCTGCCCCATTTTTCCCTGAGAGCCGTTACGAATGTGTTGATATAGGGATTGGACTGCTTTTTGGTAATCCCGGCAAAGGGGAAGCCCATCAGGCTGACGCCGCTGTTGATCCATTCAAAATTGCCCAGATGGCCGGTGAGCAGCAGTACGCCCCGGCCTTCATCCAGTGCTTCGCGCAGCACATCGATATTGTCAACGCGGATGCGCTTTTTAAATGTCTCCGGCGTCAGTTTGGGCGTCTGCATCAGCTCCATCCACAGATATATAAAGTGACGGTAAGTTTCCTTAATGAACTGTTTTTGCGGCCGGGGCCAGTTCTCGCCGTAAATGCGCGTAAGGTTTTCAACAACAACTTTTTTACGATAGCCAATCAGGGAACCGGCCACAAAGGCCAGTCCGTCGGCAAAGTATTTTGCCGTGAAAAAGGGCAGGTGGGAGAAAAAGAAGTAGACCAGTCTCAGGAAAAAATATTCAAGTTTGTACATGACTTAAAGTTAGAAAAACAAGTATGTCCGGGCAAACCTATGTTTTTTAGCGTCCGGCCCTATAGATTTACCTAACCTTTCATGGAGGCACAGGTATAATTCCTTGTATCTTTTCCGTCTCTTACCCTATCTTCCCCTATGGATTTAAAAAACGTTACCATCATCGTGCCGGTGAAAAACGAAGAACGCAATATCGTTACCTTTTTGCAAAGCATTCCCCGGCAAATTCCGCTCATTGTTATCGATTCCGGCGAAGATCGTACCGCCACGCTGATCCGCATTACCCGTCCCCACAATACCGAAATTATTTCCGAAAAATGCAATATACCGCAGGCCCGGCAACTGGGGGCGGAACAGGCACACAGCCGCTGGCTGCTCTATACCGACGCCGATATCCGTTTTGCCGAAGACTATTTTGAAAGGCTCCAAAACTGGCTGCCGGATTCCGCAACCGGCGCGGTGATGGGCGCCAAGCTGAGCCGGGATAAGTATCGCTGGTACTACCGCCTGTACAGCTTTTCCATGGGGGTGGGGGCTTTGCTGCGCATCCCCCTGGGCAGCGGTTCCAATATGCTCATCCGTAAACAGGCCCTGGAAGATGCCGGAGGCTTTGATCCGCGCCTTACCGTCAACGAGGATACCTATATCTTCTGGCAGATACAGAAGGCGGGCTGGCGCGTGCGTTACAAGGGGAGCCTGAAAGTATATGAAACCGATCACCGCCGCTTGCGACAGGGGGTGTTCAAAAAATACCGTCACAGTATGGGACGTCTTTTCCGGCTCTATACCGGATGGGGAAAAAGCAGGGTTTTTGAGGATGACGGCGGGTATTGGGAGAAGGGGGGAGAGGATGAATGAGAAATGACAAATGAGAAATGAAATATGACAAATGACAAATGAGAAATGAAATATGACAAATGACAAATGAGAAATGACAAATGAGTTATGATCCGACCGGGCCCGTCATGGCGGGCGTGGCAATGCCATCCCCCGACCAACTCTATTTTGTATTTTTTTATTTTGTATTAACCATTTGCTCCCGGCCCGGCTTAATCCCCTATGGATAGCGGGGCAGGCAAATGACAAATGACCGGGGGGCGTATAGCCGCCGTGTGAATTCTTTTTTGTTCTGACTGCTCCGCGGCGCTAAATTACACGGCTTTAAATAAAGTGAATATCGGATGAATATATTGTTTATCAATTCCATCTCCGCCGATAAGTTCGGCGGCGGGGAAAAATGGATGACCAAGGCGGCCCGCGGGCTGATGGATAACGGTCATAAGGTGTGGATCGCCAGTAAAAAAAACGCCGAAATCCTCAAACGGGCCGAACAGCGCGGCGTGCCCACGGAGGTGATCGGTATCTATACGGATTTTAGTCCCCTTAAAACCCGGCAGGTGGCCCGCTTTTTAAAGAGCAGGCAGATCGACGTCATGGTCTGCAACCTGAACAAAGATGTGCGCGTGGCCGGTTTGGGGGCGCGGCTGGCCGGAGATACCGTGGTTATCGCCCGCCACGGCGTGCAGCTTATCGGTAACGAATGGAAACATAAAATAACCCTGACCAACCTCACGGACGGAATGGTCACCAATACCAAAAGCATCAAGGAAACCTATGAATCCTTCGGCTGGTTTCCGGAAAACCATATCCGTGTCATATATAACGGTATTGAGGATAAAAGCGCGGTAACGGCCCATGACTTTAGCGGGGACTATCCGGGGAAGAAGGTGCTGCTGGCCGCCGGACGCCTTAGCGGGCAAAAGGGTTTTGAATATCTGATTGACGCGGCGGCCCTGATGCGCCAAAAGCGGGAAGACTTTGTGGTGCTGATAGCCGGAAAGGGTCGGGAAGAGGCCGCCCTGAAACAGCGCATCGCCGTGAATAATCTTCAGGAGGTGGTTCATCTGCTGGGCTTCCGCGAGGATACGGAAAGTCTGACCAAAGGCGCCGATCTTTTCGTCCTCAGTTCCCTGTATGAGGGCATGCCCAATGTGGTGATGGAAGCCATGGCCGTGGGCAAGGCGGTGGTGGCCACCGATGTGAACGGTGTGCGTGAGTTAATGCTGGACGGGGAGAGCGGCTTGATCGTCCCGCCGAAGGACAGCGCCGCCCTGGCCGAAGCAATCCTTAAGATTCTTGATGATCCGCAAACCCTGAAAAAAATGGGCCGGGCAGGGCTGGAACATGTGCGCGCCCACTTTACTATTCCCGGCATGGTTAAAAAACTGGAAGAATTCTTCCGGGAAAAAATAGATGAAAAAAGAGCACAGGGAAAAACGGCGTAAGCAGAGGGCACGACGGCGGGATGTGCTTTTGAAAAGCATGTTGGCCGTTATGCGTCCCTTGCCCGAAATAAAAAAATTTGAGGGTCCGCTCAATAAAATAGCCATCCTGGCCCAGGAAAAACTGGGCGACGCCATTTTGCTGACGCCCTTGTTTCGCGAACTGAAGAAGCTGGCCCCGCGCGTGGAAATCCATGTAATCTGCCTGGGGCTGAATGCCGCTTTTTTTGAGAGCGATCCCCATGTGGACAGAGTCTATTCGGTAAAAACGGACTATCCCGCTTATTTCAGGGCTATCCGGCCCCAATCCTTTGATGTGCTGTTCAATACCAAGGATCACCCTTCCTTCAATTTCCTTTTGCATACCCGGCTGATCCAGGCCCGTTACCGGGTGGGCATTCAACATCCCATGCATGGCGGTTTTTTTAACGTGATGCTGGACTGGCCCTTTCATACCCCCATCGTGGAAAAAAACTGTGCCATCCTTTCCTATCTTTTCCCCGGTTGCCGGGTGGAGGATTACCGGCCCTATCTTCCTCCGCAACCTGTCCGGGAAGCGATCCGGGAAGCGGGAAGCGCGCTGCGCGAAAGGAACGGACTGCTGGTTAACCTGAGTGCCGGGGAAGCGGAGCGGGAATGGCCCCCGGAAAAGTGGATGGCCCTTCTTAAAAAAATCAACCGTCCCGTTATGGTGCTGGCCATGCCCGGGCGTTACGGAGATAAGCGTCTATTGGAAGATGCGCTCCCGAACGTGGTGCGGACGGAGCCGACGCAAAATATTTATGAAGCGGGGGAACTGATTAAAAACGCGCGCATGATCATCACCCCGGACACCTCTTTGATCCATGTGGCCTCCTGCTACAACATCCCCGTGGTGGGGCTTTACCGGGCCGATGTGGAGCATCTGCGCCGCTTCGGGCCCTATGCCGTTTTGGCCGAGCAGCTTATCTCCTCCACGCCCTATGTGCGGGATATCGGGGTGGATGAGGCCTACCGGGCCTGGCAGCGTTTGGAAAGCGCCATAAGCGGAAGGGAAGCCGGTTGATGCATATCCTCTTTTTGAACTCCGCCCGTCGCTGGGGGGGCAATGAAAAATGGACACTGATGGCGGCGGGGGCCCTGGGCGAACAGGAACGGGCGACCGTGGCCTGGCGCGCCGACGAAATCGGCCGGCGCCTCCCGTCCCATATCGGCAGTCTGCGTCTGCCCTTTGTCAGCGAGGCGGATGTGGTGACTCTCGGGCGGCTGTACCATTTTGTACAAAGGGAAAAAGTAGATATCATCGTTTCTACCAAGCGTAAGGATTACGTGACCGGCGCCCTGCTTTCCCTGTTGACCGGTGCTCGGCACTTTGTACGTCTGGGCATTGTACGTCCCCTGCCGGACACCCTTATCAACCGTTTTATTTTTAAAAGGCACTGCGCCGGTATTATTGTTAACGCGGCCAGGATTAAGGAGGAACTGACACGCGGCGCCTTTATCGGGGAGAGCAGGGTGCATGTCGTCTATAACGGAGTGGACTTCGGTGCGCTGGAGCGGGCGGCGGAAAAACCCGCGGAAAAGCCTTTTCCCTTCATGTTGGCGGCCTCGGGATTGCTGATCCCGCGTAAGGGGTTTGATGTGGTGCTTGAAGGTTTTAAAAAATGGATGGATGACGGCCGGAAAAAAGAGGCCGGTCTGTGGATACTGGGAGACGGCCCGGAAGCGCAGCGCTTACGCGACCAGGGCCGGGAATACGGTTTGGAGAAGCATCTCTTTTTTTGCGGCTATCAAACCAATCCCTATGCCTATTATGCCGCCGCCGATGTTTTTGTGCTGCTTTCCGATAACGAGGGTATTTCCAACGCTTTGTTGGAGGCCATGTATCTGCGCTGTGCGGCCGTTACCACCCGCGCCGGCGGGGCGGAGCAGGTAATCGCTTCCGGGGAAGAGGGCTGGCTGATTGAAAGGGACAGCGATGCCCTGAGCGCGGTTTTGGCGCGGATTTATGATGACCGGGAGCTGAGCGCCGGGCTTCGGCAAAGGGGACGCGAAAAAGTACGGGAAATTTTTTCCATGGAAAAGATGAAGAACACTCTGTTGCGGATATTCAGGGAAAATTAAATGTAACAATGGATGGAGCGACAGACGTTCCGTGAAAAGCGACAGCAATCATACTCCGGAGTGACAACATAAAAACGATCTATATATTCTCGGAAGATTTTCCGCCTTACAGCGGCGGTATTGCCCAGTGGGCGTTGGGTATGGCGCAAAGCATGGCCGCCACTGGTCATGGGGTGACCGTTTTTACGCGGCGGCGGGAGGATTTCCCCGTGGAGACGTCGGGAAGGCCCTTTAAGGTCTTTTTCATCGAGGGGCAAAACTGGAAACAGGGGCGTACCTACTATTGCCGCCAAACATTGAAAAACCGCCTGCGCGACGAGGTGCCGGATATCGTAATCGCCACCACCTGGAACGTGGCCCGCGGCTTGAAAAACCTGTGCCGCAGGCATGGGGTTAAGCTGGTTACGGTGGTACATGGCCTGGAGGTGACGCGGGCCATGCCCCTGATAAAAAGACGCTGGCTGCGAAGCACGCTGAGGGGCAGCCATAAGGTTATCGCCGTTAGCGAATTTACCCGCAAGGCGACGGAAAAAGGTTTTGACCTGCCCGCCGGGCATTGCCGTGTGCTGGCCAACGGGGTGGATGTGCGGCGGTTCCGGCCCGGGATGGATACTTCCGCGCTTATAAAACGCCTGGGCCTGAACAGTGGGAACAGGATCATTCTGACTTTGGCCCGGGTGATCCGGCGCAAGGGACATGACTACGTGATCCGCGCCCTGCCGGCCCTGGTAAAAAAGTATCCTTCCCTGCGCTATATCATCTGCGGGCCGGGAGATGAAACCTTTATCGGCGAATTGAAAACGCTCATCGAAAATCTTAATCTGCAAAATCATGTTATCTTTACCGGATATGTGGAGAGCGTGGAGCTGCCGTTGTTTTACAATATGGCCGATGTTTACATCATGCCCAGCCGTGAAATTGCCGGCGATACGGAGGGTTTTGGCATCACCTACCTGGAGGCTAACGCCTGCGAAAAACCGGTGATCGGCGGCGCTTCGGGCGGGGTGGGCGACGCTATCGTGGACGGGGAAACCGGCTATCTGGTGCCGCCAACGGATGTGAACCGCATACGGGAAAAACTTGACGCCCTTTTAGGTGACGCCGCCCTGGCGGCCCGGCTGGGGCGGGGGGGAAGGGAAAGAATTCTGCGCGAATATACCTGGACGGCGCTGGCCCAAAAACTGCTGGACATTATTGAAGAAAGCCCTCTCCGGTGCTAATCTCCGGTGTTAAACTGGATTTCGAACAGACGCTTATAATAACCGTTACGCTCCAGCAGCTCCTTGTGGCTGCCCATCTCCACAATGCGTCCCTCATTCATCACCACAATCTTATCCGAATGAATAATGGTGGAAAGCCTGTGGGCGATGATCAACAGGGTTTTGTTGGCCCGCAGGGAGTCGATCGCTTTTTGGATATATTGTTCCGACTCGGAATCCAGGGCGGAAGTGGCCTCGTCGAGAATGACGATGGGCGTATCGGCAAAGATGGTGCGGGCAATGGAGATGCGCTGTTTCTGTCCGCCGGAAAGGTTGGCGCCATGCTCGGAAATAATCGTGTCGTAGCCCGTTTTTTGTTGGCCGATAAAGGCGTGTATGTGGGCCAGCCGTCCCGCTTCGCTTAAGCGGGCCGCGTCTACCTCGTCGGCACTCAGGGTGATGTTCTTCTCAATGGTATCGTTCAATAAAAAGCTATCCTGATTGACCACGGAAATCAGGCGGCGGTAATCGCTGTTGTCAATATCGTTGATATTGATCCCATCCATGGTGATGGCTCCGTCCCGGACACGGTAGAAGCGGGCCAGCAGCTCGGCCAGGGTGGTTTTACCGGAACCGGAAGGACCCACCAGCGCCACCTGTTCTCCCCTGGCCAGGCTAAAGTGGATATCCCTGAGCATAAAACCGTCGTCATCGTCACCGTGGCGGAAGGTGTTTATGTCGAAACGTATTTCCCGGTCAAAGCTCTTTTTCTTAACATGGCCGTAATCCGCCTCGTCGATGGGCGTATCCAGAATTTGAGAGACCCGCTCTACCGATACCATGGCCACCTTGAACTCATTGATGACGTTGCCGATTTTTTTGATCGGTTCCATCAGCAGAATCAGGCTCATCAGGATGGTGATCAGATCGGCGCCGCGTATCCCTTCCTGTTGCTGGAAGTAAGCGCCGAGTATGATGATGCCCACCACCAGCAGGCTGCCGATCATCTCGGCCAGGGGCATATTTACCGACTTCAGGACGCTTTGCTTGAACTGCAACCGTTTCAGCCGTAGCAGCTCCTTCATATAACGTGAAATCTGAAATTTTTCCGCCAGAAAGGCCTTAAAGGTTTTAAAGCCCATGATGGTTTCATTGATCACCGCCAGGTAATCGTCATTCTGGCGCATGACCCTTTCCGACTTCCGGCCCAGGCTCTGGGCGATTTTCATCATCATAAAGCCGAATACCGGCACGGTGACAAAGATCAGCAGCGAGAGCTTCCAGGAGATCATGATGATGGAGTAGATGACGCCGATAATAAAGGCCGGCTCCGTTATCAGATTTTCGAAGATGCGCTTGATAGATACCAATATCTGCATGATATCATTGGTCAGAATGGAAATATAGTGACCTGATTTTTTACTGCTTAAACGATTCAGCGGCATGCGGATCAGATGTTCATAGACTTCCCGGCGCATATCGGTAACCACGGCCAGTTCAAACCAGGCGGTAATGATGCGGCGGATATAATCGGTCACGTTTTTCAGCACAAAAAGAACGCCCACGATAAGCGCCATGTAGGTGATGCGCTCCAGATGGGGATAGTCCGCCGTTATGCTAAACATCCAGGCCTTAAAGGCGCCCACGAAATCGGCCAGGGTTTCATTTTGTATATTCATCTTGCCCGGATTGTAGCTTGGTTCCAGGGCGACCAGAATTTCCGGGATAACCATAAAGCTGAGTACCCGCAAAAGGGTGTAGATCAGCGAAATGACGATGATCAGTATCAGCAAAAGCGTGTGCGGCTTTAAAAACCGGAAAAAGGAGAGATAGCTTTTATTCATTAGTATTTTCCAATAAGTCCAGAATGCGGCCGGTGATTTTATCCCAGGTGAAACGCTGTTCTATGCGCTTGCGGCCGTCCCTGCCTAACTTATCGCGTAAAGCGTCTTCCCGCAACAGCCGGCCGACGGCCCCGGCGGTGGCCTCAATATCGTTGGGCGGCACCAGCAAACCGTTCACTCCGTCTTCCACGGCGTCGGGAATGCCGTCCACATCGGAGCCGATCACCGCCTTTTCACAGGCGTTGGCCTCCAGGTAGGTGATGCCGAATCCTTCCGAGTTGCCCGACGTGCCGTTGCCCTTGCTGACCATGATATAGAGCTCGCTTAGATTGTAGATGTCGGCCAGCCGTTCATCTTCCAGCCTGCCGGTAAAGCGCACATGGTTTTCAAGTCCCAGTTGGGCGATAAGTTCACGCAGGCGGTCGTAAAAGTCCTGATGATAGGCGCCGGCAATAAGGTACAACAGCTTTGGATGCTCCCCTATGAGCGACGGAAGGGCCCGGATAACAATATCATGCCCCTTGCGCTCGATAACCCGGCTGAGGGTCAGCAGCACGCGTCTTCCGTGCAGATTATATTTTTCCAGCAGATCGGCCGGGGGCGCTCCCGGCTTGAAACGCTCAAGGTCCACCCCGTTATGCACCACCTGGATAAGGTGGGCGGGCAGCGAGAGCTTTTGGCAGATTTGATCCCGGGTAAAGTGGCTAACGGCGATGTTGAGCGCCGAGGCCCGCGCTGTTTTTAGCAATCCGCGCTTTTGATAGGCGGGTAGTTTTTTTGTTACCTCCAACCCGTGATAGACGGTGACCAGCCGGTAGCCAAACAGTTTTTGACCGGGCCGGACAATGGCCGCCAGTTGCCAGGTGGTGGCGATAATGACGTCCGGACGTTCCCTGAGGATATTAAAAAAGCTGGCGCCATAAAGGTAAAGCAGCCGCAAATTGATCCATTGCCATGCGGGCATGCGGGCAATGCGTATCCCCGGTTGGGCTTCGGGGGCGGCGTTCTTCCCGAGGCGTGTTACCACTGTAACGCGGTGCCCACGGATGGCCAGGCTACGCGCCACCCCCCGCGCCCACTGGGCGATACCGCCGGGAGCGGGGGGATAGTCTTCCGTTAATATAATGCATGTCATCGTATCACCCCGTCGTCAGTCTGTTCAGGGCCTCGCTCAGCCTCTTAAAGATTACCGTTAACTCGAAATACCTTGAAAAATGTTCCCGTGCCGCCTGTCCAAAGCGTGCCGCGCGTTCCGGGTCTTCCACAAAAGCCTTCAGGGCCTGTTCCCAGCTAAAATCCCCGCCGGTCAGATAACCGTTAATCTTATGTTGCACCACCTCGCGGTTGGCGCCCACGTCCGAGGCGATCAGGGCTTTGCCGTGGCGGGCATACTGCAACAGTTTAAAGGCGCATTTTCCCCTGCTCCAGGGATCGTCATTCAGGGGCATCAGACCGATATCAATGTTGCTCAGCCAGTCCGCTTCCGTTTCCAGGCTCCAGGGGGTGAGTTGCCACGGGGTTTTAAAATAGCCTTTGGGAACAGCGGCGCTCATAAGCTGAAAGGAGAACTTTCCGCTTTGCTCGGCGGCGATTTTAAACAGGATATCATCGATCTGCCTGAGATAATAAAGATTGTAGGTATTACCGATCCAGCCCACGCGCAGGGGCGGGCCGCTCCGGGGAAGAACCACGCGCTCCGCCGGGGGCAGGGG
>JALXBH010000083.1 GCA_026991535.1 Calditrichia bacterium | reverse complement strand
CTGCATCTGTTCGGCGTGCAGTTTCACCCCGAATCGTTGTTGACCACCCACGGAGCCCGCCTGTTGAATCAGACTTTCCGTTTTATGGAGGAAAAACATTATGCAAACGCTTCTCGATAAGCTATACAAAGGGCAGCACCTTGCCTTTGAGGAGATCAGGGATTTTTTCGGCGAGGTTGTCCGGGGCCGGGTGGATGACATCACCCTGGCTTCGGCGCTGACGGCCCTGAAAATCAAAGGCGAACAGGCGGAGGAAATTGCCGGCGCGGCGCGGGCCCTGCGTGACTCGGCCCTGCCCTTTGAACGGCCGGACTACCCCTTTGCCGATTGCGTGGGCACCGGCGGGGACGGCCACCATACCCTCAACATC
Organism: Calditrichia bacterium; assembly: GCA_026991535.1. Lineage (GTDB taxonomy): Bacteria > Calditrichota > Calditrichia > Calditrichales > J004 > J004. The sequence goes on along the minus strand of JALXBH010000083.1, from coordinate 6,820 downwards.
TCCACCACCGCCGCCATTGTTGCCTCGGCCATGGGGCTGAAGGTGGCCAAGCACGGCAACCGCGGCGTCAGTTCAAAATCGGGCTCGGCGGATTTGCTGCGCACCCTGGGCGTCAACCTGAACATGAGCCCGCAAACCGCCCGGCGCTGTCTGGATGAACACAATTTCTGTTTTTTGTTTGCCCCCCGGTACCACGCGGGGATAAAGCACGCCATGAAGGTGCGCACCACCTTAAAAACCCGCACTCTGTTCAACATTCTCGGCCCGCTGGTCAATCCCGCCCTGCCGGAAATCTTTCTGGCGGGAGTCTACAGCCCCCATCTGCTGCGCCCCTACGCCGAGGCGCTGCGTATGCTGGGCGTTAAAAGGGCCTGGGTGGTTCACGGAGACGGTCTGGACGAAATCGGTCTGCATGGCGCCAACCATGTGCTGGAATTGCGCCAGGGGGAAATCCGCGAACATATTCTTAGCGCCGGGGACTTCGGTTTACCCCGGGTGGAAATCAGCGAGATTCGCGGCGGCGACCCCGAAGAAAACGCCGGGTTGATCGAAGCCATTCTTATGGGCCGGGGCACTCCCGCCCACAACGCGGCCATTGCCGCCAACACCGCCGCCCTGCTCCTGCTTTTTGAGCGGGCAAACGATCTTAAGGCGGCGGCCCGCCAGGCGCTGTCCTTTATTGAAAGCGGCCGGGCCTACCCCCATTTCCAAAAATTCGCGGAAGCCAGCCATGACTGACGTCTTGTCCCGCATTGTGGCCCATAAAAAGGAAGAGATCGCCGGGCAACGACGCGAAACGCCGGAAAGCAGCTACCTACGGGAACTGGCCCCTTCGGATCGTGATTTTAAAGCCGCGCTGCAACAGGAAGGACCGGCGTTCATTCTGGAGTGCAAGATGGCCTCGCCCTCCCGGGGACTTCTGCGCCCCGATTTTGACCTGGATCAGATCGCCGCTGTTTACGGCCGCCATGCCGATGCAATTTCCGTACTGACCGACAACACATTCTTCGGCGGACACTCCACTCATCTGAGCCATATACGCGCCCGGGTGCGCCAACCGCTGCTGAATAAGGATTTTTTTATCGACCCCTATCAGGTCTACCGCGCCCGCTATCATGGCGCGGACGCCATACTGCTCATGCTGAGCATTCTGGATGACGCCCGCTACCGGGAATTGGCCGCCCTGGCCCATGAGTTGAACATGGATGTGCTTACGGAAGCCCACACGGAGGAGGAGGTGCAACGCGCCCTGAAATTACAGGCGGATATCCTGGGCATTAACAACCGCAATTTAAAGGATTTAAGCATCGACCGGGACACTACCCGCCGCCTGGCCCCCAAGGCGGACAGCAGTCGCGTTATCGTTTCCGAATCCGGCTTTTACACCCGCCGGGATGTACGCGACCTGAAGGATAAAGCCGGCGCCTTTTTGGTGGGCAGCGCCCTGATGGCCGAGTCCGATCTGGAAGCGGCCGTTAAACGGCTTATTTACGGCGAAGTAAAAATATGCGGCCTGACGCGTCCGGAGGACGCCCGCGCCGCCCATGAGGCGGGCGCCCTGTACGGCGGTATGATCTTTGCCCCCCGTTCGGCCCGTTGCCTGAGCGAGGAAACGGCCCGGACACTGCGTAGCTCGGCTCCCCTGAACTGGGTGGCTGTTTTTGCGGATCAGGATGCGGCGGAGGTGGCCCGTCTGGCGCGCGTTCTCGACCTGCATGCCGTTCAGCTGCACGGCCGAGAAAGCGCGGAATACATAACAAACCTTCGTGCCCTACTGCCTCCGGAATGCGAAATCTGGCGGGCCCTGCCCGTGGACGGGGACATCCCCCCTCCGCCGCCGCGGGAGGTCGACCGGATTGTGCTGGACAACGCCGGCGCCGCGGGCTTTGGCGGCAGCGGACACACCTTTGACTGGCGGCTGATCGAACACCGGCCGCAAAAGCGCCCGCTGATGCTGGCCGGTGGTCTGACGCCGGAAAATATACAGCAAGCGCTCGACCTGCCCGTAAGCGGCTTCGATCTGAGTTCCGGTGTGGAAAGCGCCCCCGGCATTAAAGACCGGCGAAAAATAGAAAAACTTTTTAACATTATCAGAAGGCATTGAATTATGTCCGCGCAAAAGCCGGGGCGTTTTGGCCCCTACGGCGGTATGTATGTACCCGAATTACTGGTACCCGCCCTGGAACAACTGGAAGAGGTATTTAAAACGGCCCTGGCCGACCCTTCCTTTATGAGCGAATTTAACGATCTGCTTAAAAACTACGCCGGACGCCCCACCCCGCTGACCCGTGTGCGCAACCTGATCGACAATCCGCGCGTCAGATTGTATTTAAAGCGGGAAGACCTGCTGCATGGCGGCGCCCATAAAACCAATCAGGTGTTGGGGCAGGCCCTGCTCACCCGGCGCATGGGCAAAAAACAGGTTATCGCCGAAACCGGCGCCGGGCAGCATGGCGTGGCCACGGCCATCGCCTGTGCCCTGATGGGTCTGCGGGCCCGCATCTATATGGGGGCCCGGGATATGGAGCGCCAGCAGCCCAATGTATTCCGCATGCGGCTGATGGGCGCGGAGGTGATCCCGGTAAACAGCGGCAGCGGCACCCTTAAGGACGCCGTCAACGAAGCCCTGCGCGACTGGTCGGCCAGCTATAAGGAAAGCCATTACCTGTTGGGCACGGCCGCCGGGCCGCATCCCTACCCCGAAATGGTGCGCGAGTTCCAGCGCATGATCGGCCGGGAGGCGCGGGCGCAGATTCTGGAACGGGAAGGCCGCCTGCCCGATATGGCCATCGCCTGCGTCGGCGGCGGTTCCAATGCCATCGGCCTCTTTGCCGACTTCATCGATGAGCGGCAGGTGCAACTTGTCGGCGTGGAACCGGCAGGCAAGGGACTGAGCAGCGGACAACACGGCGCGGCCATCGCCAAAGGCGACAAGGGTATCCTGCATGGCGCCTATAGTTACGTCATGCAGAACGCACAGGGCCAGATTCAGGAGTCCTACTCCATTTCCGCCGGGCTGGACTATCCCGCCGTGGGGCCGGAACACGCCTGGCTGAACGACAGCGGCCGCGCCCGTTATGTGGCCGTTACCGATCAACAGGCGCTGGAAGCTTTTCAACGCCTCTCCCGGGCGGAAGGCATCATTCCGGCCCTGGAATCCTCCCACGCCCTGGCCTATGCCCTGGAATACGCGGAGCAGTGCCGGGAGGAAACCCTGTTGCTGGTCAATCTCTCCGGCCGCGGCGATAAGGATCTGGCTCACGTTAATAAAATTCTGGGAAAACCGAACAATGAGTGATCGCTACCTGAATATGTTTACGAAGCTAAAAGAGCAAAACGAAGGCGCCTTTATCCCCTTTGTCACCCTGGGCGATCCGGATATCCCCACCTCGCTGGAGATCATCCGCGTCCTGATCCGCTCGGGCGCCGACGCCCTTGAGCTGGGCTTTCCCTTTTCCGATCCCATCGCCGACGGCCCCGTTATCCAGCGGGCCTCGCTGCGTGCCCTGGACAGCGGCGTCACCCCCGATGATTGTTTTGAAATGATCCGCCACATCCGCGACGAAAATGAAGAGCTGCCCATCGGCCTGCTGCTTTACGCCAATCTGATTGTGGCCCGCGGGGTGGAAAGGTTTTATGCCGACGCGGCGGCGGCCGGCGTGGATTCCATCCTGGCCGCCGATGTGCCCATCCGTGAGTCGGCGCTGATTCTGGAAGCGGCACGGAAGCATCATATCTCTCCGGTATTCATCGCCGCCCCCGGGGCCCGGGATTCCGTGTTGAAAAAGATCGCCGCCAAGGGCCGCGGCTACACCTACCTGCTCAGCCGGGCCGGCGTTACCGGCACCGAAAGCCGGGCGCACACACCCGCCTCGGGCATGATCCGCAAACTGGAAGCGCTAAAAGCCCCGCCGCCGGTGCTGGGCTTCGGGGTTTCGGAAAAAAGCCATGTACGCGCCGCCCTGGCCTCCGGAGCCCGGGGCGTCTTTGTCGGCTCGGCCGTGGTAAAAATAATCGAAAAGAATCTTGAGAATCACAAACACATGCTGAAGGAACTGGAAAAATATGCACGGGGGATGAAAGCAGCCACCCGCGGAACGACCGCTTCCTAAGGCGCGGTCTGAAGCGGCTTTACCCCCACCAACGTGGAATAGTAGCCCAACAGGGGCTGAATCCTGATATCCGTAAAACCGGCCTGTTGCACCAGCATTTTTAATTCACTGCCCCGGAACTGGCGGCCTTTCATCATCAGCGACATGACCATCGACCAATGAGCGGTCCATAGGGGGCCGGGTTTTTCTTCATTGAGCAAAGCCTCCTGCACCAGAATAAGTCCCCCCGGCTTAAGCGCCTGCCAGGCCTTTTTAGCCAGCTCCACGCAGCGCTCGTCTTCCCAGTCATGAAAGATATTGGTAAACAACACAGCATCCTTTTCCCCGGGCCATTCGCCGTTAAACATATCCATGCCCAGGCACTGAATCCGTCCCTCAAGACCGTAACGCGCCACCATGCGCTTTGTAATTTTCGTCATGCCCGGCAGATCGAGCAACTGTAGTTTCATGTCGGGATTTTGCAGGGCCAGACCTATGCAAACCGCTCCCGATCCGCCGGCCACATCAAGAACGTCGTGTCTCTCCTTCAGCAGGCCGCCATGGGACAGGGCAAATCCCAGGGGCATGGAGTAGGTGTGCTGGCGCATGGCCCATTTAACGGGCGCCGTAGCCTGCCCCCTGCTCCACTTATCCACCGCCCCCTTGACAATACCGTTTCTCATAATCCTCAAATAACGCCTGGCCTGGGTGGCGGGGGGCAACGGTTCCAGAAAGGGACTCTCTTTTAACAAATACATCCGCGCCCGCTCGCTTAAGCGGTAGCCTTCCCCTTCCCGGCAAAGCACATCCGCCGCCAACAGCAATTCCAGGGTGGCGTAAACATGCCTCGGAGAAAAGTTCAGGTACTTTCCTATGGCCTCAACCGTGGCCGTCCGTTTTTCTTCCAAAAATTCAAACAGGTTCAGATCAATGGCCAGGGAAACGGTTTGCAGGGCGGTACGGGCGCTTTCCAGTTCCCCCAGAAAGTTCAGCGGCGCGGCCACACCGTTTTGCGGCGCGAATTGTAAATACTTTACCCCCTCCGCTTTCTGCCGTTGCCAAAAGGCACGGCGACGACGGGCGAAACGCCGGCGCCGGCTAAAATGCATATAGAGGAAAAACAACAACACCGGAAAAACCGCGGCCAGCAAATGGCTAAAGACAGATGAAAGCATATTCTTACACTCCGCTTAGAATTATATTTTAGCAATCGGCGCCCCGCCCGCGGGCGAACACCGGATAAAGTTTTATAACCAGAGCGCGGCCAGGCCCGTCTCATTAGAAAATGTATTTAGGAAGGAAAAATCAGGCAGAGTGCCATGCACCGGCATGGCTTTCATCCACAAAACAATAATGTACGTTGATTTCCCGGATCAACCGTACCTTTCCCCCTCAAACAAGGTTTAATATAAACCCTATTTCCTGAAAATAAAATAAGGGAAAGCAGGATTTTGCCCTATAAACGGAAATATTTTTATATATGGAAAATTTTTACCCTTAAAAATAAAGGCTTTTGGAGCATATAAGTTAAAAAACGGGAAAAACCGGAGTAGTTGAAACCAGCCTATCGATAGCGATAGTGTGCAAATCTATTACAGATAATTTGACATTTTCCGGAATAGAAAGAGAGAGCGAAAACTCAGGCCGGGCGATTTTTCTTCAGCGCTCTTCGGGCACGCCGTTGCAATCGTCGGATGACCAAACGCTCCATGGCCGCGTCCTTGCTGATGCGTACCGGGCTTATGATGATCTCTTCCATCTCCCGCACACTGAGTCCGGCAAAAAGTTTATCCATTTTATCCATCCTGTTATGCTTTCTTTTTTACGCGGGTAGTACAAGAGTTGTGCCAAAGGTTTCCAAGCCTATCAAAATAAAGTCGTAAAGTCTATGACCGTCGTCATATATGTATCTTTGCGGCGGCGATCGCATCAATAGGGACAATAAAAAACAAGGAGAACTTATGAGCTACTATTTGTCAACCACCCTACAGAGCGGGTTCGATGAGACCCGCGAGAAGACAATCGCCGCCCTGAAGGAAGAAGGTTTCGGCATACTTACCGAAATCGATGTGGCCGCCACGCTGAAAAAAAAGCTGGATGTGGATTACAAGGCCTATACCATTCTGGGCGCCTGCAACCCGCCCCTGGCCCACAAGGCACTGCAAAGCGAGGATAAAATCGGCGTGATGCTGCCCTGCAACGTGGTGGTTATCGATCAGGGAGATCACAGGGAAGTGGCAGCCATCGACCCCTATGCCGGCATGAGTCCCGTGGAGAATGACCAGTTAAAGGATCTGGCTTCGGAGGTACGTGGGAAACTGCAAAAGGTCATCGACGGCCTGTCCGCCTAAGGCGCCTTTTTCCGGGCGGTTTATTCCCGCAGACCCCGGGGGACAATAATTTTTTCCAGAAGGTCAAAAAAGGCCTGAATCATAAAGGCCAGGAGCGCCGCCGGGATCGCTCCCTGCAGGATGAGCGCCGTGTCGTCCAGGCGGATTCCGGTTAATATAGGCTGGCCGTAGCCTCCGGCGCCGATCAGTGCCCCCAGGGTGGCTGTGCCCACATTGATAACCGCCGCCGTTTTAATTCCGCTGAGTATGGAGCGCGAGGCCAGTGGCAGATAAACAAAGCGCAGCTGTTGCGCCCGGGTAAGCCCCAGCACAATGGCCGACTCCCGGATGGCGGGCGGGATGGATATCAGGCCGGCATGGGCGCCGCGCACAATGGGC
>JALXBH010000082.1 GCA_026991535.1 Calditrichia bacterium | reverse complement strand
TTTTCCGGCAAGAGGAAGGTAAAGTACTCCTTCAGTTCTTGCGCATGATTATTGACCATTTTAAGCTGGGCGTCATTGGTATAAAAAAGCGGCAAACCGCCGCCATGTCTTTTACCTATCTCCAGCAAGGCCTCAACCGTGCGCATTTCATTCTTTGCCGGGTTTTCCAGGGCATGTCCCTCTATACATGATTTTGAATAGAAGAGACGTTTATCATTTTTTGTGGTGATACCGATGTAGGGAATATCCGCCAGTGTAAAACAGCGGCCCATCATCAGGTTACCCAGCACTACGGCGGGTGTTTTTTTCATTTTCTTCCGGTTTATGGTAAATTTTTTACAATGGGGGGACCTATCATCCGCGTAAGCGCCAAAGGCATTTTTTGCCACATACTGATCGCCAGTCTGTATTTGGGATTATCGGGATTGATTTGCGGCATTTCCGCCCCCTCGGGCAACAGATAATACCAATAGAGCGGGTGCTCCACGCTGCCCCACTGTTTTTTAAAGCGGTAGGTACCGCTGTCCCGCGAACATCGACCGAAATCAAACTGTTTATATCCCCGGGCGATGGAAAAGCGCAGCACTTCCCAATAGAGCAGCATATTAGGGCTAAATCGGTTGTATTCCCTAAGTGTGGACGCCCAGGGGATTTCCATACGCTCCTTATAGCCATGCAAAAAGGCGCCGCCGATGGTTTGGCCTTCTTTGGATTTTACCAGCACAATATGGCTGTTTTCCGGCGTTTGGCGCAGAATGGTTTCAAAAAAATTTTTAGAATAGACCGGCGTTCCCAAATCACGCATGTTGCGGCAGAAAACCTCATAAAAGGCGTCTACTAATTCCAGGCCGCCTACTTCTCCGGTTATACCCTCTTTCATCGGCCGGCGTATCTGGCTGCGCAACTTGGCCTTAAAGGAGGCCATCAGCTCTTCTTCCGTTGGCGGAAGATCCAGGTAAAAAGTAACCTTTTGCGTTTTAACCGGCAGTTCCCATTCCAGGAGGCGCGCGTCACGCAGTTCCACAAAATCCGCTCCGTATTGCGCGCGGATTTTTTCCGCCTCCGCGGCAAGGGCCCTCATGGCCTCCATGCTGTCGGCCAGAATTCCACCGTAATTCACAAAGGGAACGGAGACGATAAAATTGCCAAACAAGGCGGATTTAAAATGCGTCAGCGGCAACAGGCCCTTAAGCTTATCCCGCTCCCATGCCGCGATATAAAAGGTATCTTTTTTAAAATGGGTTTCAATGATGCTCTTCCAGGCGGAAGTGTGATAGATCGTACCGGCCTCATGGGCTTTCACATAGGCATCCCAGCGTTCAAAATCATCCGTGAAATAGGTAATACGCATAAACTCAGGCCAGGCCTTTCATCTCTTTTATTTTTGTCTTCATGATTTTACCCGAACTGTTTTTGGGCAGGCTGTTAAACAGACTGTAATACTTGGGTTGCTTAAAAGGCGGCAACTTGCCCTGCACAAAAGAGCGCAGTTCCTCCTGCCAGTTGTCATCACCGCGCTTTAGCACTACGCAGGCATCCATGGCTTCACCCAGGATATCATCCGGCCGACCAATGACAGCCACCTCAAGCACGTTTTCATGCTCCAGTATTTTTTCTTCGATCTCCTTGGCACTGATACGATTCGCACCCTGTTTGATCATATCCTTGGAGCGACCGACCACAAACAGAAAGCCATCCTCATCGCACACCCCCAAATCGCCGGTAAAATAGAGGCCGTCACGCAAAACCATACGGGTTTCCTTCTTGTCCCGCCAATAGCCCTGCATGATGTTGGCGCCGCGGGCCACGATTTCTCCGCGCTCGCCGGCCGGCAGAGCCCGTCCCTTTTCATCGGCTACAAAAAGGTCCACGTTGGGAATGGCCTTGCCGATGGAGCCCCACTTGCTTTCAAGATAGTCCGGGTCCAGATAGGAAAGACGCGCCGAAGCCTCGGTGGCTCCGTACATAATAATTAAACGGGCGGGGGCAATGGTACGGGCCACTTCCTTTTGCAGGGTAGGCGCCATGGCCCCGCCGGCCTGGGTTACATACCTTAGCGCGGGAAAGTGTCTTTCCCTGATATTTGTTTTGGCCATCAGGATGGCAAAGGTGGAAGGCACGCCGGCAAATCCTGTTACCCGGTGCTCTTCCATGCTGTTCAGGGCTACATTGGGAAAGGCAAAACGGTTTTCGATAACCAGGCTGCCGCCTACCGCCACATGTGTATTGAGCAACGAAAGGCCATAGATGTAATAAAATGGCAATACCACCAACATACGGTCCTCTGCCGTCAGCCTGAGATAGGCAACAATCGATTCGGTATTGGTCACCACATTAAGATGGGTAAGGGTAACCCCCTTGGGCCTGCCGGTGCTGCCGGAAGTGTATACAATAGCCGCCTTGTCGATATTTATCATACGCACGGAAGGTCTTTCCGGGGGATAGGTTTCCACAATCGCGGAAAATATATCGGCGTAATCAAAACCAGCAAGGGGACGGGCCAGCACAAAGGCCAACAGCTTTTTTAGCCGCCCGACAATGGGTTTAAAATGTTTCTTAAAGTTTTTATCGGAGATAAAGACCCGCGCGCCGGAGTTTTGCAACAGATAGTTCAAAGTTTCCGCCGTGGTCTCGGTATTAAGCCCCACCGCCACGGCGCCGGCCTTTAACACACCGTAATAGGTAACCACATACTCAAAACCGTTTTCCAATAAAAAGGCCACCCGGTCGCCGCGTTGCACGCCCTTTTCGATAAGAAAATTAGCCAGGGCATTGGCTGCATCATCCACTTCCCGGTATGTATACCATTTTTTTGCAAAAAGAAGCGGTTTTTCCGGATATTGCTGCCGTGATTTTTCGAGGAATGAGTGTAAAAGCTGCATTATTCTTCGGTTTTGAGTAAAAAAAAGGCTGTACCGGCAGTGTCATATCTCATAATCACACCTCCGGGGCAGCCTTAAAATTTATCTATTAGTAGTTGTAATATGAATACTTATAGTTGTCTTTTTTCATATCCAGTTCGGCACAATTCAATATGATGCCAAACAGATGGTTTTGAAAATCCTTATACTCGGCCAGTTTTGCTTTTACGTCTTCCACATTGGTCTTACCCGCGCGGATGACAAACAGCCCCTGATCCACATACTTGGAAAGCACAACCGAATCGGCCGTAACCATGATGGGCGGCGTATCCACAATCAGAAAGCCGAAACGTTCCCCCATGAATTTAAACACATCGGCCGCGCGCTGCGTACCGAGAATTTCCGATGGATTGGGAACAGCCATGCCGCTGCTCATCAGATAAAGATTGGGAATATGGGTCTGTTGAATAACCTTGCGGATATTTTCATCGGTAATATCGGCATTGCTGTAGAGGAAATCGGCCAGTCCCGGTTTTTTATTACAGGCAAAAGAGCTGTGCAGAACCCCGCGCCGCAAATCGGCATCCACCAACAGGGTGGGGATTTTCTGCTGGGCAAAGGTAATGGCCAGGTTACCGGCATTTAAGGACTTGCCTTCGCTGGGGTTAAGCGACGTAACAAAAAGAGAACGGTGGCGCTTTTCCTCGTTATTAAACAAAAGCTGCGTACGCAGGCTACGATAGGCCTCGCCCATGGGTGTGGGCGAATAATCCGCCGTTACCAGTTTGGGATCGATCCTTTTGGATTTATCAAACAGTTCCGGACTAATATCCTTTTCAGACCCCACTACGGGTATTTTGGCCACAACGCGGATGGGTACCGCTTTTTCCAGTTCATCCGTGGTACGTACGGTTTTATCAAAAAAGTCTACTACCAGAACAAAACCCACGCTCAGACCCAGCCCCATGATAAAGGCAATCATGCCATATTTTAAAAAGAGCCCCAGCTTTCCGGCCGTGGGCGGTACAACCGCGGGGTCGAGTACAATAATATCACCCACTTCCACGGCGTCGGCCACCTTGGCCTGATTGTAGCGCACCAACAGGGAAGAGTATACCTGATCAGCCACGGTTCTTTTTCTTTGTAATTCGGCATATTCCAATTCCTTGGCCGGCAGGCGTTGAATTTTTATCTGCTGGCTACGCACCTGGGCGTTTATGCCGGCAATGCGCTCATCATACTGTTTTCTGACATTTCCGGCCGTCAAAAGCACCTTCTGTTCCAGTTGGTCCAGTTTCTTTTTATTCTCCAGCAGAACCGGATGACCGGGCGCATAGGAATTTTCAAGACGGGCACGCTCCGCATTCAGTGTGGCAAACTCAGCGGACAGAGCCGGTACCGTGGCCGGTCCATTGACGGCAAGCCAGGAGAGCAGCTCGCTAAGCACGGAATACTTCTCGTCATCCCGGGAGCTGTTCAGGCGCTGAATAAGGGCCTGGAGTTCCGACTTTTTATTAAGTACATCCACTTTTTGAGATTCAATGGCTGATATATTGGTCACTGTTCCCGCGGCTTCTCCGGTAAGCCCCACATAGGGGTTCCTTTGCCGGAACTGCTTCAGTTCGTTCGTGGCCGCGTCCAGTTCCTGCTTAGCCTGTTCCAACTGTGTGGTTAAAATTCCCAGAACCTCGCGTGTATGGTATTTTTTAAAATCCAGATTTTGCAATACAAACTGATCTACCAGCACATTCAGTGTTTCCGTAATATAAACGGGGTCGGCGCCGGTAATCTTAATCTCCATCAGTGTACGCAAACGATTTTTGAAGTTCGGCGAAAGAGAAAGTCTCAATATTTCTACCGCCTTGGCTTCCTTAAGCAGCTTATAGGCAAGCTCATCATGGGTATTCCAGTAGCCGGGCTTTATGTAGAGCGTGGCCCCGCCATAGGAAATCTGGTTGTTTTCCGGTATGGATGTTTCCAGAACTACCTTATCTTCTATGGTCTTTTGTGGATTGGTATAAAATAGTTTAAGAATATTTTCCTGCTTCTCGATCCGGTAATTCCCATACTTCAGTTCTTTACTCAGGTGCACGGAATCGATTACCGAATATCGGGGCTGACCCTTAATTTGAAACTGGTAATCGGTATTGGCCACCACCCTTTTTAAAAAGGAGCGGCTCATCAGCACGCCCAGCTTGCTGTCATTTTCCTGGCGTCCCCGGGCGTTCATGCCGGAAAGAGCGCGTTTATCATCAAATTGTAATAAGGCTGTGGTGCTATAGAGCTGTTGGGGGCCAAAATGCAGGGCCGCCACCAGCACCACAATAAAGGTGACGGAAAAAACCGAAAGAAGCGTCCATTTTTTCCGTTTAAATAATCGAATATATTTTTTTATATCAAACGAACTGTCCGAAGTAGTCATGGGAGCGTTTGATCTTTGATTTTTCTGCATATAAGCCTCGGCTATCTAACGGTTCTTAAAAGGATTTGATCTCTCTGATAGGTGTTGTAAAGCGTCCAGACGGTTGCCGTAAAGGTTAAGATCGGCATTACGTCGCGAATGGCATCCCAAATGGTACGCGCATCCGGGGAGGGTGTCCATATCTGATCTCCGGATTTAAAGCCCATGGCCCGCAGCGATGTACCCTGTTCAAAATAAGGGGTGACGTCATCATCAGGTTCGTCGTGTAAACGTTGCCACTTCATCTCTTCAATACCGTCTTCCAAAACGGTACCGCCGGCCATGTATATCACATCCCACAGAGAGCTGTTTATATCCACATAATAGAGGCCGGGCTTCAGGAAACCACCCAGAACGCTTACCCGCACCATGGGTTTAACATAAACATTGGGATACTTCAAATATATCTTAAAAGTTTTCTTCAGATATTCGGAAAGGTCTCGGGTGCTCATATCGGTAACCTTGACCTTGCCGACAATGGGAAACTCGGCATAGCCCCGGTCATCTATGGGAAACACCTGGTTTAAAAAGGAGTTGCTGTCGGGGAAGGTGCTCACATAAATACCGTCGCCCGGATGAAATGTTTTGGAGGCGCCTGTGCCCTGAAAGGCCGCCAATTGCGTTACACTCAGCAAAGTGAGTATGAGAAAGAATAGTAATTTATGCTGTGTATTCATCTCTTCTACCTGATAAGGTTAACATGACCTGTAAAATCTATATCTTTTTTCACGCGTATTTAAATCCAGCAGCTTAAGTAAACGCCACAATTTAAATATGCTTACCTTAGTATGTCCGAACTGTTCATGCTTTAATATGCGCTTTATTTGCCAGGGGGACACCAGTGGATTTTCGGCAACCACCTTTTTAATCTTTTCTGTCAACGGCAGTTCGTCAAGTTTCACATCCTGCCGTTCCAGGGGATCAAACACGGCGCCGGAGACCTTAAATTCCTTTGTCGGGGCGCTTGTGCTCGGCACCAGTTCTATTACTTCGGCGGTTTCCTTGCTCTTTTCCGGCGGGTCGCCGTCTTCTGCTTCTTCCGCGGGGTTTTCACTCACGTCAATTTCCTCATGATGGGCCGGCTCCACATTCTGTCCGGGCATGGTTATGCCGCCCTGCTCGCCCTCGGTCATATCCAGTATATCTTCCGTGGCGTCAAAGGCCGAGGCGGCCTCCTCCACGGTGGCATAATCTTCCAGAATGTGGTAAAACTCCAGCATATTAAATACATCGGCGATTTCCGAATCCATGCGGGCCAGCTTAATATCGCCGCCATTTTCACGAAAGCGTTTCACTTCTCCCACAAAAATGCCCCATCCGGCGCTGCTCATGTAGTTAAGTTCCTTGAAGTCCACAATCACCTTAAACACCTGGCTCTCAAGAATGTCCTCAAACATTTTTTCCAGCTGGTAGCTGTTTGTCTGGTCTACATGGCCACCCAGTTCAACGATCATAATTTCGCCGTTCTTATCGGCAAATTTGGAATCGATTTGTATCTGTGTTTGACTCATAAGGCTTTCTTCTTTTGAATTGTATACAGCTTCGCCACGTCAAGTGTAATTTTTAACCTATTACACCGAGAAATGTGCTTGCTTTTAGTGCACTAAAATTCGCCAATTCCGTTCATATAATTAATTTTTATTTGAATATTTTGACAGGATTGATTAAGTATTTTTGGCCGGCGAGCCGTTATTGACCTTCACCCAGTAAAACGACAAAGATTGTCTTCCAAAGGATTTTCAGGTTCATCTTAATGGAGTCCGCCTCTTCGATATATTCAATATCACGCCGGATTTTTTCCTTCACATCTTCCAGTGTTTCGTCGTAACCCACCGTAACCTGGGCCAGGCCGGTCACACCGGGTTTTACCTTAAGACGCTTGGTATACATGGGGATCTGCTTTTTAAAGGATTCCACAAAAAAGGGCCGTTCCGGCCGCGGACCGATGAAGCTCATGTCCCCTTTTAAAATATTCATCAGCTGGGGAAGTTCATCGATACGGGTTTTACGCATAAAACGCCCCACCTTGGTAATACGCGGGTCTTCCTTTTGGGCCCAAACAGGCCCGGAAAGTTTCTCCGCATCCTGCACCATGGAACGGAACTTATACACGGAAAATATCTTGCCGTTTTTACCAACCCGCTGCTGGCTGTAAAAAATAGTGCCGGGCGACTCCAGGCGAATGGCCAGGGCCACAAGCGCAAAAAAGGGTAACAACAGGATAATGAGAATCAGGGCAAAGAAAAAATCGAGAATACGGCGGATGCCGAATTCCTTGGCCGTCAGTACATCGCGTATGACATCATGCACCACATGCTTATAGGCGTCATCATAGGCGTCGGTCACCACGCGGTAGCTGACCTGTGTATGTTTACATATGGCTATGATCTTAGAAAGAAAATGCTTCTCACCGGGGGCGAGAACGATGAGTACCTCATCAATGTTCAGCGCATCGATTTTAGCCTCAAACTCAGACAGACCGCCAACGACCGGAACATTTTTGTAAAAACTGTCCTCCTGCATACCGTCGGGACGGATAAACCCCTGCACATTATAGCCCAATGCGGGAGAACCCAATATTCTGTCGTATAATCCGGCTGCTTCATTGTTCCAGCCGACGATAAGAATATTTTTATATTTTCGCGATGATTTTTCCACTGCCGCTTCTGCAAGCAAGGTATTCTCCTTTATTTCAGCTTACGTCCGTATAAAATGCAGGTGCAATAATAAGGATTATCGGCGCAAAGTCGTTGTGTTTTACATCAAAATTAAAGTTTATATAAAATAATATTAGGATAATACAGACATATTACGTTATAACACAGAAAGGAAACAGGCCGCGTGGGCCTGTTTTATATTTCGAGTACTTCTTTTTCTTTCGCTTCGAGAATCGACTCTATCTTTTTTATATGTTTATCAGTGATCTCCTGGATTCTGTCCAGTTCCACGCTGAGTTCATCCTCGGAAATATCGTTGCCTTTATGCAGTTTTTTCAGGTGGTCGTTGGCATCCCGGCGAATATTGCGCACGGCCACCCGGGCCTCCTCGCCAAACTTTTTCACCAGTTTAACCAGATCCTTGCGGCGTTCCTCGCTTAATTGCGGGATGGGAATACGAATCATCGTGCCGTCATTGGAAGGATTCAGGCCCAGATCCGCTTTCTGTATGGCGCGTTCAATTTCAGCCAACAGCGACTTTTCCCAGGGCTGCACCACCAGCAGGCGGGGCTCCGGAGCGGAAACATTGGCGGCTTGATTCAAGGGCACCATCTGACCGTAGTAATCCACCCTTACCGTATCCAGCAAGGCGGGCGTGGCCCGGCCGGTTCTTACCTTGGCCAGTTCATGATGCAGGGAATCGATGGTTTTGTCCATACGTGTTTGCGCATCGGCGAAAATCTCTTGCTGATTCATAGCTTACCCCCGTACTAGTGTACCTATTGCGTCACCGGCCACCACACGTTGCAGGTTACCCGGTGTATCAAAGTTAAAAACCATGACCGGCATGCGGTTATCCATGGCCAGTGAAATGGCGGTCGTATCCATCACCTTTAACCCTTTGTTCAGCACGTCCATATAGCTGAGACGATCATATTTAACGGCGCCGGGCTCCTTTTCAGGATCGGCGCTGTAAACGCCATCCACGCGCGTGCCCTTTATAATGATATCCGCCTTTATCTCTATGGCCCTGAGCACACCGGCCGTATCCGTGGTAAAATAAGGATTTCCCGTTCCCGCTCCAAATATTACCACACGGCCTTTTTCCAGGTGGCGGATGGCCTTGTTACGCAGATAGGGCTCGGCAAATTCCGGCATGGCTACGGCGCTCATGGCCCGCGCCGGGATATTCCTGCGCTCCAGAATATCCTTAAGAGCCAGAGCATTGATGACCGTGGCCAGCATACCCATGTGATCGGCCGTTACCCGATCCATCTCTCCGGCATTGGCCGACAATCCGCGAAAGATATTTCCCCCGCCGATAACTATGGCCACCTGCACGCCGGCTTCCCGCGCGGCGGCGATCTCGTTGGCAAAATGATCCAACACAGCGGGCGCAATGCCATGCTTTTGCGCGCCCGCCAGAGATTCTCCGCTTAATTTAAGCAGAATGCGTTTAAACGCTAAAGACATAAAAGCCTACTCTCCGATACGGAAACGGGCAAAGCGCTTAATGGTGACGTTTTCTCCCACCTTGGCGATGGTTTCCGTTAACAGATCCTTGATGGTTTTATCGGGATCTTTAACATAGGCCTGTTCCATCAACACGATCTCCGAGTAATATTTTTCAACACGGCCCTGGGCAATCTTCTCGATAATATGATCGGGTTTGCCTTGTTGCTTAGCCTGCTCGGTATAGATCTGGATTTCCTTATCGATGATATCCTGATCCACTTCCTCGCGTTTTACGGCCACAGGATTGGTAGCGGCCACATGCATGGCCACATTACGGGCAAAGTTTTTAAAGTCGTCGGTGTTGGAAACAAAGTCGGTTTCACAATTCACTTCCACCAAAACCCCCAGCTTACTGCCGGGATGGATGTAAGCCTCAACCACACCTTCCTTTGCTTCGCGGTGGGCCCGCTTTTCAGCCTTGGCCACGCCTTTTTTACGTAACACCTCAATGGCTTTTTCCATATCGCCGTCCGTTTCGGCAAGGGCTTTTTTACAATCCATCATGCCCACGCCTGTTTTTTCGCGCAGTTCTTTTACCATTGCAGCGGTAATCGTTGCCATGATTTAATTCTCCTTTTTTGTCGTTTTCCTGGGCTTGGCAGCCGTTTTTTCATCGGAACCCGCCTTTTTCTCCTGCTCTACAGCTTCGGCGATTTCCTTTTCCTGTTTTACTTTTTGCCTGGCGTCTATTATCACATCGGCCACGCGGCTAACGATAAGACTGATGCTTTTTGCGGCGTCATCATTGGCCGGAATGGGGTAATCCACCAAAGTCGGGTCGCTGTTGGTATCCACCAGGGCAAAAACAGGAATATTCATCTTACGCGCTTCCTTGAGGGCAATATGCTCCTTCTTGGTATCAACGATAAAGACGGCGCCCGGCAGACGCTTCATATCTTCAATACCGGAAAGAACGCGATCCAGCTTTTCCATTTCACGATCGATCGTTAAACGCTCCTTCTTGGAAATCTTCTCATAGGTGCCGTCGGTGCTCATGGCCTTAAGGCGCTTGAGATGTTTAATGGAGCGTTTGATGGTGGAAAAGTTGGTCAGCATGCCGCCCAACCAACGATGAGTGACATAATATTGATTGCAGCGCTTGGCTTCGCTGGCCACGATCTCCTTCGCCTGCACCTTGGTGCCGACAAAAAGAACGTCATAGCCTTCCAAAACCACCTGGCGTATGGCCTCCAGAGCCTTATCCAGATTAGCCTGGGTTTTTTTAAGATCGATGATGTGAATCCCGTTTTTTTGCATGAAGATATAAGGCTTCATCTTGGGATCCCAGCGGCGGGTCAGATGACCAAAGTGGGAACCGGCAGCAAGTAGCTGCTCGAGGGTAACTGCAGGCATAAATCCTCCTATGTATGGGTTAAACCTCCATCCTGCCAATACGGGCCATGACCTTTCGGCACCCCACGGTACGCTAACAGGATGTGTGTGATATGTAAACGAAAAAAAAGCCCCGCCAGCAGGACGGGACTTGTAAAAATTCTATCTTTTCGAAAACTGGAAACGTTTCCGTGCCTTGGCCAAACCGTATTTTTTACGTTCGGTCTCACGGGGATCGCGGGTCATAAATCCTTCACGCTTCAGGGCGGGACGGAAATCTTCCGAATAAGCCACCAGGGCCCGGGCAATACCCAAACGCACCGCGCCGGCCTGACCACTCAGACCGCCGCCGTTTACACGGATACGAAAATCAAAACTCTCCACATTCTCGGTAACTTCCAGGGGTTGCATAATGTCCATCAAAAGCGTTTCACGCTTAAAATAGTCCAGCATCTCCTTGCCGTTCACGACAATCTTTCCACTACCCGGCGTCATGCGTACGCGGGCAACAGACTCTTTTCTTCTACCAACGGTAATATATTCTTCCATCAAAATCGCCTTTTAGTTTTTAATTTCCAAAGGTTGCGGCTGCTGGGCCACATGGGGGTGCTCGCCGCCGGCATATACTTTCAGCTTTCTCAGCATCTGACGCCCCAGACTGTTTTTGGGCAGCATGCCCTTAACGGCGGAAGTTACCACGCGCTCGGGATGGCGCTGCAACATCAAACGCACCGGTGTGATTTTTTCGCCGCCGGGATAACCCGAATGGCGGAAATAGGTTTTCTGATTCATTTTATTACCGGTCAGGCGCACCTGTTCGGCATTGATGACGATAACGAAATCGCCGATATCATAATGCGTGCCGTAAGTGGGCTTGTGCTTACCTTTAAGCACATGCGCCACCTGACTGGCAAGACGACCAAGCGTTTTTCCCTTGGCGTCAACGATAAACCAAGCTCTGGGCTGGTCCAGGTCTGCTTTCTTGGCAGAATAAGTTTTCAAAACGGCCTCCAACTATCAACATTTAAAAGAGCAGTTAATATAAAGCGTTGATCCCTTTGAATCAAGCCTATTTTAAATGATTTTTATAACATCATAAAGCTAAACAATTGAAAAAAATTTTATGCTTCAAATGAATACAAATGTTTCATCACACTTTGTATATCTCTGCTCGTTTGTCAGTCTGATATTCCTTAGATAAAAACTTTTCTTAACCGACTATCTTTCCTGTCGCTTATGCAGAGACCAATAGAGCAAGGGCAAAACAAAAAGAATATAAAGAAGAGAGCTGACCATCCCTCCTATCCCGGCCAGGGCCAGAGCATGCCATATATCCCCCGCATCCGTGCTAAAAAAAGCCAGCGGCGCGAACCCCATTATGGTTGTCAAGGATGTTAACAAAAGGGGACGGGCGTGCTGACGCACTCCTTCCACCACGCTTTCGCGCAAGGTGGAAGCGAGGCGCTGACGGAAGCGACTTACCAGCAAAATGGAATTATTTACCACGATGCCACTGATAAACACAACGCCGATATAAGCCGAAGCATCAAAGACGGTATCGGTAAGATAAAATATCCAGACAATACCCACCAGCCCCGATGGTATGGTAAAAAAAATCAGTAATGGATCAAGATAGGACTCGAACAGGGAGGCGGTAACCATAAAAACCAGTAAAACACCCAACAGTACTACCCAGTAAATATTTTGCTTTTTTTCATCATCTCCGCCAAACCAATATCCCCTTCGTTCCGATATTTTATAGCCTGGGGGCACGGGAAAGTCTTCCAGCGCTTTTTTTAAAAATTTATAGGCAAAGCGATAGGGCCCTAAAAAGTCAAAAGAGACCCGCCGGATATATTGCTGATTTACCCGGTTGATTTCATTGGCCGCCGGCATTTTTACCAACTCAAGAAAGTGGCTAAAGCGAATAAGATTATCCCCGTGGCGAAAGGGCCGGTTCATCAGGGCTTCCGTATCAAAGTTCTGCCAACTGTCGGCCTTGATGCGCAATGGATACTCCCGATGGTTTAGGGTGATATAATCCGAACCGAGGGCCTCGGAAGTATACAGATTAAGCAGCGGTAAAACAGAGCGTACCGTAAGTCCGCTTTCCGCCAACAAATCGCGCCTAAGACGGCCCCTGTAATAATACAGATCATCGATGGAATAACCGAAGCGGGCATTGACGTCCACATTACGTACCCGACGGTTGCTCTCAATGTGTTTTTTGAAACGCAAGGCCAGTTTTTCCAACTCCTTATAGGCATATCCTTTAAACTCCAGTACAAAAGTGGGGTTATCCGAACCCATCATCCCGCCGGAATAGCCGTCGCCAAAACCGTATACGCTGACAATCAGACCGCTCAGATGAACGGCACGGCCAATCAGCCTTTCTCTCAGGAGAAAAGGGACGGCGCCGCGCAGGCTGTTTTTTTCAAAATCAATCCACATGCTTGCGCCGTTGTCCCAAATAGACGTTTCCACCCGTTTTACGCCTTCAAAGTTAAGCGCCATTTGTTCAAAGGGAAGGATGTTATGTTCACTAAGCCCGTCGGCGCTGCCCTGTGGCAAGCGCAAGGAAACATACAGTCGTGTCGGCGCGCCCCAGTTCCAAAAACGCCCGCGATCAACCTTGTTAAAAAAGAGATACAGGGCCCCGCCGAGGATGGCGTCTGAATAAGGGCGCACCTCCGTATAGAGATCACTGCCAAGGGTAAAATTATACGCGGATTTAAACCAACGCAGGGAAACGGCATCATCCTCTTCGGGCGTAAGGGAACCGGGCAGCAGCCACAAGGGCAGCCCAAAGCTAAGCATCACGAGGATGAACACCTGTTTCCGGCGATTTAATAGCGCGCCGGTCATGCGCGAAAACAAATCGCGCAGATCATGGCCATGTTGCCCGGCCGGCTTATCGCCGGCTTTAAAATGCTGCCAGGCCGCCGGTACAAACAACAGGGTTACCAGAACGGAGATGACAAGACTCACGGACAAAGCCACGGCAAAAGGAAGGTAGTAGATACGCAATTCGCCGCTTAACAACACAAAAGGGGCCAGCGCGGCCAGTGTGGTTAGCGTGGAGGCAACAATCGGCGGCAACACGAAGGTTACGGCGCCGGCGATCTCTCCGGTATCCAATATTTTCCCATCCGCCTGTTGCAATTCCCGACGGGTTTGTATGGCGTCATATACCAGGATGGCATTATCCACCATAAAACCAAATCCCATGGCCAGGGCGGCAATGGTCAAAACGTTCAGGCTAAGGCGGACTACCTGCAGACCTGTAAGGACCAACAAAACCGATAGCAGTATGGAAGAAACGATTATTATGGGGGCCTTCCAGCCGCGCATGGTCAGGGCCAACATCAACACGATGGACAACAAGGCCAGCCCGCTGCGCAAGAACAGGTCATCAAGCGTTGTTTGCATTTCAGCGGCGGCATCATCAACCAGGAGCAGGGAGGTTCCGGGGGGAAGCAGGGCGGATATTCTTTTTATCCGCTCCCGGACGCGTTGCCCCACCTCCAAAGTATTACTGCCCGGCTCACGACGTATATCTATCAGAATGCTTTCCTTGCCGTTGATCCGTTTCTTAAAAGGCAAACGTTCATAGGCGCGGCGGATTTCCGCCACCTCCCCCAGGCGCAGCAAACGGGCGCCCCTGCGCGCCAGGGGCAGGCGACGCAGGCTATCCATATCCGTGTGCCGTACCCGAACAAGCAAGGGGTAATTTACGTCACCCTGGCGCATACGTCCGGGATAACGATCCCCGGAGCGCAATACGGTACGGACATCGGCAATACTCACCCCCAGATTTTCCATCTTTTTACGTTTTAACAGCACTTCCACCAGGGGACGGCGCACGCCGCTTATTTCCACCGCGGAAACCCCTTTGATACCGACCAGCTTTTTCTTTATGTCATCCCGGATGATGCGATGCCGTTCTTTTTCCGGTAGGTCGGTTAGCAGGCGATAGGTTATAAAAGCGTTCTTTTTTACTTCTTCCGGGATATACTTAAATATTTGCGGACGCGACGCCTGGGCCGGAAGCCACTCCCGGTAGTCCGCCATGATTTCATTCAGTTGAAATATGGCAAAATTCATATCCGTATCCCGGTTAAAGCTGACAGTCACCCGCGCACGCCCCGGCGAGGATACGGAGCGAATATCACGGATGCCACGCACGCGTTGCACCCGGCCCTCGATCGGCGCGGTTATCAGGGCCTCTACTTCCTCGGGGGCGCTTTGCGGATAGGCTGCCACAATATTAACCCGCGGAAAGTCCAGCCCGGGCGTAAGCTCCACCGGCAAACGCCAAAGAGCGGCCAGCCCCAACACAATGACCAGAATATTCAAAACCGTAAAGGTAACCGGGCGCCTCAGCCAGGCGATCAACAACGCGCGCATTTACCCGGCCTTTTTTGAGGAAAGTATTTTATACAACAAGGGCAATACAAACAAAGTGAGCAGCGTGGCCATACTTACACCGCCCACAATGGCAATGGCCATGGGGCGTTGCAGTTCAGCGCCGCTGCTCCAGCCCAAAGCCAGCGGCAGCAAGCCGACCACCGTGGTAACCGTGGTCATCAGGATAGGCCGCAGACGCACCCGGCCCGCGTCCAGTATTGCTTCATCCATGGAAAGGCCCGCCCGCCGACGCCGTTCGATGAATTCTATCTTCACGATACCGTCGTTGACCACAATGCCCACAACCACAATCAACCCGATAAAAGCCATTATGGAAAGGGTTTGACTTGTAAACAGCAGGGCGGGGCCGACGCCAATCAGCGCCAGGGGAACAGTCAGCATGATAACAAATGGAATACGGAACGATTCAAACTGGGACGCAAGTAAAAGGTAGACCAATATCACTGAAATGAAGAAGGCCAACAGAAGGAGGCGCGCGGAACGCATGACGCTTTCCCAGGAGCCGCCAATATAGGCGCGATATCCGGACGGCCATTGCACCCGGCTCATAACCCGGCGCGTTGTCTCCGCCATCCGGTTAAGGCTGTACTCTTCCGATGTGAGACGCAGCAGGAAAACCCGGGCCTGATTGTGGCGATCCATGGAACGCAAGCGCATGGCCGGCCGTACCTGCACAAAATCGGATACGGGACGTCCATTCTCCGTCACAGGCGTTTGCAGCAACAGATCAATATCTTCACGGTATAGCCGGGGCGCGCGGCTGATCACGGCGATATTTTTGTCAAAGTCATGATACATCGTGGCCTGTTCGCCGGCAAGGGTTTCCTTTAGAACGCGGGCCACATCGTCAACGCTTATGTTAAAGCGCATCAATCTTTCCCGGTTCACGGTAAGTTCCCAAACCGGCACTTTCTCAAAAAAGCCGCTGTTTATCGTAACTCCGGGCAACGCCGCTGTAATTTTTCCCTTTAAACGGGCGGCCAGAGAGTCCAGTTGCTCCGGGTCTTCTCCGCTGACAAACAGGTCCAGGGAGCCCGTCGCCTCCCCGGTAAGCCGGCGCAGGGCCGGTTGTTCCCTTTCCACCCGGTATTGGATGCGCAGGCCTTCCGGCACACTTTGTAACAGACGGCGAATCATAGTCGGAGTGGAGGGCTTGTAGGCGCCAAACATCACATCCGCCTTGTTATTTCCGGGCTCCAATTCCGTGCTGAACAGGTTTTCCATGCGCCCCACGCGGGTAAATATTTTTTCCGCCTTTCCCGCTTTCCGCCCTGTTTCTTCCCAGCGCGCGCTTTCCCCGGCCATATAGCCGATATCCGTACCGGGCTGAAAACGCATCCTTACATGAACTTCACGCGTTTCCGTTTCCGGCAACAGAGCGCGTTCACTAATTACTAATGTTATCAGGGCCAGAAACAAAGCCAGGGCGGTTAAGCCAAGCACACGCCCCGGCCAACGCAAGGCGAGCAACATTAAGTTGTGATATCCTTCGCGCAGGAAGCTTTGTTTTTCTTTATCCGCGGGATGCGCGGGCCGGCGCGAAAAGCGCTTATGCAGGGCCAGAAACAAGGGCGGCGCCAGGGTGAGCGCGGCCAACAACGAGGCGATCAGGGCCAGGGATGCGGTGGCGGCCTGCTGCCCGAAAATGGCGCCGGAAAGATCCTGCAGGAATATGACCGGCAAAAATACCGCCAGCGTGGTCAGGGTGGAGGCTGTAACGGGAAGGGCCACTTCCGTCGCTCCCCTCAGGGCGGCCTGATACGGGGAATTTCCTTCTTCAAGATGACGGTGAATATTTTCCAGCACAACGATGGCGTTATCCACCAACATACCGCTCCCCAGGGCCAAACCGGCCAGGGCAATGATATTGACGGAGATACCAAAGAGCTTCATGCCGATAAAGGCGGCCAAAAGCGAGACGGGAATGGCCACACCAATGATGACGGGGGTAACACGGCTTCGCAAAAAGATAAACAGAACGGCAAAGGAAAGCAGGGCGCCGATCAACAGGGATTGTTCCATGCCATCCACGGAGGCGCGGATAAAGCGCGACTGATCCTTGACAATATCCATGCGCACGGCTGGCAAACCGCGTTGCAGGGTATCGATCACGGCGCGGGAAGCGGCGGCTATGGTCAGCGTATTTCCCGCTGCTTCCTTATATACGTCCACGGTAATGCAGGGTGCGCCGTTCAGCCGGGTCAGCGCGGTTCGTTCCCGAACGCCTTCGTAGACGCGGGCAATTTTTTTAAGCGGCACGGGAGGGGCCCCGGCGGGCAGCACCCATGTACCGGCGATCTGCTCAATGTCTGTAAAAACGCTTTCCACCCTCAGGCTAAGCCGGTAATGGCCGTTCTTAATACGTCCGGCGGGCGCGCGCACATTGGCTTCGCCAAGGGCGGTTTTAATTTCCTCCGGCGTCACGCCCCAGGCTTTTAAGGTAAGCGGATCATATTCAACATATATTTCCCGCCGGGGAGCGCCGTTTATCGAGGCATAGGCCACACCCCGAATTTGCTCCAGCCTGCGGCGCACCACGTAATCGGCCAGGCGCGCCAAAGCCGTTTCATCGGCGCCGCTAAGGGCCAGGGTTAAAAAGGGGCTGTTTTCCGGGGATTTATGGGCAATGACCGGACGCCCCGCGTTGCGCGGCAGAAAGTCGGCCACCCGGTCCAATTGCTGGCGGGCCATCAGCGCCATAAGCCGCATATCGGTTCCCCAGGGATAACGGGCCGTTATCAGAGATTCCCCTTCCATGGAGCGTGAAAAAATGGAACGGGTTTCCCCGCCGGAAGCCACCGCTTCTTCGAGGTAACGGGTCACATTTTGTTCAACCTCGCGCGGCAGGGCCTTCTCCCAGGTGGTTCGTATGATCAGCTCCGGATATTCCAGAGGCGGAAACAACTCCACCGGCAGGTCTTTTAAAGAGAGCAAACCCAGCAATGTTATGCCAAGATAAAACATACTGACCGTAACGGGGCGGTCCAATGCGAATTTAATCAGTTTTTGCACAATGTACTTCCGATAAGAACAACAGGAAACAGCTTATTTTACGCGGAACACTGCGCGGGGATTAACCCTGGCGTTATGAGCCAGGGAAAAGTGTCCTTCCACCACCACGGGTTCTCCGGGCCGGAGATTAAACTCCGAGGAGACGATTTCCACCAGCCGGTCGTTGCGGGCGCCGGTTTGCACATAACACCACTGGGCCAGGGAATCGCGCACCACAAAAACCAGTTCCCGGTTATCACGCAGAACCAGGGCCCGGCGGGGAACCACCAGGCGTTTTGGCAATGTTTTAACGGCTATGCGCGCCCGGGCATACATGCCGGGCCGGATAAGGACGCCGGGATTAGCAATGGACAAGGTGACCCGCACGGTATGGCTCTCCGGATCCACGGCGGGATTAACGGCAAAAACACGCGCCCGGAATGTTTTTTGCGGCAGGGAGGGAAAGACAACCTCCGCGCTTTGCCCGGCGGTGATCAGCGGCGCTTCTTTTTCCAGAACGTCGCAGTGCAGACGGATTTCGGAAAGGTCCAAAAGTTTCAGGGCTTCCGTGGCGGCGGGCAGCCATTGCCCCTTTTTATAGGCGATATCGGCCAGCAGACCCGGAAAGGGGGCCTTGAATACCGTGCGCCGATAGGCCAGCAGGGCCCGGCGGTAGTTGTTCCAGGCCTCGGCCAGACCGCTTTGGGCCATGCGCACTTCCGATTGCCGCCCGCCCTTAAGCACCTGGGTCATATCCCGGACGTCCAACGGGGCGGCCTCCCGGCCTTGCGCCTTTTGCAGCAGCGCCAGGGCCGAATCGGGATTTTCATAT
Source organism: Calditrichia bacterium (assembly GCA_026991535.1). GTDB lineage: Bacteria > Calditrichota > Calditrichia > Calditrichales > J004 > J004. The sequence goes on along the minus strand of JALXBH010000082.1, from coordinate 4,474 downwards.
TCCACGCCAAAGGCCACCAGAGCCTTGATGAGCGCGGTTCGCGCCCCCAGGGCTTCCAGCTTTTGTTTTTCGTTATCCAATACCAGCAATACCTCTCCCGGGCCCACGGACAGGCCTTCGGTTTCCGGGATTTGCCGGATGTAACCGGACTGTTCCAAAGAAACGGACAACAGCCGGCGCGCCGCCGCCACGCCGCCGGTGCGCACAAAACGCTCCAGCGGAGCGATGCGCGCCGTATCCACGGTTACGGTAATTCTTTCCCTGGCCCGCTCTGAGGTTGCGGAACGTTCGGCTTTATCATCAGCGGATGAGTTACACGACATGCAAAGAAACAGAAGCGTTAGAAAAAATACTATGTTTCGACTCATATTATCCATCTGTAATACATTTAAGTTGCGGTTTCCCCAAAGAGTCAAGTCCTAAATCTTGTGTAAATTCTTTACTTAAAGGCTAACTCCGGCGGTGTAAGCGGAATGGAGCCACGCCACTGGCGGGCAAGCTGTAATGGAATGAGCGTGTAAGCGAAATGTAACAAACGTTTCATATCCGGTTCAACCTTTGCACTCAGGAAAGGGTTTTTGCTTGCGCTAATGACTTCATATATTTTAACGGATAAATTAATACTAAGCATCTTTAGATGCGGTATTCTTTAAATTTGAAAGTGATATTGCAAGCAAAGAAATCAATGCAACATTTTGCACTATTTTCAAGGGGCCGATTTGTGCTTGGATAAAACCGCCAAAACAACCACAATCAGCATCAATACCACTTAGCCACAATACTATTAATGAAATTGTCAGTATAAGCATATACCAAAAAGCAAACCTCATGCCCAATTTGAATTTAAACACTAGAAAATATACAAGTACTATTTCAACAAGAATAAATAAAATCAAAATTAAAAAAATAATATTGCCTTTAAAGCCTATTTCTAATAGCATTCGTAAGAAAGGGTGTGGGCTAAAAAATTTCAATACTGCTGATAAAGAAAGAATTATTATCGTTAAATACCGTGTTATATTAATCAGCATCATCCAATCCCCCAATTTTATACTTCTTTAATGTGTAGGCAGCGTCGACTGCAAACCAAGTGTCTTCGAGAGGAGAATAGGCTACACGCAAAAGCGGATCAGGAAGATTAACGGAATAAAGATAGCGCCCCTCTTTAAGATCAAAAAAACAAAGAATTCTACCACCGTTTTTGCCGGAAAGCATGTCGGTAAATGAAAAGGAGTTTGGCTTCCTGGCCCAAAATAGAGCAGCAAGCTTGTCTTTATACCGGGTCAATGAAGAATAACATAAATATTCTTCCCCGGTTAGTTTAAAACTGTATTTTTTACCACCTTTGCCGTTTTTACTTACACTACTATTACCCATCACAGAGGACTTTAAATGGATACGTAGCGGAGAACTAATTTCTCTTAACATGAAATTGTTTAGATTGATCTTAAGAATGCGATCCTGATAGCGATAGCATAAAAACAAGAGAGAGTCCCCAACAACAAGATAATCTGACAGTTGATTGGTGAGGTATGTACCCACCGGATTTACCATACAGAACATACTATCCTTTATCAAAGATGTGTTTTCCACATAAAAACGGGATATTATTTTTTCCGCTTTTTGATCCAACATACCCACAGGGGTTTTATCAATGCCTATCACCCTATTACCGAGGCTCAGCAACCATTGACCGCCCCCGGATCGGTTGAATAACATTTGCCGAAAAACGCCATTGTAGTTAAATATAGCAAGGCGGGATGCATTTTCATCACTAACGCTTATCTCATCACCGACAATGGCAAAAGCCACCGGGCCGTTCATTTCCCGTGGGCCATCGCCCTCAATATTAAAGGAGTTTAACTTCTTTAGATTCTTATCGAATCTGTATATCCGGACACCGGTTAAAAAGTTAAGACACACATTGCCCCGGTCATCCGTCCGAAGAAAATTGATGTCCCCTTCATCATCTATAACATCATCAATATCTATTTCATCCAGAGTCGTTATTTTAACATCTTTATATTTCAATCCATCTTCCGAAGAAGCTGAAATTATATTTAATAGAAAAGGTAACAATATCAATACTATAATCCTGGAACTCAAGAGCCTACCCTCCAATAAGCATAAAATCCAAGCTTTGCCTGGATTTTATGCTTTATAAAAGTATTAAGTTAATTATTATTGGCAATCGGTTTCTATTTCACAATCACCGCTTCCCCAGCAACCAAATATACCATATGGTGTACCAAATCTTTTTGTACATTTACAATGTGGCGGGCAATCCAGCTTTTCGGCTTTAGCTTCATTAGGTACACTTACCAACATTGTTACGCTCAATACTAAAAAAGATACTGTCCAAATAAGATTTTTAATAATGTTTTTTTTCATTGTATCAAATACCTCATAAAAATTGAAAACTACAATTATTCTATTTATACCTAACCTATCCAAACCAGTCATCCCAAAAATAAAAACAACGGGCCGCGCAAGCGGCGTACGAAAATACTTTTAAAAGGGGAAATTTACGAGGTAACGTGAACGCGGCTACCGCCGGTGAGTCCGGCGTGTAAGCGTGTAAGCGTGTAAGCGTGTAAGCGTGTAAGCGTGTAAGCGAAATGTAACATACGTTTCATATCCAGTTCAACCTTTGCACGTCAGGAAAGGGTTTATGATTGCGTAATGTTCAGGAGTATAAAATAAATCCCGCCTTTTGTCAAGTCTTTTTTTGGGAACGTTGGGGAAATTTTTCCTTTAATCGTTTAAAACGGTTTGGAACATAACTTTTTTCCTGCCAAATTCGGCGGGGTGCGCTTCTCCCTGAAAACGCCGTTTTAATAATGTCAATGAACATCGGCGGCGCTAGCGCCGGGCCACCACGCCGGACCAGGCATATACCAGGTCCCGCAGGGCGTTAAAGCGGTATTCCTCTTCCGGCAGCTTATCCATGAAAATCAAATGCCCCGTTTTTACATTTACAAAATAGACTACCGGAGTCAGGCCCTTTTTAAAAAAAGAGAATTCGTTTAGACGTTCAGATTTGATAACCGGAACCCGGGTATTAAAGTATTCATATACTTCCAAAAAATCAGCGCTACTGTCACCGGCGACCGCCACCAAAGTATTTGAGCCATTGGCGTCTATCACCTTTTGAAGGGAATCCAATGCTTCAAGGTGATAAAGACAGGACATACAATTATGGGAAGAAAAATGAATCATAAACAGGTATTCACGGGTTTCCAATCCCGGTAGGGTAAGCTGTGTTTCCTTATTTGTTGTGCAGGCCCCGAACAGAAACAGAAGCCATGTCATTATGAAATTAATTTTCGTGGATTTCAATTTTATACACTCCTATAACCGGGTTATTCGGGTTATCATTAATTAGCAAATAAAGCACCCCTTCATCTGTCAAATCAATAATCTTACCGGCTAACTTTGTTGAACCTAAGTTTATTCGTTGCCCATTTGTGGTTATTATGTTATAATATCCACTGTTTTTTGAATCTAGTAATTTTTGTTTTTTTAAAGCTTTACTGTACCCATAGAAAATGTAGTTTTTCTTAAAAATCTTTAAAAAATTAGAAAGACTGTAAGATGAAAAGAACTTTAGTTTTTTTATTGGATTAACAGCTCTATCTATCTTTTGATCGACCTCTATAAAATATTTGGAATTTAACCTCCAAATATGAAGCAACTCACCAAACATATCATACTTATATATTTTGTTTTCTGCGGGAAACGTTAAGAAAAAGTGAAATTCATTTGTATCCCACACAGCCATTATAAGATTTAATAAGTCATACCGACTATATATTTCTGGATAATCTATCTTTATAGATTTTTCAATCCCGAACTCGTTATTCAGAAAATGAAAATATCCCACATTTTTATAACGATTACTAACATCAAAATGTAATAATGTAATTATTTTATAAGAACGACCTAGAAACAACTCTCCAGGAAAAGGGAATCCTGTTTTATATTTGTATTCCTTGACAAAATTATTATTTAAATCAAAAACAATTGTAGAAAATTTTAACACCAAATTCGAGGTTTTGAGATTTTTCAGGATAACAGGTTTAATTGCAGGTTTATTTTTAACTTTGGCAGGTATATTTCTCTCTCCCGCACTAAAAGAATTTTTGAAAATATCTTATCTCCCCTATATATGGGTTGTTGTATCAACATGGTTCTTTATGTTTTTAATTGCAGTTGAAAGAGGATATTTACAAGCAACTGACAATTTCGGGATATTTGCTTTTTCTTCCTCTTTTGAACTGACTATCAGATTAATAATGGCTGTTGTTTTAATAGCTTCGGGGTTTTACATTTGGGGAGCGATTTTTCCCTCTCTTTTCGCATTAATATCCGTTTTGATTTTTCTTCTTTTTATAAATAAAAATATCTTTGGAAAAATAAAGAAAATAAATTTTAAAAAGATTGTAACAGTTGCTGCGTATGCATCCCCCTCAGG
>JALXBH010000081.1 GCA_026991535.1 Calditrichia bacterium | reverse complement strand
ATCAGGGAAATATGCCGAGGCCAGACTGATCTTAGGTAAACGATAGGAAAGGAGGATATTGATGACGTTAAAAAGATAAAAACCCCATCCCGTGTAGCCGCACCGGATGGGGAAGACCATACATTGGACCTGTGTCTGAGAAACATCAAAGCCGCATGTATGTGGCTTTGAATTTAGATAATTTATGTCTTAATTCAAAGAAAGAAGGTTAGTATGCATTTGCTTATTAAAAAAATCCCCTATCTGCTAATATTATTATTTATACTTATCCTTGAAATTTTTGCCCAGACCACCTATGAATGTTCTGAGGATGATCGTGTTTCAGGGAGTCTAAGGGCTGTCGGCAGAGTTCAAATATATTTTCCTAATTCAAGCGAAAACGAAAATAATAATAGCGAAGCTAATGATATAGATAATGCGGAATTGGCAACGGCTTTTATTTTATCCAACGGGAAACTGGTTACCGCGGGCCATGTAGCAAATTTATTCAATTCTGAATCCTATGTGCAATTTGGAACTTTAAGGTCGGATGCTTACGGTCACCCTTTGGAAGGCAATCCCAATGACAAATATAAAATAATATCACTTTTAGATCCTTCGAAATATAGTCCGGGTGAAAATAATGCCGATATGAATGACTGGGCCGTATTTGAAGTACAGCCTAATGCCAATACCGGGAAAATGCCAAAGGATGTATACGGATATATTGAAGTTGAGCGCGTAACGCCTTCGGCAAACATGGAAATATATTTTGAAGGTTATGGCTCTGATTCGGAACAAACCAAAAGCTTTTCAAAACAAAGAAGTAATGGTAAGGTTCTTTCATATATACCGGATGATTATGCCATCAACTTTGATAACTATAACATAGGCAGACATTCGGGTAGGCCGATTATAAACATGGCCACCGAGCCCATAAATAATTTTGTGTAAATACCTTTCGTTAGTAGTTCAAATTTACACCTCCTGCTGGTTGGGAAAACAATAACAACATCTATTTTAGGAAAACCAATTTAAGCGGTTCCTGAAGTTCCACGGTGCAGGTCAACCCCAACGTGTCCTATATCTGGTCGGAAAGCAAGTCTTCGCTCTCCTACAGCGCGGGCGTGGCCCATATCGTCTGGCAGGGCATGGAGGAGGACCAGATCGCCGAGATAGAGGCCTCCAACGGTTATCACCGTACCTACGACACTGTAACCAACTCGTTGGGTTCGCTGCAAACCATCTCCTCCGACGGCGACAAGGACTATGGTGTCTACCGTCAGCGGTAGTAGGGCCACGCCATTCGTTCATCCGTTTCAATGTATTCGCTCTGCCGGACGGCCCTTCGACAAGCTCGGGGTCCGGTCGCTGAGCCTGTTGAAGCACCCCTGCCCCTCCTCAAGCTTCGGGAGGGGAGTGTGGCGGTACGATCTTGTTTTCGGATGTATTTTTTCCCGTTAATTCGCGGCTCTTTTTGCCGGGTAAAGTTCCACAGGTTATATTCCGTCTAAAACAGGGAGAAATTGTATGCGACTGATGATTTTACTGCTATCGGCTCTTTCACTGGCGGCCCGGCCTCAACTGCCGGCCACCGAGTTTGCCGCCCACCGGGCAAAGGTTCTGCTCCAAATGGAGAAAAACAGCCTGGCGGTAATGACCGGCGCCAAGCCGCTTATGCGTAATAACGATATAGAATATCCTTTTCGACAAAACAGTGATTTTTTCTATCTGAGCGGCTATGATCGTCCGGATAGCCGTCTGATTTTGATCAAGGGAGATCAGCCGCGTTTTATTTTGTTTATCGAGCAGGCCGGCCCCCACAGCGGTATCTGGAACACGGCGCCTTATTCCCTTGACGAAGTAAAAAAATATTTTGCTCCGGACACCGTCTATTCCCCGGATCAATTTGAAGAAATTCTTAAGCAGGAACTGCGCGGGAAAAGCGCGGTGTATTATGATTTTACCGATCATGATCTCGGAGAAAAGATCAGTGAAATCGTTTCCGCCCCATGGGGACGCTATCCGAAGACTTTGCATGACTTTACACCTTTGGTGGCCGAGGCCCGGCTTATTAAATCCCCGGCGGAAATAGCGATGCTGCAAAAGGCTGTCGATATTACCAACGCCGCCCACCGGGAGGTCATGCGTGCCACGCGTTCCGGTTTGTTTGAGTATCAGGTCAACGCCCTTATTACTTTCATCTACCGCTCCATGAATAGTCCGCGCGACGGTTTTCCGTCCATCGTGGGCAGCGGCCCCAACAGCACCATCCTGCATTATGAGAAATACGACCGGCAGTTGGAAGACGGGGATATGATGGTGCTGGACATCGGGGCGGAATATGGCATGTATTCGGCGGATGTGACCCGTACCATCCCCGTAAGCGGAACATTCAGCCCGGAACAAAAGGACATCTATGAAATCGTTTTGGCGGCGCAGCAGGCCGGCATAGAGAAAACCGCGCCCGGCGTGGGCTTTGGCGAGGTGGGCCGGGCCAGCACCAGGGTGATTAGCGCCGGACTTAAACGGCTGGGCTTGATTACCGATGAAAACAGCCGCTGGCAAACGCGGGTCTGGCTGATGCATGGTGTAAGTCACTGGCTGGGGCTGGATACCCATGACGCCGGCAGCTATCTGGCCAGGGAGGGACACGGTGGCCGTCTTTTGGAGCCGGGCATGGTTTTTACCGTGGAACCGGGCATCTATGTTTCCGCCGATGCCCTGGAGAAGATGGATAAGATATTCGGCCGCTATATTTCCGCCGAAGAGCTGGCCCGTTTTAAGGAAGCCGTGCGCCCCGCCGTGGAAAAATATAAAAATATCGGGGTGCGTATCGAAGATGATATTTTGGTAACTGAAAATGGGCATAAAAATCTTTCCGCCGCTTCTCCGCGCACGGTAAGGGAAATAGAAAACCTGATGAAAAAATCCTCAGCCTATCTGAAATAGCGCGTTATGCGGCATACACGTTTAAAGGGAGATATTCTTCTTCTTACAACGGCGGCCATTTGGGGCAGCGGATTTGTAGCGCAACGTATCGGGGCGGACTTTGTCGGCCCCTTGTTGTTTAACGGATTGCGGTTTGGCCTGGGCGCGGTGATTATCCTTTTTTTTGTTATGCGGCGCGGGGAACGCCTTAACGGGCGGGTCTGGCGAATGGCGGCATTGCCGGGCACATTTCTCTTCCTGGCCGGTGTATTGCAACAGGCGGGAATCGCTTCCACCACGGCGGGAAACGCCGGGTTTATCACCGGCCTGTATGTGGTTATTATACCTCTGATTCTGTTTTTTTTGGGTAAGCGTTTACGTGCCCATGTCTGGGTTGCGGTCTTTTTGGCTGCCGCCGGACTTTATCTGGTCAGTATCGGTGATGACTTTCACCTGAACCGCGGTGACCTGTATGAACTGGCCGGTGCTTTTTTCTGGGCCGGACATGTTCTGGTGATCGCCCGCTATGTCAACCGTCTTACCGTTTTGGAACTGGCGGCGGGGCAGTTTTTTATCGCCACATTGCTTAACCTTGCGGGGGCCGTTTTGTTTGAGCCGCTGGAGTATAACGCCGTGGAACAGGCTTTGCCGGCCATTCTGTATACCGGTATTTTCAGCATCGCCGTGGGCTTTACGCTTCAGGTGTGGGGCCAAAAATATACGCCACCGACCGATACGGCCATCATCATGTCGCTGGAAGCGGTATTCGCCCTGCTGTTTGGCTACTGGTTATTAAACGAGCATTTGGGCGGACGGCAGATATGGGGCATGTCCCTGATGTTTGGCGCCATGATTCTGGCACAATGGAATCCGCTGTCTCTATTTAAAAGAAGCTCTTTGTAATATATTTTGTATGACAAGGGGAAAAAAAGGCCCGCCGGAGGCGGGCCATAAATCGGGAAAAGCGCTTTTCTATTTTGTCTCCAGCGGCTTGCCTTCTTTGTCAATACTACCGGCCACCACGGTGACGACTTTATCGGGATCGACATATTTTTTAATAACCCTGTTTACCTGATCCAGGGTAACCTGCTGAATTTTAGAAGGATATTCATCCATATAGCTTATATCCAGGCCGCGCTGCAGAAAGGAAAGTATCTGTCTGGCCATGCCGGCGGAAGTGGCCAGGCTTACCTTGTATCTGCCGGCCAGCCGTTTTTTAACATTGGCCAGTTCCTCGGCGGTAACGCCTTTTTCCACCCAACGCTTCAACTCCCGGTTGGTGGAGTTTAATCCCTTTTCCAACAGATTGGGAGCAAAAGTAGCCGTGATATACCAAAAACCGCCGTCGTAAATATCTCCGGCATGGGCCGAGTAAATACCATAGGTCAGTCCTTCGTCATCGCGGATAATGGACATCAGTCTTCCGGCAAAACCGGTGCCGAGGATGGTGTTGGCCAGATAAAAGGGCAAATAATCCTCATCGGTTTTCTTCAGACCGGTGGGCAGGCCCATATACATGGAGGTGCTGGTTTTGCCTTCCATGGTTACGGCATGAAAGCCTGCTTTTACATCGTTGGCCTGTTTTTGGATCACGGGGCGTTCGCTGCCACCCTTCCAGCCCTTAAAGGCCGTTCCGATGGCTTTCTCCAATCCGGCATTTTTAACATCGCCGGCGGCAACGAAAATCATCCCCCTGGGGCCGTAATGCTCGTTATAGAACTCTTTTACCTGATCTACGGTTATCTTTTCCGTATCGGCAATCAGTTCTTCTATTTTCGCTTCATAATTGGGGTGTCCCTTGGGGTATAGCAAACGGGTCAGTTCATCCCTGGCCTGGGTACCCGTATCCTCCAGCATGCGCTTAAAGTTACCCACGCGTTGTTTTTTCAGCTTTTCAAGTTCGGTGGCGTCAAACGCAGGTTGACGCAATTCTTCCGCCAGCAGCCCGATAACCGTGTTTACATCCTTGGTTAGGCTTCGTCCCGAAATGGAAAGGGTATACTTGCCCACATCAAAGCTGAGGCGCGCGCCCATATTTTCCAGAATCCCGGCCAGGGCGAACTTATCATGCTTAAGCGTGCCCTTGTCCAGCATACGTCCCGTAATATCCGCCAGCATGGAATTTTCCTTATTCAGGATATCTCCAAGGGGCAGGGAGGCGCTGAAGGTTACTACATTCTTAACACCGGTGGGCGCCAAAACCACATCGATGCCATTGATGGTGGTTCGCTTGATATTTTGGGCAATGGAGCTTTTCCTTTGCGCCGGGGGATCAAAAGCCGGCGCGTTCAGAGAGGCTTCCGCCTCTTCCATCGGCGGCCGGTAGTGGTAAATACCCTGGTCATCCAATCGATGGGCGGCGCCGGCCCGGGCGGAGGCCCCACCCGGTTTTTGGGGAATAAAGTATCCGGTGGTGCTTTGGTCTTCATTAAGGTATTTTTTTGCCACCTCCTGAACCTCTTGGGGAGTTACCTTCTTGATGTTCTCCTCATAGCTGGTGTACAGGGTCCAGTCGCCGGTGGCGATAGCCTCGTTCAATTGAGCGGCGATGGAAAAAGAACCGTCGCGGCCAAAGGCGGTTTCCGCTTCCACCTGATTAATGGCCCGTTGCACCTCCCCGGCGCTTACTCCGTGGGTTTTGATGCTGTCTATTTCCTTAAGGATGATTTCTTCCACCTCTTCATGGGTGGCGCCGGGAGCCAGAAAGGCGTAAGAGGCAAAAAGACCCGGATATTGCAACTGGGCGTAAAAATTGAAATTGCTTACGGTTTTGTTTTTATCCTGCAGCGCCTTGTAATAACGGCTGGACTTTCCACTGCTCAGGATCTTGTCCAGAACATTAAGGGCGTAGCTGTCCTTATGCGTTCCCTCGGGCACCTTCCAGGCCACGGCCACAACCCCCAACTGCCCCGGACGTTTGACGATAACCCTGCGCGGGCCTTCCTGTTTGGGCTCGGTGGTGTAAAGTTGCGGTATCGGCTTGGGCGAAGCGGGTATTTTTCCGTAATATTTCTTTATCAGATTAAGGGCGTTTTCTTCATTAAAATCGCCGATAACGGTAACCGTGGCATTGTTGGGCCAGTAAAAGGTGTCATAAAATTCCCGCAGCTTGGGGATGGTGACGTTTTCGATATCCGAGCGCCAGCCGATGGTGCTATGGTGGTAGGGAAAGGCCTGAAAGGCGGTCGCCCATATGGATTTGCTCAGGGCGCTGAAAGGACTGTTCTCGCCGCGCTCGAATTCGTTGCGCACAACGGTCATTTCCGCGTCCTTGTCTTCCTTGCGCAATAAAAGGTTGCGCATACGGTCGGATTCGATATCAATGGCCGTCTCCAGATAGTCGCTGGGAATGCTCTCGAAATAGTTGGTGCGATCCAGCCAGGTGGTGGCGTTCAACCGGGCGCCGATATTGCCCAGCACATTGTCGATATGTCCGCCATTGGCTTTATTGTATTTTGGAGTGCCTTTAAACATCAGGTGTTCCAAAAGGTGGGTGGAACCGGTGGTGCCGGTTACTTCATTGCGTGATCCCACACGGTAGGTTACCATAAAGGTGAGTACCGGCGCGGAGTGATCTTCCATCAGCAATACGGTTAATCCGTTGCTTTTCAGGGTATACTCCTGAATGCCGCCTGCCTGGCGACCTTTGCTGAATCCCTCAGGCATGGCGGCCCATCCCAGGGAAGTAAGGAAGGTTAAAAGCAGCAGGATACGAGTCATATCCGAATCTCCTTATATCGTTATATGTTTTTAGGTTGGCGAATAACAAACAATATGCGAGTGAATCCATAAAAAGTTTCAAACCCTTAATATTAAAGAGAACTTTATTTTCCCGGGGCCTTAACGGGCGGATATTATTATCGTTGAAGAACCGCTATCCCGTTTAAAATATTCCGCACGGGTTTACGGTTTTTTCCCCGGAGGGTTCCCCAAAAGCCAAAGAGCGCGTCGGGGCGTTTTAAGTATTACCTAAATTACGAAATGTGTGTAAAAAGAAAAGAGTCACGGCAATTTTAAATTAATCTGAAAATATATTTGAAAAAGGATGTTCAGCATTTTAAATTAGCTGCTCGTCTTTAATATAATAGCCCAGGAGCTGATTTATAATGTATGCCATAGTTGAAATTGCCGGTCAACAGTTTCGTGTATCAGAAAAAGACCGTCTCCGCGTGCCTCTTTTGGATGTGGAGAGTGGAAAAAAAGTTGTTTTTGATAATGTACTTCTTTTTCATGACGCCAAGGACAAGGTAACCGTTGGAACGCCTACCGTGCCTAAGGTTAAGGTGACCGCCACGGTTGTTGAGCATGGCCGTGAGAAAAAAGTAATCGTATTTAAGAAAAAACGCCGTAAGGGATATCAGAAGAAGAACGGCCATCGCCAGGATTTCTCTTTGATTGAAATTACCAAGATCGGCGCCTCGGCCGCCAGGGCTAAAAAAGCCGCCGCGCCCAAGGCCGAAAAAACCGAAGAAAACAAGGAGGCGTAATGGCACATAAGAAAGGTGTGGGGAGTTCACGGAACGGTCGTGACAGTAACCCTAAGATGTTGGGCGTAAAGGCCTTCGGTGGTCAATTTGTTTCCGCCGGTTCCATTATCGTGCGCCAGCGTGGTACCAAGTTTCATCCCGGTGAAAATGTGGGCCGTGGTAACGATGATACACTGTTTGCGAAAATTGACGGTGTGGTAACCTTTGAGCGTAAGGGCCGCGATAAAAAACAGGTCAGCGTATACGCCGCCAACTAAATTTAGACATCTATTTCAGCCCGCCTCCGGCGGGCTTTTTTTATGTCCCAAACATATCTTGCTTTACAAAAGGGCGTTTTTTTGCAAAAAGTCCAATACCGCCTGCGCTGCATGACGCGCCGCTCCGGGTTCACCCAGTAAGGATCTCAACTCCTTGAGCTCCTGCCGTTTTTTTCTGTTATTTTCTTCCTGTAAAAGCTCCTCGAGTGCCTCGCCCGCCCGCGCGGGTGTAAAATCCTGCTGAATCAGTTCCTCCGCCACCTTCCGCCCGGCCACGATATTAACCAGACCGATAAAGTCGATGCGTACAAGCCGCTTACCCAAAAAGTAAGTCAGACCGTTTACCCTGTAGACAATCACCATGGGTACCGCGTACAGACCGCATTCCAGAGTGGCCGTGCCCGAGGCTACCAGAACGGCGTCATAACGGGGAAGGCACTGCGATAAGGGTTGATTGACAATATCAACAAAATCATCGTTTTTGGTTAAATGGCGCCTGAAGAGGGCATCGCCGAGATGATCTACCTTAACGACTTCTGCCCGGTGGATAACCCCTTTTGCCTTTAACAGGCGCGCGCTTTCCAGCATGTCCGGCAACAGGGCTTCCACTTCCTGCCTGCGGCTGCCGGGCAGCAGACCGATACGGATGTTGTCCCGGTCCGGCTCTTTATCGGTCGCGGGCAGTAAGGCATGGTGCTTATCCACCAGCGGATGGCCCACATAGCGCGCCTCAACGCCATGTCCTCTGTAAAAGCGCTCTTCAAAAGGAAAAAGAACCAGCATCTCCCGCACATCGCGGCGGATTTTTTTTATTCTCCCTCGTCCCCAGGCCCAAAGCTGGGGGGAGATGTAGTAAATGACGGGCACGCCTCTTTTTTTTAAGGCCCGGGCCAGACGCAGGTTAAAACCGGGATAGTCAACCAGGATGGCGCACAGGGGTGCGTCTTCTTCCACGCGTTGGAGTAGATGGTTTTTTACCCTGAAGATAAAAGGCAAATGGCGCAGCACTTCGCCAATGCCAAGGAAGGACATGCTGTCCAGATGGTAGAGCAGTTCCATCCCCTGTTGCCGGAGTTCATCTCCGCCCACGCCCCAAAAATGCACGCCGGGCAGTGAGGGGCGCAATTCTCTGAGTAGTTCTGACGTGTGGTGATCGGCGGAAACTTCCGCGGCAATAACCAGGATATTTTTTGACATAGATAGCATCCGCGTAAAAAGGATGAAGTTAGAGGTAGAAAAGGTTTAAGGCAAAAGAAAGAAAAAACGTACCGGAGATCAGCTATACAACACCGCGGCAAGATAGCCGGTGACCGGTTCCTTTTTATTGGCCATATCGCCGGAATTCCGGTACAGCACCACCTCCGACTTTACAGCCCCCATGTTTTTACACACATCCATAACCGTAATGGCCGCTCCGCCGCCGCTCATCTCCACTACCCCGTTCTGGAACTCGCTTTCCAGTCCGCGGGCGTCAAAATGGTTCACAAGGTTAATAACGGTTTTATCCAGCGTTGTGGCCTGTTGATAGCTGTGGTTGTTGGAAAGGTTGGTGCTGGCCACGAATAAAACGCTTTTCCCCTTAAAAACCCGGGTCAGGGCCCCGCTTAATATTTTAATGTTTTCACTGTCCTGATTGCCCATAACAATGGGGATAAGCTTAAAGTCATAAAGAATTTGTTGCAGAAAGGGCAGCTGTATTTCAATGCCATGCTCGTCACCTTCGTGCCCCAGGGTGGAGGCGATGATTTTATCATTTCCGGCGCACAGGGCCTCCACCATCTTTTTATCAACATCAACGGTACCCAGCGGGGTTTGATAGGCGTCGCCGTCGTAAATGGAAATTTCCTCAAAGTAGGTGTGATGGCTCGGCGAAACCACCACCACATATTCAAAGTCATGATCGATGATTTGCCGGTAAGCCCGCGCTGCCACGCCGCCACAAACATATTGGGCGTCGTTGGGGGCGATAAGGCCATATACTTCATTCACATGGTTAAGCTGTGAGGAGTTTTCCAGAAAAACAGCCACTTCCCGTTCTAAAATAGCTTTTTGCTTGGAATAACAGCTTCCGGCGCATCCGGCGGGCCGGACTATTTTGGACATTTTTTCATAAAACCTTGTTTTAACGAGCATTAAGAACACCGAAATATAAGACAGGGGACATTCGTGAACAACCAAAAGGTGCAAAAATTATACACGGCATTTTTCCGAAAGACATAAAATATTGAATAAAAATCAATATATGGCCCCTTCTATGAAAAATGATCCGTCTATAAACGGGTGTGTCTCAAATTTTATGCCAGTTTTTATCGGGAGTGGAGTTTGCCCGTGGCGGCGTGCGCATTTTCCCGGAACAGGCGATGCCCCGGCTCCGGCATCCGCCGCCCGGAAAGGGAAAAATCATTAAAATAAATAGAATAAGGGGGTAGAACTCCGGGGGCGCTCACGTGTGGATATCCCCGCGGAATGTTTATATTGTTACAGAGGCGTTGAACAATAGTTATTATTATTTTAATTTGTAGCTCTGAGGGTTTTGTATATTACACGCCTGTGCGCGGCGATGCTCCCTGCAAAATGTAACCGGATACCCGATGGCACATCACATGTAAAGGATGGAAATTGAACGAACAGGAAATCATCGAAAGAGCAAAGAAGGGCGACCCTCATGCTCAAAGCCTGCTGGTAAATCAGTACAGTAAGCGGGTGTATAACCTGGCCCTGCGTATTTTACGCAACCGGGAAGAAGCGGAAGATGTGCTGCAGGAAACCTTTTTAACCGTCATTAACAAGCTGGATACCTTTGACGGACGCAGCAGTTTTTTTACCTGGGTCTATCGCATTGCCACCAATGCGGCCTTAATGCTGCTGCGTAAAAAGAAAATCCGGCGGGCCAACTTCCGGGATAATGATCTTGACCCCGAACAGATGTATTTAAGCAATGTGGTGGACTGGTCGCAGGACCCCACGGCGCGTATTGAAAACACGGAAATTAAGCAGCGCATAGATGAAGCTCTGGCTACCTTAAAGGAGAAATATAAAACGGTGTTTGTTTTACGGGATATCGAAGGTTTGAGTACGCGTGAAACCGCGGAGATACTCGATATCAGCGAGGAAAATGTAAAAATCCGTTTGTTGCGGGCCCGGCAGGCGCTTCGCAATTATCTTTCCCAATACTATGAAGAAAGGGTGGATGGGTGAAAAAGAAGATAAACACGGAAGAGCAACTGCGCCTGTTGCAGGAGCATTTATGCGATGATCTGGACAATGCCGCCTGTGAGGAGCTTATCGACGTTTTGCGAACCAGCAAGGAATGCCGCATCTATTTTGACACCATCAAAAAAACCGTGGTTCTGTGCCGTGAAAATGAATGTCCGGAAGACCTGCCGGAAGATATCAACCAGCGCCTGTTTGAGCGGTTGGGATTGGAAAAATATAAAAATTTATCGGACAAGGATTTAAAATAAAAGGATTGTTATGAAGAAGTTAGACGCTAAATGGATGACCATTATTGTGGTGGTGGTGGTGCTTGTGGGGCTGATTGTTTACACCGGCAAGGATATGTTTGTCTCCGCTCCGCCCGCCCAGGCAACGCCGGCCGCTTCCGCCAAAGCCGCGCCGGGTTCCGAAGAACTGATCGATGCGCCGGATTTTACGCTGAAGGATATAAATGGCAATGAAGTTTCCCTGAAAGATTACAAGGGTAAATTGGTATTTGTAAATTTTTGGGCTACCTGGTGCGGTCCCTGCCGCGCGGAAATCCCCGCCTTTGTTGATTTGATCGATACCTATGGCAAGGATGGGTTTGCCATCCTCGGTATTTCCGTGGACAGCCCCAGGGATATTAAAAAAATTCCCGCCTTTATGGAGCAGATGAAGATGAATTACCCCGTATTGCTGGCCACGGAAAAGGTGCGCATGGAATACGGCGGTATCAGCAGCATCCCCACCACATTCGTAATCAACCGTGAGGGTAAGGTTTTGGGACGCATCGTGGGCGCCCGGCCGCATGAAATGTTTGAAGGCATTATTAAAAAATACCTGTAAGGTATAGATGCACCTGAACATACCCTTTAAATCCTTTCATCTGGAAAACGGCCTGCAACTGCTTTTGCATCATGAGGGCACCACGCCCATTACCGCCGTAAACCTGTGGTACAAAGTGGGCTCCTGGAATGAACGACCCGGAAAAACGGGATATGCTCATCTTTTTGAGCATATGATGTTTCAGGGCAGCGCCCATGTGGGCAGCGATATGCACTTTCGTCTGATGCAGAGCGTAGGGGGCGTGGTAAACGGCTCTACCGCCTTTAACCGTACCAACTATTATGAAACCCTGCCCAGCCATCATCTGGAAAGGGCCCTGTGGCTGGAAGCGGATCGCATGGGATATCTTTGGCAGGCCATGACCCCGGAAAAGCTGGACAATCAGCGTGATGTGGTAAAAAATGAGCGCCGCCAACGGGTGGATAACCAGCCCTACGGCCTGTGGCTGGACAAGACGCTGGAGATGGCCTTTCCGCCGGATTATCCCTACCACTGGCCGGTTATCGGTTACATGGAAGACCTGGACGCCGCCGGTATGGATGACATCCGTCATTTTTTTGAAACCTACTACAATCCGGGAAATGCCTCTCTGTGTATTGCCGGAGATTTTGACGAGGCACAAACGCTGGAATGGGTGGAACGTTATTTTGGCGGTATCCCCTCCGGCCCCATGCCGCCGCCGGTGGAGGCCCGCTTTGACGGCTATTTTTCGGGAGAAAAGAGAGAAGTACTGCCGGATGCCGTACAGTTGCCGCGCCTTTACCTGAGCTATCATGTTCCCGGAATGGACAGCCGCGACTTCATCGTGGCCCAGATCCTGAGCGCCGTTTTGTCCGGCGGTAAAAGCGCCCGCCTCTACAATGAACTGACCTTTAAACGGCAACTGGCCCAGGAAGTGGGCTGTTTTCTTTTTCCCATGCTGCAAACATCCCTGTTGATGTTTATGGTTACCCCTCAAAACGGTATTTCCGTAGAGACGATGGAAAAGGCCCTGCAGGGGGAGATCGATCGTTTAAGCCTTTCCGATATCGGCGAGCCGGAAATTGAACGCGTTAAAAACCAGATTGTGGCCTATAAGGTACGCGAGCTGCAATCGGTTTCCCACATCGCCGACGGATTGAATCAGGGCGCCGTGCTTTACGGCGACGCCGATTACATCAATAAGGAACTGGCGCTGTATCAGGCGGTTACCCGCAGTGAAGTGGTTGCCTTTGCCCAAAAATGGCTTAAAGATTCCAACCGGGTTGTACTCACCTTTATCCCTAAAAACGAATAGATATCTTACCCATGGAGCAGACACAGATTCCCGCGCCCCAGGCGCCGCGTCCCTTTAATTTTCCCCGTTTTGAAAAATTCCGTTTGCCGAATGGCCTGGAGGTCTGGTATGCGCGTCATAAAAAGCTGCCCCTGATCAGTTGCCAACTGGTCATCATGAGCGGCGCCCTGCATGACCCCTCCGGACAGGAAGGGGCGGCCACGTTCCTCGCGGATATGCTGGAGGAAGGCACGCAAAAGCATGACGCGGAAGAGTTCTCCATGCTTCTGGAAGAGAAGGGAATCGAGTTTAGCGCCTCGGCCGATTATAACGGCTCCTATCTTTCCATGAATACCTTAACGGGCCATGCCGGGGCGGCCCTGAAGTTGTTTGGCGAAGCCCTGACCGCCCCCCGCCTTGCAGAAAAGGATATGGAGCGCCTGCGTAAAATCCGTCAGGGACACCGGCGACGCGCGGCGGATATGCCCGATAAGATTGCCGCCGAGGTTTTAATGCGCCACGTTTATCCGGGGCATCGCTACAGTTTGCCGGCCATGGGCCGGCTGGAGCATAACAGTTCACTTACCCTGGAGCAACTCAGGGATTATTACCGTAAACATTATCGCCCCGAAAATGCCATTCTGGTTCTGGTGGGCGATCTGCCGACGGCTGAAATCAATGACCTTTTGGATAAAACACTGGGGTATTGGCCCGCCGGCGGACAACGCTTTGAGCTGCCTCCGGTTTTGGAAACACCGCGCGATTTTGGTCTGCAACTGGTGCACCGGCCCGGCGCGCAACAGGCGGAAATCCGTCTTGGCCATGCCGGTGTTGACCGTCATGACCCGGCCTATTTCGGCGCCCTGTTGGCCAATCAGATCTTGGGCGGTTATTTTCTTTCCCGCTTAAATATGAACCTGCGCGAGGATAAGGGCCTTACCTATGGCATAGAGTCGCGCTTTTCGCTGCGCCGCGTAACGGGGCCTTTCTATATTTCGGCGGCGGTGGACAGCGATAAGGTTGCGCTTGCCCTGCGGGAGATATTTGAGGAACTGGAGCGCATGACCCGGGAAGAGGTAAGCGCGGAAGAGCTGGACAATGCCCGAGGTTATCTGAGCGGGGTGTTTCCCATCGCCTTTGAAACAGGCGCGCAAATTGCCGCCGGTCTTTCCAACATCGCCCTGTTTGATCTGAAAGATGATTACTACCGTAACTTTCGCGCACAACTGGAGCGGGTTACGGTGCAGGATGTTTTGAACGCCGCCCGTAAATATTTTAACCCGTCGCGGGCACAGGTGGTGGTGGTGGCGGACAGGGAACAGGTGGCCGAAAGTCTGGCGGAAAAGTATAGCTTGAATATCAGTGAAATTGACGTCGCCTGATCTCTTTTTCCAAAAGAATAATATCATCGTTGTTACCCCCAAGCCATCTTTAATAAAGCGCCCGTGATATGGGGATCGTTTTGTTAAGGAACAAATGAAATGCCGCCTGCATGAATAGCCGGAGGAAAACTCTTTTCTCAAAAGCTAATCGTTAAATTAGTTACGGCGGGGCTGGATTTTTGGTTGTTTCGGATTGTATCTTTGCAGCGGTTCATCTTTTGTCCGAGGGCGTGCCTTATGCGGAAGACCTTTCAATCCCGGGGAAACATTGAGCTTTTAAGCCAAAGGATCGTGGCCGTATACGGCTCCAGGGAGGCGCCGTCCGTCCTGGAGGGGGATGTTGCGCTGGCGGCCCGGAACATGGCTATGGAGGAGATGACCGTGGCCGGGGGCTGGCAATCCCGGCTGGAAAAATGCTTTCTATCGTCCTTTGTGCGGGTGGGCAGGGGGTATCTGATCAGCTATGCCGCCCGTAAGCTGGAGGACAGAGCTTTGAGTCCGGCCATGAACAGGATGCTGGATGAAAAACGTCTGCTGCAGGTGGCGCCGGATGTGGCGACAATACGGCCCACGGTAAAAACTGTTGCCCGGCGGGACGCCCTTTTGTTGGAACAATGCCACGTGGTTCTTTTCCTCTATCTGTCGCCGGGAGGACAACTGGCCATGCTTTTCGAATACCTGTTGGCCAAAGGGTTCCCCGTCTATGTGCTGGATCATGCTTTTAACCGGACCTGGCTAAAGCAGGGCGGCCTGCCTTTCCACGCCGATGATACTGCTACTCTTCTGTAAAACTCCGGCCGTTCTTTCAGGCGGTTTTTTCCGTTGAACGTTTTCCCACAAAGCGGACAATTATAAACATTACCACAACGCCAAGAACGATCTCCACACCGCTGGTAAGACCGAAGCCCGCGGGTATAAAGCCGAAAAGCATGGCCACAAAAGCCACCACCAGGGCGTAGGGCATTTGTGTGCGTACATGGTCGATATGGTCGGAGCCGGAGGCCATGGACGACATAATGGTGGTGTCCGAAATGGGAGAACAGTGGTCGCCGAATACGGAGCCCGCCAACACGGCGGCAATGGAACTGAGCATGATGATCTGTTGATGAGCGGCGGTAATGCCCGGATCAGCGGCCGGCAGTTGATGGGCGATGGGTATGACGATGGGCGTCAGGATGGCCATGGTGGCCCAGGAACTGCCGGTGGAAAAGGCGATGACGCCGGCAACGACAAAGGTGATGGCCGGCACCCAGCGCGCCGAAAGCAAAGATTGTGTACTGTTGATAACCCAGTTGGCTGTTTGCACATCGTTGCATACATTGCCGATGCTCCAGGCCATAACCAGTATCAGCGCCGCCAGCACCAGGGATTTAACGCCCGCCACCCAGGCATTTAAGGCGTCGTGCAGGCTGAGGATCTTTTGGCTAAGGATCATAATGATGGCCACAAAGGTTCCCAGAAAGGCGCTCCACAGTAACACCTTAAAAGAGTCACCCGCGCCGAATACGGTGCTGATGTAATGCATCAGGGAGTCGTTACCGGCCATGGGGCCCACCTTTTGGTAACCGGTTATCCACAGGCCGGCAATGGTGGTAAGGATAACGGTTAAAATGGGTACAAGGGCATTGTACCAGCGCAGGGGCGTTCCCGGCTCGGCCAGCAGCTCCCTGGCATTCACATCGGCCAGGGGAATAGCCTTGTCGCCCAGCAGCTTACCTTTATGTTGGGCGCGTCGCTCCGCCGCCAGCATGGGGCCGAAGTCGCGCCCCAGAATAGCGATAAAAAAGGCAAATACCAGCGCCATGATGGGGTAAAAGGAATAAGGGATGGTTTTCAGAAAAACCAGATAGGCATTTTCCTGCATGCCCAACTGACTATAAGCCTGGCCGATCAGGCTGATTTGGTAGCCGATCCAGGTGGAAATAAGGGCTATGGTGGTGATGGGCGCGGCGGTGGAGTCTACCAGATAGGCCAGCTTTTCCCTGCTTATTTTCAGCTTGTCGGTAAAGGGGCGCATGGTATTGCCCACGATGAGGGTGTTGGCATAATCATCAAAGAAAATAAGAATACCCATGGCCCAGGTGGCCAGTTGACCGCGCCGGTAGCCGGAGGCATAGCGCGAAAGGGCTTCCACAATGCCCTGGGTGCCTCCCGCCCGTGAGATGACGCCCACCATGCCGCCAAGGGTCAGGCTAAAGACAAGGATGGCAAAATTATCGGGATTGGCGGCCGAAAGGCCGATGTAATCGCTGACGCCGAGAAAAAAACCGCTGACAGGATCATAGCCGTGAATGATAAGCGCGCCGGTAAAAACGCCGGCAAAAAGGGCCAGCAGCACCTGGCGGAAAATCAGTGCCAGCAAAATGGCAATCAATGGCGGCATTATGCTCAGCCAGCCAGGGATAACCCACAGATCGGCCACGGCGCCATCCGGGCCGCTTAATTGCCAACTGCCCGCGCCGGGAAAGGGCAAAGAGACGCTGCGCCATTGGCCCGGGCTCTCCTTGTGAAATGTCAGCGCAAGCCGTGTTTCCTGATGAACAAGATAAAGAGGCGGCAGACTGTCGCCCGCGGCTGTTTCTACTTTAAAGGAATAGGAACGGTCGGTGATGTAGACTTTGTTTTGATCCGACAGCTTCAGGGAAGCGGCTGAAACAAACAGCGGCAAAAACAGCATGGAGATGAGCGGCAAATAAATACGTTGCAACATGGCTTAGCCTCGTTATATGGATTGGTGCGTCGAAGGTGGCTTAAGATAGCCAAAACAGGGAATACGACGCAATGTGCCGTCCGTCCCGTCTTACCTTGCTTTAAAGAAGGCGGCGAAGTAAATTCCCTTCTTTTTGGAGATGGGATGCGAACAATTATTTTTATATGGATAATGTTAATGGCCGCGCAGGCGCAGGAAGGTCCGCCCCCCGTTCAAAAAGACCTGATCGATGTTCCTTCCCGCTATCATTTTCCCGTTAAGCGCAAAGCGCCGGTACAATTCAGTTTTTTTATTGACCGGGACGCCGTCTGGAAACCGGTAATCCGTCTGGCCGTGGCCGTTCAAAACGATTTTCTGCAATTTACCCGGGGTGATTCCGCTTTTTTAGCATCTTATGAGGTGACCGCGTCCCTGCGGGTGGAAGATACGCTGGCGGGCGGGTATACCTGGAGGGAAAATGCTCTCCTTGCCGACTTTAAGGAAACAAACTCCCAATGGGTTTACCAAAACCATGAATATGTTTTACCGTTGGATAACATCGCCGCCGGCGATTCTTTGCGGGAAGGAAGCTACAAGCTGTTGCTGGAAGTACGCGATCTTTCCAGCAGCAACCGCTATAAGGCCGTTTTGCCCTTTAAGCTCCAAAAACCGGCCCAACGCTTCCCCCTGACTACCGACATTGCTTTTTATGAAGCCGACTCCGTGGACGGGCGGCCGCGGCTTACGCTTAACCCCATGAACCGGGTGCTGGAGTTTAACCGCGCCTACAATGCCCTGTTGCGTGTTAAAACCAACCCCGGCGACAGCGTGCATATCGACATCCGTCTGAATCAGCATCTCAAGGATCAAAACACCCTGGTGCGGCAGCAGTTTGTGAAAGGCGTTTCGCAACAAGCCCTGATGACCATCCGCTATGTTATGCCCATGAATGCCCTGACGGAAGGACATTACAGCCTGCGTTTTACCGTTTCCGTAAACGGCAAAACCGTATCGCCGGAAAGGGAATTTGACGTGGTCTGGATAAAAAAGCCCGTATACCTTTATCATCCCGACCTGGCCATACGCCCCATGCGTTATCTGCTTACCGAGGAGCAGCGCGAAGAGGTGAAGGGGATGAGCTATCGCCGTCTGGCAAAATGGATTGACGCTTACTGGGAAAAGAACGACCCGACGCCCAATACCCGTTATAACGAGTTGATCGAGGTCTATTTTAAGCGGGTGAGCGAAACGGTACGTCTGTTTTCCAACCGCCACAAGGAAGGATGGCAAACCGATCGGGGACGCATTTACCTTTTGTACGGCCCGCCGGAAAAAATTGAAAACCGCCGTTACGATACGCGCATGCCGCACATCACCTGGCTCTATCCTTCGCGGGGGCTTTCCTTTACGTTTGTGGATCGCGACAAGGATAAGGAGTTTGAATTATTGGAAGAAACAGAAGATGAATGATATAAAAGTGGGCGTTATCGGCGTGGGACATCTGGGGCGGTTGCATACCAAATTGTATGCCGACGTGCCGGGCGCCCGCATGATGGGTGTCTACGACAGCGACGCCCAACGCGCCGCCGTGGTGGGTCAGGAACTGGGTTGTGAAGTATACAGGGATATGGACGCCCTGCTGGACGATGTACAGGCCGTAAGCATTGTAACGCCGACGACCACGCACCATGAGGTTGCCGGCCGGGCCCTGCGCGCCGGCAAACACGTTTTTCTGGAAAAGCCGCTGACGGCCACGGAAGAAGAAGCCGAGGAGCTGATCCGGCTGGGCAGAGAAAAAAATCTGAAAATACAGGTGGGCCACATAGAACGTTTTAACGGTGCTGTGCAATCCCTGGCCGGTGTTCACCTGCAACCGGTGTTTATTGAGGCCCATCGCCTGGCCCAGTTCAATCCGCGCGGCACGGACGTGGCCGTCATTCTGGATTTGATGATCCACGACCTGGACCTTATTCTGCATCTGGTGGGCAGCGAACCGGTAAAGGTTGCCGCCAGCGGCGTGGCGGTGGTCTCTCCCAGCGTGGATATAGCCAACGCCCGCATAGAATTTGCCAACGGTTGCGTGGCCAATGTGACGGCCAGCAGGATTTCAGCAAAAAAAATGCGTAAAATGCGTGTGTTTCAGAAAAACGCCTATATCTCATTTGATTTTACGGACGGCCAGGCCGAGGCGTTTTACATACCCGACGGCAAGGGGGCAAAGGATAAGGGCGACATGGCCATACATTTGGGGCAGATTGACGCCGCCACCCTGAAGCGGGATATCAAATATACGCGTCGCGCCAAAAAGGACGTCAACCCCCTAAGGGATGAGTTGCAGGCCTTTGTGGAAGCTGTCCGTTGGGATAAAACGCCGCCGGTAACGGCGGAAGAGGGCTTGCAGGCCCTGCGTTTGGCCAACCGCGTGATGTGCGAGGTGGAAAAACATCAGGATACGCTAAAGGCGGGGATGGGTTAGGAAAGAGCGCGGGCCCGTTATCCGGTTGGAGAGGTTAACAGTATGTCCCGCGGAAGGCCAAATCACGTCATCATGAGGAGTAAGGCGACGTGAGGAGAATGGCTGCACGCTGATTTTATGGGGATAAGAGGGGAAGATGGCCGATACCGTTGCGGTGATAATTGCCGATATTCAGGGTTCAAAGAAGATGAAGGAACGCGAGCGCTACGAATGGCAGTTGTTCCTGAAGTCCGCAATCGTTCAGGTGAACGAGAACTGGGCTGCGGATATCGAAGCGCCGTTTATGATCACCAAGGGCGATGAATTTCAGGGCGTGGTTTCCAATGTGCCCCGGGTACACTCCATTATGATCGAGTTTGAGCGCTTGTTGCATCCCCTGGGTCTGCGCTATGGTATCGGTCTGGGACAAATTCAGCGCATGGGCGCCAATATCCCCATCGAGATGGACGGCCCCGCCTTTCATCGGGCCAATGCCGCTTTAAACCATGCCAAGAAAAACCGCCTGCGCGTTCACTTCCGCTCCACCGACCAGCAGCTCGATCTTTATATCAACACAGTGTACACCCTGATGTATGCCATAAAAAAACGCTGGAGTACCATAAACTTTAAACGCTATTGGCGCTATAAGGAACTGGGCACCTACGACAAAGTGGCCGACCTGGAAGGGGTGAGTCCGCAGGCGGTTTGGGACAGCCTGCGCAATGCCCATGCCACGGATGTTATGGCCGCCGAGGAAGCGGTGATGTCCTTTTTGGCTACAAAGATGGCCGAGTTGGACGCGGACGGGGCAGACGACCCAGAGCGCGAATAGACCAGTACAGCATACCCGCCGCCGCCAGCAGAAACAGCGGCGATACATGGCCGCTCCAGGTGTAGTAGGGAATATCCGCTTCTACCCGCAGGTTGATAAGCAGCAGGGCCAAAAGGTTATTCATGCCATGGATGAGAATGGCCGGCCGGATGGAGTTTACCTGCTGGGCGATATAGCCCAAAAAGATACCCATGAAAAAAATCTGAATAGCCCAATAGGGATTCATATGGATAATGGTCCAACTGACCGAGGCCAGTACCACGGCCCGTGTTACATCCCCCTTTTTTTCCAGCGATACCTGTAAAAATCCGCGAAACAGGCCCTCTTCCGCCACCGATGCGATCAATACACTGCCGGTGATTACGATCAGCCACTCCAGGGGCGTATTGACATAAAGCGGTTTCATCATGTCAGCCAGGGTGTCGGGCATGGGCATAAACAAGGTGATCAAGCGCTCCATCTCATCGGTTAAGATGATCAGGGCCAGCCCCACGACAAAGGCATAAAGGTAAACGCGCCCCTCCACGGGGCCAAAACGGAAAAGCGCCTGCAGGTCAAAGCCGCGCCTGCGGGCATAGTACCAGGGAACAATCAGGAAAAGGCTTTCCATGAAAAAGAGCAGCAGCTCCAGGTTGCGGTCCAGGTTTTCCCCGCCGCCGATGGATTTGACCACCACGCCTATGGTGATGGTGGCCAGCAATATACCGCTAAAGACTACCAAAACCAGCAGCAGGGCTTCCAACGGTTCGGGAAATTTTTTTTCATCCATAAAATGTATTCCTCTTTAAGGCTTGGTCGCGTTGCTAAAATGGTGCATGATGATACCGGCGGCCATGGCCATGTTGAGGGATTCCCCCCGGCCGGTGCGCTTTATGTAGAGCTGTTCACCGGTCAGAGCCCCGGCCTCCGGGGAAAGACCGTGCGCCTCGGAACCCATTAATATAAGATTCCGGCCTCCGGCGGGAACGCTTTTTATATCCCGGCCGCCGCTAACGTTGGTTCCCCACAGGGTATATCCCTTTTCCTTTAAGAAGCGTAGTTCTTCCGCGGGGAAGTCGTTTACGATATTCACATAGCCGATCATACCGGCGGTGGCCCTTACGGTTTTGGGCTGATAGGGATCGGTGGAGCCCGGAGAAAGAAGCAGCCAGGGCCAGCCGAACCAGGCGGCGGTGCGTATGATGGCGCCTAAATTACCGGGATCGCCTATGCCGTCCAGATAAAGCATATTCGGCGCATCTCCGGGTGGGCCGGGCTCGGGCAGCCTTACCACGGCGGCCACCTCCTGTGGCGTTTGCACGTCGGTGATACGTTTCAGTTCATCGGCGCCGGTACTGAAAAGGGGAATATCATGGGCGGCGTAGCGGCCGCCGTCAGCGCCGTTTTCCAGTATCAGCAACTCCACGCTTAGGGGAGAAGCGAGGATCTCCTCAACGGCCCGCCGCCCGCTGACGATAAACAGACCTTCCTGCCGGCGCTGTTTTTTTAGCTTCAGTTTGCTAAAATAGCGCACCCTGGCCAGGGAAAGGGGACGGATCATACTGTCAGGGATTCCTTTTTTTGCAACAGATAATTGGTCAGGCTATCAAAGGGGACATTCTCCTGAGTGCTGTTTTTCATATCCTTAACGGCAAAGAATTTTTGGTTCAGTTCATCCTCACCCAAAATAAGGCTAAAACGGGTGCCGCTACGGTTTGCCTCGCGGAACTGGGCTTTAACACTGCGGCCCAGAAAGTCGGCGTCCGCCGATAAACCGGCCCGGCGGAGTTTTGCCAGCCAGCTTGTCATTGTTGCGCGCGCTGCTTCGCCCATGGTGATTAAAAATACGTCCGGGACCGCGGGCCGGGCCAGGCTTTTACCCTGACTTTCCAGGGCCATCAGAATGCGTTCCATACCGGCGGCAAAGCCCACGGCGGGAAAATCCCTGCCGCCCAGTTGCCGGGCCAGCAGATCGTAGCGTCCTCCGCCGCAAAGGGCGTTCTGCGCGCCCAGGGCGTCGCTGGTGATCTCAAAAACCGTGTGGGTGTAATAATCCAGTCCGCGAACCAGGGTCGGGTCTTCGCTGTAGCTGACCCCGGCGCTTTCCAATTGTGTTTTTACGGAACGGTAATGCTCCGCCGCTTTTTCCTTTAGATGATCAACCAGCTTGGGCGCGCCGGCGATCACTTCCCGCAGCTTTTCATCCTTGGAGTCCAGCACGCGCAGGGGATTGTTGGCAATGCGTTCGGCCACCTGGGGTTCGGGATTGGGGATGTTGTGCTTTAGGTAGTCCTGTAAGAGAAGTTTATAGGGTTCCCTGCTTTCAGGATCGCCCACGGTATTGATACGCAGGCGGACGTTGGTCAGACCCAGTTCTTCAAAAATATGCAGGGCCAGCACAATGGTTTCCACGTCCGCCTCGGGAGCCGGGCTGCCGATAAACTCCGCGCCGTATTGATGGAACTGCCGCAGCCTGCCGGCCTGCGGGTTCTCCTGACGAAACAGGGGGGCGATATAATATAGCTTTTGCAGGGGCGCCTGAGCATAAAGACTGTTCTCCATATAGGCGCGCATAACCGGCGCCGTCATCTCCGGTTTCAGCGTCAGGCTCTTTTTGGAGCGATCCTGAAAGGTGTACATCTCCTTAGAGACAATATCGGTGAATTGACCGATGCCCCGGGCAAAAACTTCGGTCATTTCAAATACCGGCGTGCGAATTTCCCGGAAGTTAAAGAGCGCCATGTTCCGGCGGATGTGTTTTTCCAGGGCCTGCCATTGCATCGTTTTTTCGGGCAGGGCGTCTTGTGTTCCTTTAATGCGTTTTAGCTGTTTCAAAGTATTTTCCTGTAATTTAAAAACAAAAAATTTACGCAAATCCGCTGCAAAATAAAAAAGATAATATATTTTGACTCCGGCCGTCAGTCGTTAAAAAAAATAATGAACAGTTTTAAGCTGTTTGCGACCTACTTCTGCATTGCCGGTGGCAATGGCCGAATGTAGAGGTCTCGGGAAGGAACCCGGATTTAAGCATGGATGCTTTTTAAAACTGCCGCTGGACGGCAGTTTTTTTTTGCCCGGAACCCCACCCCCGGATTCATCCGGGTGGGTGAAAAAGACGTGAGAGTTCCCCAAATCCTTTTTAGCGGACTTTCTTGTGCAAAATGGGAGAATCGGATTTCCCGGCGCTTTTCTTCCCGGGATGACGGGTGATCGGTAAGTGCCAGTCCAGGCAACGCGAAGACGGTTACCAGGAGGCTCATTCATC
>JALXBH010000080.1 GCA_026991535.1 Calditrichia bacterium | reverse complement strand
GTTATCCACATATTAACAAAAGAAAGAAAAAAAGAAGCAAAAAAAGAAAGAAAAATACTACAACTATTACACCTTAATTTTCTTAAACTTTGGTCTTGACAATGGGGTCCATCTCACATAAATGGTCGGAAAAGAATTCTATAAGTAATAAAAATCTATTAACGGCCATTGATAACATATCAAAGAATTATGGAATTGTTAGTTTAGGTGGAGGACTCTTCAAGGTAAGAGTTGCCAAATTGGGTCAGGGGAAACGTGGAAGTTTCAGAACTATTATTGTTTATAAGGAGTCAGACAGAGCGGTTTTTATTTACGGATTTTCAAAAAGTGAAAAGGACAACCTGGATAGAGAAGAATTAAAGTATTTCAGAAAACTTGCAAAAGATCTATTCCTAATAAAAAAGAGTGAGTATTTAAAGATGATAAAATCCGGTGAATTCTTTAATATAGAGGGATAAATATGAGAGAAAGTATAAAAAAGGCCATTGGTTCTACGGCTTATGATCTGCTTAAGAATGGAATAAGTACATCTTTTACAGATAAGGAATTGAAAAAACTGGGTATTGAGATACCTGAAGTAGAAATAGATGCCAATGATATAAAAAAGATTCGTCAAAAGATAAAGATGAGTCAAAGTGTATTTGCAAAATTATTGAACGTTAACCCTTCTTCGGTAAGACAATGGGAACAAGGGAAACGTAGGCCATCTGGTCCTACGAAAGTTTTGTTAGAGCTTCTTAAAATGAACCCTGATCTTTTAAATTATCGGATTGAATTTTATTCGAAAGCAAAACAAGCCTAGAGCTTCATTTTAAAGAAGACTATATAGTTACAGTATCGAAACCTCTGAAAAATTGATTGAATTTAACCGGACGCATTCATAATATCCTTTCAGTCAAATTGGAGGATGATATGAAAAGAAACCGTTTCAACAACATGGATTTATTAATTTACAAAGCTAATTCCGAATAAAAACATTTAAAACCCAAACTAAGGCGCCTTGGAGTTTGTCAAGGCACAATCCATACCCAAAAAGCACCAAAAGGGTGTTTAGCGGGCCAATTAAACAGTAAAAGCAAGGCTGATATGAAAGTACTTTTCCTCCTTATAATATCTTTTTCAATCTTTATTGCCTGCGCGGATGAACAGAACGATCCCGAGCTTGAAATGATTTTTAAATACACGACCACGGCCCAAAAGGATACCGTTTTTATATTATTCCCGGAAATTGAAGAGGTGGATATGGCGTCGTTTTCGACATTTCCCGTCAATTTCACCACAGCCAACTTTAGCACAACAGTATTAACGGATATCGACGACATTAAGGGCCGGTTATTTATTTTTATCATCTCCCGGGATGATATCAGTCATGTTATTGACTATCACCAGGCAAACACCGGCTGGTCCTCTGGCCGGAAAAAAAAACTTAGCGGAACGCTACTCCCCCTGTTCATCGCCGATGAAGAGATGACGGGCGGGAATATCTCCGTTGATCTGGAAATAAAAACCGACAACGTTACGGATACCCTTTCGTTTATGAGCCAAACCAATAGTCTGGTCTTATTGCCGGAATACAGCTTTGACTATAAGCAACTCCTGCCGGACACAAGTATTGCCTATAATGATCTTAGCCTTACGGTTAAGCCTCACGGCAAGGCGCCTCTGTTTATAATACGGTTTAATATCAACCCTTTCCATGGTGAAAGCGCCATGGCTCTATCGACCGGATATACGGCAAGCACCGTCTGGAGTTTGCAGTATATTGCCGAGCTGCCCATATCCTTTTCTCTGTTAAAATTTAGGGAGTAGGCGGCCCAGGGCGGGGGGTATTTACGCCGATCCCATTGGAGCCCATTGGTGTTATCCGTCGGTCAGGATTTTCCTCCCGGGCAGCCAACGCGCATCCCAAACATTAGCGCAGCAATATCATCTTTTTTGTCTCCATGAATTTTCCAGCGCGCAGACGGTAAATATAAACGCCGCTGGGTTGATTGCCCGCCTCCCAGCGCACGCTGTGAACGCCCGGCCGTTGCACCCCTTTTACCGGCGTGGCCACCCGCTGACCCAGCATGTCAAATATTTCCAGTGTAACCTTTGCCGCGCGGGGCAACGCATAACGGATAGTGGTTTGCGGATTGAAGGGATTGGGATAATTTTGTTCCAGAGCAAAATGCCGGGGTAGGTTCTCCTCTTCCCCGCCATTTTCTATACCGGTCGGCGTGCCGCTTACCACAAGACTAAGCGTGGTGTCTGTTTGCATTAACTCCAGGCGTAATCCCGGATCGGGCAGCTCGGGCAACAGGGTATCGGAAAAGGCGCCGCTATAACCGTTAAGATGGCGGATGACAACAAAAATATCGCCCGGAGCGGGGGCAAAGTCATTCACCAGACGCACATCCAGCGTGCCGTTCAGATTGAGCCGGCCATAGGAAACGCGTTCCGTGACGTCAATCCGATCATATTCCGTACCGGGCGTGTTTCCGCCCAATTGAATGATAAGCCTGGAATTTCCCCAAAAATCGACATCCCGATTCGGTATAAGGGTAAGGCGGCCGGGGTCCTTACCGCCGGGCATAAGATCACCGTTAAAGCGCAGTACTCCGCTTGCGGCCTGTATGGTTCCCCGGGCCAACAGTAGAGAACTGCCCCCCCAAAGCGCGTTGCTGGTATACACCGTTGTTCCCGGCGCTAAATCCCATATTCCCGAGTAAACAGTCATTTCGTCCCTAATACGCATGGTTCCGGATTTGAGATAAACATCCCCGTAACCATCAATGGCATAAAATGTGGCATATTCGCCGGCAGGAACATCTATGTTTATTATTCCGGTACTGTCATGGATTAACCGGGAAGAACTGATAACATACTTTGATTTATCGCCTTTGACATCCATAACACCGCGATTCAGAATAATTCCATTCTTGCTGCCGCCGAAACTCCCTTTCGTGGAAAATTCCGCACGGCCAAGCAGATAAAGGGTGTCCAGCACATTGCCATTGCTGTTAAGATTATTCAATTCTTCATCAAGGCGTAACACGGCCTGGGGCATGATGGTAACTATACGATTATAAAGACTGCTTCGTACATTAACTCTCATGGAATCGCGGATAGTCAGGGTACCCGTACCGCCAAGCTCGGGCCCCTCCATATAGAGTTTGTCTATATAATTGTCACCTGACAGCGTTATGTAATTGGAGTTTATTGTTCGGCCAAAAGTAACTTTCCCCGGCCCGCTGATATCTATGTCGGACAAAGTTATCTGATTGGTACTGCTTATATAGAACTCTCCTGAATCCGAAACCGCCACGCTGCCGGAAACGATGCCCGGTACGCTTACATCAAACAGACCCGCGCGCACATCTATATGTCCGTAGCTGTAAAAGCTGTTAAACCAGTTTTTAAAACGTACCGGCGCCGGGGAAGACTTTATGACCACTCCGCCGCTTTCATTTTTAAAATTGGAATACATTTTCAACTCGTCGGTATATTTTGTTACGATATGAAAGGTATCGCGATTGGTCAGCAAGGGACTGCCGGTACCGCTAAAACCGATATCCCCCCCATACCAGTAAAGTTTACCGTTGTTGATCAATTGAGCATTATCATCCAGGTCCACGCCGGTGTCATAGGCCTGGATTACACCAAAACCGGTGTCCGGAATGGTCACTTCAATGTTTCCGCCCAGTTCACCGCCATACCAGCGCAGGGAATCCAAAACATCTAATGAAATACCCTCTATCCGCCCGGAAATAAACAACAAAATACCCACGGCAAAACTGTCTTCCACGCCGACGGTGGTGCTGCTGTGCTGCCCGTTCCAAACCCGGGCAAAGTCCAGGGAATCCGGGCGACCGTATGGGGACCAATTAACGCCATTACCCCAATTGCCGTAACTGTTTTGCGGTTCCCAGGTATAGGCAATACCCTGTTGCGCATGGACATGGGCCACAACCAGCAAAAAACAAACCAGGCTCCCTTTAAGTATGGTGCTCATATTCCGCATAATGGCTCCTTTATTTTTCGTTCATCTCCGGGCAAAAACATTATATCCGCAACCAAACGATTTACGCATTGTACGGAAATGTTTTTCAATGGAAGATAATATATAGGGATGCCGCGGGCTATGGCACATCCGTGTCATTTTTGGTGAGATATGGAAAGATTTCAGATCAATCGTCGTTTTAAGGCCTGGGCCACCGCTTCGGACTTGGAGTGCACCTGGAGCTTTTTATAGATATGCCGCAGGTGATTGCGCACCGTCTCCAGGCTGATAAACAGCCGGTCGGCGATTTCCTTGTAGTTCAGGCCATCCACCAGCGCGCCCAACACCTCCTTTTCCCTCGGCGTCAGCCGTGCATCGCTATCGGAAGGCGCGGGGGCAAAATCCCGGAACATGGTCATCACCTTGCGGGCGATAAGCGGCGTCATGGGTACGCCGCCCGCGGTTACCTGGCTCACGGCATGTAAAATTTCCGCCGGAGTGGACTTTTTCAGCAGATAGCCGCTGGCTCCGGCGCAAATGGCCTGAAACACGTTGCTGTCGTCCTCAAATACCGTCAGCATCAGCACATCGCCTTGCGGGTGGAGTTGCTTTACCCGGCGCGCGCCCTCGATGCCGGACATGCCGGGCAAACCGATATCCATCAGAATAACGCGCGGGGCAATGTATCCCCGTTCGATGTCGTGTATCAGGCCTTCACATTGTGCATACTCTCCCTGAAGATTTAAGTGGGGCGCCCCCGCCAGAACCAGTTTTAAACTGTTCCGCAGATCCGGGTGATCTTCCACAATGGCAATGGTTGTTTTTTCCATAATTTGAATCTGTCCCTTTACGTGTAATGCCGCAATGACATAATTATGCTATTTTTACCCGCAGGGTCAGCCGCGTGCCCTGCCCCGGCAGGGAAGCAATTTCAACGGCGGCACGGGCCGCCCGGGCTCTTTCTTTCATGTTCCGCAGGCCGTGGCCGGCGTCCGCCCGATCCGTTTCAAAGCCGCGGCCGTCATCTTCCAGGCTAAAGATCAACTCCTTGCCGTTCAGGCTGACGGACATGGTAACTTTTTTACAGGCGGCATGGCGGATGATATTATTCATCGCCTCCTTTAAAATCAGGTATGTGGCCCGCCGCTGATCGGGGGACAGTTTCAGGGCAGGTATGTTTTCCGGCTGCCTGCCGGCAAAGGTAATCCCCGCCGCGCGGAATAACTGCCCCGCTTCACCCATTATGGTTTTCAGCATATCATCCAGACTGTCATGGCGGGGATCAACGGCCCACACAATTTGAGCGATACCCTCCATGGCTTCCCGCGAAAGATGACGGATACGGTCGATGATATTCCGGGTCTCTGCCGTGGCCCCGGGCAGTTGTTTTTCCACCACTTCCGAATAGAGATGCACGCTGGCCAGCGAGGAGGCGATCTCATCATGCAGATCGGCGGCAATGCGGGCGCGAATATTTATTATTTCGCGGATGCGCCCCAGTTGATAGCGGCGAATACCGGCCAGGATAAGGACAACGGCCATAAGAATCAGCCCCCGGAACCACCAGGTTGCCCAGAAAGGGGGCGGGATGCTTAACGCCAGGCGCGCCGGTTCGGGATTCCAGACGCCGTCGCTGTTGCTGCTCCATACTTCAAAGGTGTACTCGCCGGGAGGCACATTGGTATATGTCGCCACACGCCCGTTGCCGCTCTCCACCACCGCGGCGTCAAATCCCTTCAGGTGGTATCGGTATTGGTTCTTTCCGGGACTGCTGTAATCGAGACCCGCGAACTCAAAGGAAAAGAAGTTGCGGTCGTGGCGCAGCTCAATTTTCTTTGTGACGCTAATGGAAACGGGTAATTCCGCCGGTCGGTTAAACAGGCGAAATCCGGTTAAGGCCACAGGCGGCACATACCGGCTCAGCCGCACACCGGCGGGATCGAAGCTGTTAAATCCGTTAATGCCGCCAAAAAGAAAATGGCCGTTACGACGGCGAAAAAAGGCGCCGGCGTTAAACTCATTGGCCTGCAGGCCGTCCTCCACCGTAAAATTTGTAAAGGTTTCATTTTGCGGATCAAAACGGGACAGGCCGCGGTTTGTACTGAGCCACAGGCGGCCCCTGTCGTCTTCCAAGATGCCGTAAAGCACGTGGTTGGCCAGTCCCTGCTCTTCTCCCCAAAAATCGAATCCCCCGTCGGGGCGGTAGCGGTGCAAACCGGCGTCCGTGGCCGCCCAAATTTGCCCGTCCCGGCTTTCCATAACGTGATACACAATAGTGCCGCGTAATCCGCGCCGCGCCTGTGGGAATCCTGGCAGGCGGCGGAAGCTGTTCGATGCTTCCTGAAAAATATTCAATCCCCGCGCGGTGGCGACCCACAACCGTCCCCGGCTGTCACGCATCAGCCTGCGCACTTCATTGGCTGAAAGAGTGCTGCTGTCCCTGGGGGCGTGTTTATAAAGGCGCACCGTTTGCCCGAAGGGATTGTAGCGCACCAGTCCCCTGCGGGTGGCCAGCCATACCAGCGTCTCCTTTTCCCGCAGGATATGCAAAACAGCCGCCTGGCGCAGAGGGGCAAAATCTTCTTTTTGGGGAAAGGGCCGGGATAATTTCCCTTTACGGATGTTGAATCGCCACAAACCATCCAGGCGGCCCACCCACAGCCCTTCCCGGCCGGCCGGTGTGATGCAGTAATACTCGGATGTTTGATCCGGGTAAGGAATAAAGCGCCGCCCGCTCTCATCCCACAGTTCAAGTCCGCGGGCGGTACACACCCAAAGCCTTGCGCGCGCGTCCTCGCAAAAGGAATAGACGATGCCATTGCTCAAGCCCGGTTTTCCGGGAAGAGGGGCAAAGTGACGGAATTTTTGTTTTTCGGGAAACCAGGCGTTCACCCCTCCGCTCACCGACCCCACCCACAAGGCCGGAACCGGTCGGGAGGTATCCGCATAAAGCGCCAGCAAGCGATTATCGCTAAGGGAGCGGGGATTGTTCGCCTCGTTGCGGTATCCCTTAAAACGTCCCTTTTTTTTGTCAAAATAAAAAAGACCGCCGCCGTAATTGGCAATCCAAAGGGCCTCCCTGCCGGCCGCTATTATTTTCCAGACGGTAGGTTTGCTGAGCTTATTCGCGACCGAGGGGTCGGCCTTGTAGCGCCGGAAACGCTTTGTTGCGGGATCATAACGGCTCATTCCGTCGTTGCCCCCTATCCATAAAATACCGCTATCATCCATGTGCAAC
>JALXBH010000079.1 GCA_026991535.1 Calditrichia bacterium | reverse complement strand
GCTCCGTGGCGGTCCACAGGGTGGCCTTGCGGATCAGCACCCAGGAAGGTTGTTCCGGCGGCGCGCTCAGCCCATAGGCCTTATCGGGAAAAACCGTGGGAAAGGAAGCCATGACGACGTCTTCTTTGTTCGTCGTTGTCTTCTCTTTGTCTTCATGGGCGGCGCGGCGCTCACCGCTCAGGGGGTGGCGGCGTCCCTGCCCGTCCAGCACATAGCCCTGAAGCTTCAGACCAAAACGATCGGCCGCCAGGCGAATAACGCTGCCGGCATTATTATACGTCGCCGGCAGGCTGAGTTTGATATGGTTTTTACTCAGCACGCTCTTTTTCAGCTTAACACGATTGCTGTCCCTGCCGGCAAAAACATCCGGCTTTTCGATTTTACCGCTGATCTCCAGGGGAATGTTGCCCCAGTCCGAGGAGAGCTGCCAGGTTCCGCGCCAGTCGAATTCCGGCAGCGGGTTAACATCGTGCACTTTCCCGGCGACCACCACCCGGCGGATGACGCTTTTATCGTCGCGGAACAGGTTGCCCCCGGCGATGACAAAGTTAGCCAGCTTGCCCCTGGCGATGGCACCGGCTTTGTCATCGATTCCGGCCAGACGGGCGGGAATAACGGTCAGGGCGGCCAGGGCCTTGTCTTCATCCAGACCGCGTTTTACGGCCAGCCGTAACTGGCCCAAAAAGGTTTGTCCCTTCTTCAGACCGTCGGCGGTAAGGGCAAAGGGAATGCCCGCCCGCGCCAGACGGGCCGGGGCCTCGGGAGCGCTGTCCCAGTGTTTCAGGGCCGCCAGGGATACATTGTCCGAGGCGTTGGCGTCGCTGACATCCGGTTTCGGGGGAAAAGTCAGGGGCACAACCAGCGCCTTTTTCAAAGCCTTCAGATCAGCCAGGCGCTTATAACTGTCGGCGCCGGTTTTCAGGATCATTTCCAGACCGAACTCATCGGCAATACGCGCCGCCCGTTGCACATCCAGATAATTGGCCGCGCCAAACAGCAGCGGAGTCTTTTTTTGCACGACGGGCAGCAGGGCCTCCAAAGCCCGGTTGAATTCCGGTTTTTTCTGCGCCGGATTGGCCCGGTAGGCGGCCATGGCCCGCTCATACCACTGCGCGTCATAAAGGGTCTGTCGGATCAGGGCGATGGCCCCCATCAGCGAATTGGGATAGTCCTGCCGGGAGCTGCCCTTGGAGAAGGAGAGGAACTGAGCGCCCCTTTCCGGCAAAACATTGTCATGGGCCCGTCCGTCATTTAATAAAACCACGGCGGCCTGCCCCTGAAAAATACCGTCGCGCATATTGGTCTGCACCAGCGTAAAACCCTGTTCCCGTAAACTTTTTGCCCCGGCGGCGTTTGGGGTAAACAGTTCGGCCGCGTCGGCGTGGCTGTTTATGGCCTCGTTCCAGGCCAGGGCCTCTTTATCCCGGCTTTGCGGATGCGGCGCGCGCGGACGAGGCATGCTGTTTTTATTTTTGGGAATCTCCGGCATGCCATAGCGGCTGTACAGATCAATAAAACCGGGATAGACATAGGCGCCTTTCAGATCGATTACCGGCGTCCCCGGGGGCAGGCTCACCTTTTGCCCCACGCCGGCTATATAGCCGTCCCGCACCAGAATGGCGCCCTTTTCGATAATAACGCCGTTACCTGTTACAATGGTGCCGTTTACAAAAGCACGCACGCTGACCTTGTGGTCGCTCAGACCCTCCCGCGGAAAAGTTTGCGCGGCGGCACAAACGGCCAGGCCTATAATTAAAAGAAAAAAATATCGCATAAAGCTCCCCAAAAAAATCATCTGTTTCCTAAAATAAAAATAGGATATAA
Organism: Calditrichia bacterium; assembly: GCA_026991535.1. GTDB lineage: Bacteria > Calditrichota > Calditrichia > Calditrichales > J004 > J004. Next base: position 265 of record JALXBH010000079.1, on the reverse strand, counting down.
GAGCGTGACAAACAAGACTCAAATAAAAAACGACCTTTCTATTTCAGGCAAAAATGAGATTGTCATAAAACTATTAAGCCCGGCGGAACGAAAACCTTGAATAATGAAAACATCACTCTCTTTATACTTTAAATGAGTTTTACAGGCCGCCGCTTTAACCCCACCCCCGGCCCCTCCCCGACCATTCGGGGAGGAGAGCAATCTATGGGTAAAACATTAACACCCGGATTCATCCGGGAGGGTGAAAGGGACGCGGAAATCCCGC
>JALXBH010000078.1 GCA_026991535.1 Calditrichia bacterium | reverse complement strand
TACATAAGTTTTGCGGAAAGTGTATTTCCATCCGCTGTTAATTTTATAAAATATATACCGGTGGACACCTCCTTTCCCTTATTGTCTTTACCGTCCCAAACTATTCCATGTTTTCCTGAAGTCATTCCGTTTGTTTGCAATAGTGTTCGTACCTCCTTTCCTCTTATGTCATAGATTTTAAGATTAACAAAAGAGTATTCACTTAAATCAAAATTAATATGTGTCCTACTGTTAAATGGATTGGGGTAGTTGGGGTACAATTTTAGATGAACGGGGTAAATCGTTTTCTGACCTAAAGAAGTTATTGTATTATTAGTAAACCAAAGAGTGGATTCAACCGGTACATTATTACCGCCATATATACTCACAAATAAATCAGGACGTCCGGGAAAGACAGTATAGACCGTTGCCGATTGAATACCGCTGCCATTGAGGTCGTGACGGTACAAATAAAACAGATCAAACAGTTGGCTTTGCCTGTTCCAGACAAGCGTTACCACATAAAACTCAAAGGCAAACACCAGATCATCGACATTGTCGTTATTGACGTCATAACTGTACAGGGCCGTGGTGCCCAGCACGCCGGTGCCGTTCAGAAAAAACGTGCGTTTCACCTCATAGCTGTCATCACCATTGGCCTCAAACCAAAACACCTGGGTGCCGCTGACCCCGCTCCAATAGGAGGAGGCGCCCACAAAAAACTCCGTCTTACCGTTTTTATCGATGTCGTTTGTGGCCGCTATCAGATAGGCGTTGGAAACATCCACCGAGGTGGTAAAACTGTTGACATAGGCGTCGTCGCCGCGGTTTTCCATCACATAGACGTTGCCGTGGATATTGCCGGCCACGATCTCCGTAAAGCCGTCGGCGTCAAAGTCGCCCGCGGCCGAACCGCCCACTCTCCAGTCCGGCGGGGCAAAGCGGTATTTTTGCACAAAATTGTTTACCGAGGGGTCATACTCGGCAATATAGAGCTTGTTGCCCCAGGGGTCCAGGGTGTCATCGCCCATGTAGTAAACATCCGTCAGAGAGTCCCCGTCAAAATCGCCGAACAACTCGCTGCCCACAATACCGGATATCTGCCACATAACATGTTTAAAATTTATATGCGTGGGCAGGGAATCGGGATGGAGACTTTTATAGTTGTAAAAGGTCTGCCCCCGGCTGATATTCAGTTCCGGGCGTCCGTCACCATCCACGTCGGTGACGCCGGTGGGCGTGGTGGCGGAATCGGCCAATGGGTACAGGTAGCGTTGTTGAAAGGTGGAATCGTCCTGTAATTCAAATATTCCCGCCTGTCCTAACTCACCGTCCTGAATATTTTTATACAGCCCGGCCATATCGATTTTTCCGTTATTGTCAAAATCCCCAAACAAAGCAGGATAAGGCGCGCCCGTCCCCAGGGCGATTCTTTGTGTAAACGTGTATTTGTCCGCGTAATGCGCATCATCAATATTGGGCAGATCAAATATCTGCATATCGCCCGCGCTTTTTTGCAGCGGGCTGCCCATATCCCGCGTATCCACATATTTAACATAACCGTTGGGATGTTTGATTTTTACAATACCGTCTTCGCTGCGGGTGATTTGCATATCGGTACGTTTTTTCCAATAGTCCATTTCCCTTTGCGCTTCGCTGTTTTGGGCATTGAGCTGTATCAACAGCATAAAAATGAATCCAAAAATAAATTTGTTCATGGGGCTATCCTGTCTGAAGAATGTTTTGGTTTGCTGATTTTTTGAACAGACGATGCACAAGGGGCGGGGTGTACATACCCGGTTGAATTGCAGGGGGCGGGAATGAGTCCGGCATAGGGTCAGGCCTCCGTTAAGCAGCCGGCCCCCTCAAACCGTGCTGAATGGATGAATATAAAGTTTTCTTTTTATAACGCAATATAATTACCCAAAAAAGACAAATTATATCGCAATATCGTTTATATTTATTTAAGCAGTGTTTTGCCTAAAGCTTTACGGTAAATATATCCGTCCTGAACTTATATTCAAGGTAAAAAATAAGTGGCGCCCGGGCAGGGATTAAAAGCCTGCTATTTTCCGAACTTCCTTCCGGCCCGGCGCATCACTACGGCCAGGGCGTAAAAAAATATCCAAAAACCGCTCAGGCCGCGCAGCTTTTGCGGGGTGATATTCAGGTCGAACAGGCCGCTGCCGGCGGGAGCCGGTGAAAGGCTCATAAAAAAATTGCTCAGGGCATAGAGCAAAATAAAAATCAACGGATATTTATACAGGGGATCAATAAGGGACCCCAGGTAAGCAAAGGGGGAGGCGTCATCCGGGGTGGCCCGTATGATGGCGGCGATGAGGCGGCTGCTAAAAAGCCAGGCCAAAAACATCCCGGCCGTAAGGGGCCCAACCACCAGGGAGCCGGGATAGTAAAAAGAAAAGGCCACACCCAGGTGCAGCCCCACGCTGATAAGGAACAACAGTTCCGGCAGTAGGAATAAACGCTTTTTCATCAACCCGCGGCTTCAACGGCCCCAAAATCGACGGGGTGCCGGTTTTGATACCAGCTGATGATGCCGCCGTATAAATTATAAAGGTTTTCAAAACCCATCTGATTCAGTTGCATGATCAGACTGGCGCTGCGGTTGCCCGATTGACAGTAGATTACCACCGGACGATCCCGGGGAATCTCTTCCCAGCGGCGGTTCATTTCGCTGAGGGGGATGATCTTGGAGCCGGGTATGCGCACCTGCTGATGTTCATGGCGCTCGCGCACATCGATAAACTCCACTTTTTCGTCAAACTTTTGCCTGGCTTCATCCGCCTCTAAATGCTGTATCATCGCTTCTCCCGATATGATTTTTTCTTTCTTCAATTACTGCCATTGATGCGGGAACAGGCGGCGGGGTTACAAAAAGGGTAAAAAAATTACAGCCGTAAAAGAAACCGGCCGGCCCGGAAGGCCGCTTTTTTATTGTGATAAAATCCGTTACCTTTATGCCTTTTACAATAAACGGCGGATAAAGATGGCGGCAAAAAAAACAATTACAAAATCGACCTTTAAAATAGAAAAGATGGATTGTCCCTCGGAGGAAAATATGATCCGCATGAAGCTGGATGATGTTCCGGGCATAGAACAACTGGATTTCGATATTCCGGGGAGGACGCTGCATGTATACCATAAGGGCCCCCTTGCGTTGATTGACGAGCGGCTGCGGAGCCTGAATTACAACAGCAGTCTGGTGGACAGCCTTACGGTGGATTTTGAGGGCGGCGGGGAAAATCCGCGGCAACAGCGGCGTCTGTTGTGGACGGTGCTGGCGATAAACCTGGCCTTTTTTATAATCGAGATGTTCAGCGGCTGGCTGGCGGACTCCATGGGTCTGATTGCCGACAGCCTGGATATGCTGGCGGACGCCGGCGTGTACGGCCTGAGCCTGCTGGCGGTGGGCGGCGGCATGTTGCTGAAAAAGCGCATTGCCCGTATCAGCGGATATGTGCAGATGATTTTGGCCCTGGCCGGCTTTGCCGAGGTTGTGCGCCGCTTTACCGGCCTGGAAGAAGCGCCGGATTTTCAGGTGATGATCCTTGTCTCCGTTCTGGCCCTGATGGCCAACGGCTATTGCCTCTATCTGTTGCAGAAATCGAAAAGCGAGGAGGCCCACATGCAGGCCAGCATGATCTTTACCTCCAACGACGTCATCATCAACGGCGGGGTTATCCTGGCCGGGGTATTGGTGCTGCTCAGCGGCTCGGGCCTTCCCGATCTGATTGTGGGGGCCATTGTGTTTGTTATCGTTATACGCGGGGCACTTAACATTTTAAGGCTGGGTAAATAAAGGCTCTTGCCGGACTATTATCCCCAAGCTCTTTTTTTACCCTTAAAATCGTACCGGGCCCGTTTTTGTTTACAAACGACCCGCCGGGAATAGGAAGGCCTGTTTTTTTTGTGGCATAATCTTTGTAAAATATGCCCGGCTTAGTGTAAAAGTTTTTTCAAAACAGCAAAAAAAGAGTCCGCCCGTGATTGACCATATCAAGGAAAAGTATCTTTGGCCCCTGCTGATCGTCATCTTTATTGTGCTCATCTCCTGGTTGCACTACAATACACCCACCATGAGCTGGCAATATCATCTGGTGTATATGCAGGCCTATTTTATTCCCATATTGATAGCCGCCTTTCAGTACGGTGTGCGCGGCGGTTTGGGCGCCTCGCTGATTGTCAGCATGATTTACCTGCCGCATATCATGTTTCAATGGGGAGGTCTGGTAGATATTAACCTGATGCGTTTTATCCAGATTATTCTTTTTAATCTGGTGGGCTATGTTACCGGCCTGAAGGCGCAGGGGGAAAAGGAAGAGAAGCAGCGTTACCGTCAGGCGGCGGAACAATTACGCAAAACCCTGGAACAGGTAAAGGCCCAGTCCGCGCAAATTTCCGATATGGAGCAACAGCTAAGGGCGGCGGACCGCCTGGCCATAGTGGGCGAGCTTACCGCCAGCCTGGCCCATGAGGTGCGTAATCCCCTCGGAGCGATCCGCGGCGCGGTGGAGATCATCCGCGATGCCGTTCCCGCAAGGGTGAAAAAGCTTGAGTTTTTCGATATCCTCATCCAGGAAACAGAGCGGCTTAACCGGGTGGTAGAGACCTATCTGGGATTTTCGCAAAAAAAATCACGCCGGTTGTCCTCCTATAATCTGGTGGATACGCTGCATAATATTCTGTTGATGATCGGCGCCCAGATTCGTAAAAGCCGCATACATTTAAAAACCCGGCTGCCGGAGGAAGAGATCATCCTCCGGGGTAACCCCAACCAGCTTTGGCAGGTGGTGATGAATGTTTTACTGAATGCCATTCAGGCCATGCCCGACGGCGGAGAGGTTGAGGTGGATGTACGACGGCAACAGGCGCCCCGGCCCCGGGTTTTTCTGACCATCACCGACCAGGGGAAGGGTATCCCGGAAGAGGAGATAGATCGTATTTTTAATGCGTTTTACACGACCAAAACACAGGGAACGGGTTTGGGGCTGGCCATTGTAAAACGCATCGCGGATGAAAACGGCTGGGAGCTCTCGGTGGAAAGCAGGCCGGGCGCCGGTACCCGCTTTCAGGTAGCCATCCCGCTGGAGGAAGGGAGAGAGGCTCAGGCCTCGCTCCCGGGCGTTTGAAAGCCTGAAGCTTCAGCCATAACAACAGAGAATACAATTTAACCGAGGTAACCATGAGAGTGCTGCTCATCGATGATGATTTTAATTTGAACAAGGTAATCGGCTATCAATTGGAAAAAAACGGCTATCAGGTGGAGTCCAGTTCCAACGGCCGCGAGGGTATTGAGCGCTTTAAAAAAGGCGGTCATGATATTGTGATTTCCGATATACAGATGCCGGATGTGTCGGGCATTGAAGTACTCAGAGAGGTACGCCGCCTGAACAAGAAGACGGTAATCATCATGATAACGGCCTATGGCAGCGTGGACAATGCCATCGAGGCCTGCCGCATGGGCGCGGATGACTATATCTCCAAACCTTTTGGCCAGGAGCAGCTTCTGTTTACCATCGAAAAGGCGGTGCGTCTGCGCAGCCTGCAGTCGGAAAATATCGAACTGAAAACAGAGCTGACCGACAAGTTCCGTTTTGACAACATGGTGGCCAACAGCGGGCCGATGCAAAATGTTTTACGCGTCACGCAAAAGGTGGCGGCCAGCAACGCCACGGTTCTGATCCTGGGGGAAAGCGGCACGGGCAAGGAACTGATTGCACGGGCCATTCATTACAACAGCCCGCGTAAGGAAAAGCCGCTGGTTACCGTCAATTGCCCCTCTATCCCCAATAACCTGCTGGAGAGCGAGCTGTTCGGCCATGTGAAGGGCGCCTTTACCGGCGCAGTAAAGGACAGGCCCGGCAAGTTTGAACAGGCCGACGGCGGCACCATCTTTTTGGATGAAATAGGGGACCTGCACGAGGAACTGCAGGCCAAGCTGTTACGGGTTTTGCAGGAGCATGAGTTTGATCGCGTTGGGGGCAACAGGCCGATACGGGTGGATGTGCGGGTTATTGCCGCCACCAACCAAAATCTGCTGGAACTTGTAAAACAAAAAAAATTCAGAGAAGACCTTTACTACCGCCTGAGCGTGGTGCCCATCAATCTGCCCGCCTTGCGCGACCGCAGGGAAGACATTCCCTTTCTGGTCGACTTTTTCCTTAAAAAGAATTACGGCGGTCAATCCTATTCCATCTCCCCGGAGGTAATCGCCGCCTTAAAAGCCTATGACTGGCCCGGCAACGTGCGCGAGCTGGAGAATGTGATCGAGCGGATGGTTACCCTGGCCGCCGATAATACCCTTACCATGGCCGATCTGCCCGAATACATTCAGTTGGAAGGACATGATCCGTCCTCTTTTTCCATAAAAATACCGGATGAAGGCATCTCCCTGGATTCCGTTGAACGGTTGGTCATAAAGGAGGTGCTTAAGCGCAGCTCCGGCAACCAGTCCCAGGCGGCGCGTATGTTGCAAATTCCCCGTCACGTTCTGCTGTACCGTATAAAAAAGCTGGGTCTGGAATAAACGGGTCCGTATCGGTTCCCGCATCATTTCTTCCCCCATACAGTTGCTGTTTGCGGTAATCCGCGCTCAAACTGTATACAATTCTTCAGTATGGTGTAGAATATTCTACATATCTCCACCTCATGCTCCCGGTCATCATACCGTATACCTGCCGATATTTCCGTAAAAGTCATAAAAACAGGCTTTTAGTGTAATTATTTGATAAAAAGGCGTCTATCCGATAAACCTTGGCACGGCAATTGACATAAAGAGGGGGCATGTATGTAAAGTAAAGCGGAAAGCGAAATGAAGACAAGACGTCTGGCCATGGTATTTTTAGTGACGGGGATTTTGGGAGGATTGTTTTTTTTCCCCTTCCCCCTGAGCGAAAACTACACCTGTATCTATCACCGGGTGTTTAACGCCGACGAGCCGGTTATTGAAAGCGAAGCCTCGCATATACATGAACCGGGGACGCCGGCGCACCATTTGTTGAACAGTTACATCCGCGGCTATGCCTTTTTGTGGTGGGCCAGCCTGCTAATGGCCGTGACGGCGTTGCTTTTTGTACGGAAGAATGTAAAAGTGAAATCAAAAAAAACAGTAAAAACGTTATAAGAGTGAAGGAGTGCGTTAATGCGAAGACAATGGTTGTTCTTCTTGCTGATATTCACCGGAATTGGTTTGGCTCAGGAAAGCCAAAATGTGTTGGTTCTGGACGATCTGATTGAAGAAGGATTAAAAAACAATCCCCAGCTACAGGCTTTTTATACCCAGTCCCGGGCCGATGAAGCCCGGATACCGCAGGCCGGCTCCCTGCCCGACCCCATGGTAAGCCTGAATATTCTGAATCTGCCCGTGGATAATTTTGTGTTTGACCAGGAGCCGATGACCGGAAAGCAGTTGGGCATAAAGCAAACCTTTCCCTTTCCCGGAAAGCTTTCCCTTAAGGAAAACATCGCCCGCGAAGGCGCCAATGTTTCCAAAGCCAACTGGGAGGAATTGAGATGGCAGTTGATACGCAATATTAAGGTGACTTATTATAATCTCTATTTTGTGGATGAAGCCATAAAGACCACTCAAAAGAACCATAAGCTGCTTACCGAGTTTGTGGACATCGCCGGGCAAAAATATGCCGTGGGCCGCGGCCTGCAGCAGGATGTGCTGAAAGCGCAGGTGGAACTTTCCAAGATGGAAGATAAGCTCATCGATCTGCGTCAAAAGCGGGAAACGCTGGAGTCACGCATGAATGCCCTGCTGAACCGTCCCGTGGATCAGCCCCTGGCCAAAACCCGGGCCCTGGCCTATAAGCCGTTTGAACTGAACCGCAATGATCTGGAAGAATTGATTCTGAACAACAAGCCGCTCTTTAAGGCCTGGAAGTCGCGTATCGATCAAAGCAGGGAAAAGGTCTCCCTGGCCGAGAAACAGTACTGGCCCGATTTCTCTGTCTTTGCCGCCTACAGCCAGCGCGACGTGCTACAGTCCGGTCTTGGGGGGGCGGATTTTCTTTCCGCGGGAATTACCCTCAATGTGCCCCTGTACTTTTGGCGCAAGCAGCGCAAGCAGGTGGAAGAAAATATTTTACGCAAGCAATCCGTGGAAGAGCGCTATCAAAACGTAAAGCTGCAAACCTTTTCCGCTCTGGACGACGCCATCAGCGAACATCTTAAATTGAATGAACGGGTGAACCTCTATGAGTCGGGTATTATCCCGCAGGCCACCCAGGCGCTGCAATCGGCCATGATCGGCTATCAGACCGACAAGGTGGACTTTTTAACGCTGGTGAATAACCAAATGACGCTGTTTAATCTGGAACTGGAGTACGCGCGTATTTTAAGCGCCTACAACAAAAATGTGGCGGAACTGGAATATCTTACCGGCGACATCCTGACCGGGGCCGGAAATTAAAAATGACAAAGAAAATAAATACAAATGTATCGGAGGTTGTAATGAATAGGAAATGGATCAAGCGATTACTGATAGGAGGCGCGGCGCTTTTACCCCTTCTGTTTGTCTCTTGCGGTTCGGATGAAAAACCGGCCGCGGATACCCAGGCGGCGGCGGAACATGGACATGATGATAACCAGTTGTGGACCTGCGGCATGCATCCGGAGGTGATTCTGGATGAACCCGGCCAATGCCCGAAATGCGGCATGAATCTGGTCCCGGTAAAAGGTTCCGGCTCCCAGGCCTCGTCCGCCGGGGCGGAAAAGCCCAAGGGCGAGCGCAAGGTGCTTTACTGGCAGGCGCCGATGAACCCGACGGAAATATACGACAAGCCGGGAAAATCGAACATGGGCATGGACCTGGTGCCGGTATATGAGGATGAAGTCAACTCCGGAAGCATGGTTAAGGTAGACCCCACTACCGTGCAAAACATGGGCGTGCGCATGGCTTTTGTAGAAAAACGCGACTTTAGCCGCGTGATACGCACCGTGGGTAAAATAGGTTACAACGAAGAGAATATTTACGCCGTGTCCACGCGGATTTCCGGCTGGATTGAAAAACTGAAGGTCAATTACACCGGTGAAGAGGTGCGCAAGGGCCAGGAACTGTTGGAGATTTATTCGCCGGAGCTGGTGACCACCCAACAGGAATATCTTTTGGCGCTGAAAAACAGAAAACAGCTTGCCGGCAGCAAGTTCGCCTCCATCCGCGAAGGGGCGGAAGACCTGGTCAGGGCCTCCCGACAGCGTCTGGAATATTGGGATATTCCCGAGTCGTCCATCCGCCGGTTGGAAGAGAGCGGCGAGGTGCGTAAAACCCTGGCCCTGGAGGCCCCGCACAGCGGCGTGGTAATTAATAAGAATGCCGATGAGGGCCAGTTTGTTAAAGCAGGAATGACCTTGTATCACATAGCCGATCTTTCCACCGTGTGGGTCGATGTGAGCATTTATGACAATGAGGCGCCCTGGGTAAAGGTTGGGGCTACCGCCGGAATGGAACTCTCCTATCTGCCGGGCAAAACCTTTGAGGGACGGGTAAGTTATATCTACCCCTATCTGGATGAAAAAGCCCGTGACATTAAAGTACGCATGGAGTTTAAAAACCCCGGGCTTGAGCTGAAGCCGGGTATGTATGCCAATATTCATATCGATACGCCGCCGGTGCCTGACGCGTTGGTGGTGCCTTCCGAGGCGGTTATCCGCTCCGGACAGCGTAATCTGGTATTTATCAGCCGTGATAAGGGCCGCTTTGAACCGCGCGAGGTGATTTTGGGCGAGGAGAGCGAAGACGGCAAGGTACGCATCATTTCCGGCGTGTTGGAAGGCGAGAAGGTTGTAATTTCGGCACAGTTCCTGCTGGATAGCGAAAGCAGGCTGCAGGAAGCCATCCAAAAGATGCTGGCGGCAAAGTCGGCCGGCAAAAGCGCTAAAAAGCAGAGCCCGGCGGCCAGGGAAAAAGCCGCGCCCGCTTCCGGGGAGACAATGAAAAAGCAAGACGCGGAGACCGGCGGCGAAATGAAGTGCGGCGACGGCATGGACATGGAAGGTAAAAACATGACGTCTCCCGGGATGGAAGAGCATGAAAAGAATAGCGAAGGCGAGATGAAATGTGGCGACGGCATGGATATGAGCGGTAAGGGCGACATGGAAAAAGACGGACACGAAGACCATGGCGACCATTGATGGTACCCGCGCGTAACATGGAACCGAATAGAACAGTGAACTCAAAAAGTAAGCGGTTTTCCAAAAGGGAAAACCCGTATGGAGATAACTCATGTTAGAAAAACTTATAGAAGCCTCGATAAAGAATCGCTTTCTGGTGCTTATCTTTACGGCCTTTGTTACCCTCGGGGGCATCTATGCCGTCATGGAAACACCGGTGGACGCGATTCCGGATCTGAGTGATGTTCAGGTTATTGTTTTTACGGAATATCCGGGTCAGGCGCCGCAGGTTGTGGAAGATCAGGTAACCTACCCGCTGACAAGCGCCATGTTGGCCGTGCCCTTTGCCAAGGTGGTGCGCGGATATTCCTTTTTCGGGCTGTCCTTTGTCTATATCATTTTTGAAGACGGCACGGACATGTACTGGGCGCGCAGCCGCGTGCTGGAATATCTGAACTATGTGTCCAGCAGGCTCCCGGCAGGCGTTACGCCTTCTCTGGGGCCGGACGCCACGGGCGTGGGCTGGGTGTATGAGTACACCCTGGACGGCGGGGACAAGTATGACCTGCAGCAGCTACGTTCCATGCAGGACTGGTATCTGCGCTATGAGCTGACCAGCGTGCCCGGTGTTTCCGAGGTGGCCAGCATTGGCGGTTATGTAAAACAATACCAGGTGGAGGTAGACCCCAACAAGCTGTTGGCCTACAATATACCCATTCAAAAAGTACGCATGGCCATAAAACGCAGTAATAACGACGTGGGCGGCAAACTGGTGGAACTGGGTGAAACCGAGTTTATGGTACGCGGTCTGGGTTACATACAATCCATAGAGGATATTGAATCGATCCCCGTGGGCGTGGATAAGGACGGAACGCCCATTCTAATCCGGCAGATTGCCAATGTGCATATCGGTCCGGAATTGCGGCGCGGCCTGGCGGAGCTGAACGGCGAGGGCGAGGCGGTAGGCGGCGTGGTGGTGATGCGCTTTGGCGAAAATGCTCTTAAGACCATTGAACTGGTGAAGGAAAAACTGAAAGACCTTGAAAAGGGTCTGCCGGAAGGGGTAACCATTGAAACGGCCTATGATCGTTCGGCGTTGATAGAGCGGGCCATCGACAATCTTGTGGATAAACTTCTGGAAGAAAGTGTTGTGGTGGCTTTGGTGACCATTATCTTCCTTATGCACTTTCGCAGTGCCTTTGTGGCCATCCTGACCCTGCCCCTGGGTATTTTAATGGCCTTTCTGGTTATGAAATGGCAGGGACTGAACGCCAATATCATGTCCCTGAGCGGTATTGCCATAGCCATAGGAGCCATGGTCGATGCGGCCATTGTAATGATAGAGAACGCCCATAAGCACATCGAGCATGACGGAGGGAAGAAGGATCATTGGCAGATTATTCTGGATTCCTCCAAGGAGGTGGGACCGGCGCTCTTCTATTCCCTTTTGATTATTACCCTCTCCTTTTTACCGGTGTTTACACTGCAGGCCCAGGAAGGGCGGTTGTTTAAACCCCTGGCCTTCACAAAAACCTATTCCATGGCGGCGGCGGCCCTGCTGGCCCTGACCGTGGTGCCGGTCTTTATGGGCTATCTGATTCGCGGTAAAATTATGCCGGAGGAGAAAAACCCCATCAATCGCTTTTTGATCAAAGCTTACAGGCCTGTTATCAATTTTGTGCTGCGATTTAAATGGAGTACGATCATAGCCGCGGTTGTCGTGCTGATCATCTCCATCTATCCCGTGGAGCACATCGGCTCGGAGTTTATGCCTCCGCTCGATGAAGGCGATCTGCTGTACATGCCCACAACGGACCCGGGTATCAGCATCACCAAGGCTAAGGAAATTTTGCAACAAACGGATAAGATAATCAAATCTTTCCCCGAGGTGCACCATGTCTTCGGGAAGATCGGCCGCGCCGAAACGGCAACCGATCCCGCGCCGCTATCCATGATAGAGACAACCATTATGCTTAAGCCCAAAGAAGAGTGGCGCCCGGGCATGACGGTGGAAAAGCTTGTGGAGGAGATGGATAATGCCATCAAGTTCCCCGGCCTGACCAACGCCTGGACCATGCCTATCAAAACACGTATTGATATGCTTTCCACGGGTATTAAAACGCCCATCGGTATAAAAATCATGGGTTCGGATCTGCAAACCCTTTCCGATCTGGGCGAGGAAATCTCCACGGTAATCAAAGGCGTAAAGGGTACCCTGAGCGTTTTTGCCGATAAGGCCGTGGGCGGCAATTACTTCGATCTGGATATTAAGCGCGACGAAGCGGCCCGCTACGGTTTAACCGTGGGCGATGTGCAGGAGATAGTTATGTCGGCCATCGGCGGTATGAATGTTACCTATACCGTGGAAGGACTGGAACGCTACCCGGTTAACGTGCGCTACAGCAGGGAACTGCGCGACAATGTGGAAGCGCTAAAACGGGTGTTGATACCCACCCCTTCCGGGGCGCAGATACCCATCAGCTATGTGGCCGATATTATCATTAAAAAAGGGCCCCCGGTCATCAAGAGCGAAAACGCCCGTACCACGGCCTGGCTTTATGTGGATATCCGCGATATCGATGTGGGCACCTATGTGCAAAACGCGCGCAAGGTGGTGGAAGAAAAAGTGAAGTTCCCCGAAGGGTACAGCCTGGTCTGGTCCGGTCAGTATGAGTACATGGAACGGGCTCAGAAGCGTCTGCAGCTTGTGATACCCATTACCCTGGTTATCATCTTTCTGCTGCTTTACTTCAATTTTAAAAACATTCAGGAAAGTATCATCGTCATGCTTTCCCTGCCCTTCTCCCTGGTAGGGGGTATCTGGTATCTCTATATTCTGGATTACAACTTTAGCGTGGCCGTGGGGGTGGGTTTTATCGCCCTGGCGGGAGTGGCAGCGGAAACCGGCGTCATCATGCTTATTTACCTGGATCAGGCCTATAAGGATATGAAAAACAAGGGTAAAATGCGCAACATGTCGGACCTTTACCATGCCATTATCGAAGGAGCGGTAAACCGTGTACGCCCGAAGATGATGACGGTTATGGCCATTATGGCCGGACTGATTCCCATCATGTGGGGCACCGGCACCGGATCGCAGGTGATGAAGCGCATTGCCGCGCCCATGATTGGCGGTATGGTGACTTCCACCATCCTGACATTGATCGTGATACCGGCAATTTATGAATTATGGAAAGGACGCGAGGTTAAGAGATTGGCGGCTGAGGTCGTTACAGACGACGAGGAGGGAAATTCATCCGCCGACTCTGCCGAATAAGCGTCTCCAAGGCCGGTTTACCGACCGGCCTTTTATTTTTAATGTTTTATGTAAACCGGGGAGGGAACTATGAAAGAAGTAAAAGCCTTTATCCGCGCTCAAAAAGCGGAAGAAGTCCTGGATGCCCTCGAGGATTTGGGCATCTCCGATATCACTCTGTTGGATGTGATGGGAATTGGGCAGCATATGGCCGATCCCCATGAGTCCAAGTATTCGATAAAGATCGTAAAAAAATATGCGGACCTGGCCAAAGTGGAAACCGTATGCAGGGCCGCGGATGTGAAACGCGTGGTGGAAACCATCAGGAAAGCGGGCTATACGGGTATGAAGGGAGACGGTATGATTTATGTTTCCCCGGTGGAAACCGTCGTTAAAATCCGCACCGGTGTGCGGGATGATGAGGCCCTGGATTGCTGTACACCGGAATAGGCAGTATGCCGGATAAATTAAACAGCGGAGAAAACAGATATGAAATTGATTGAAAAAAGACAGCGTCTGTCCACGGGGATATTTATATCCCTGCTGGCACTTGTGCTGCCCCTTAGCGCCCAACAGCCGGGCGGCGATATGTCTGTGCGGCAACAAATGCTTAACCTGCAACATCGGGGCATGCAGCAAATGAATCAGCTAAACATGCAAATGAGCATGGATCAGATGATGAAGCAGATGAATGAAATGCTTTCCCATACGGGGGAGATGGTCAAATCCGCCAGGGAACATGATGAGCACGGGCAGGGATCGCTGTCCGGTCCCGTTCGCCCGGGCATGGCTGTTTTAAGCGGGCACCTGGACGCGATGGCCCGGGGTATGCAGAAAACCCTTGGTGAAATGCGCAGAATGATGGCCGATGAAAGCCTTATGAACGATCCGCTTGTAAAAAAGCACATGCATGAAATGCAGGGCAACATGGGCCGGATGATGTCCGCCATGGAAGATTTATTAAAAAGCATGGATACGCTTCACACTAAAAAAGAAAACGAGTAAATATTATGTACTCCGTAAGCAGGCAAAAATACAACAGGGGCATTCTGGTTCTTTTGCTAATGGTTCTGGCCCCGTTGGCCGGCCTGAGTGCAAAAAAGAACTGGTCGGTTTCTTCCGTTTTTTCCTACACCACCGGCACCTACATCTATGACAGTCGCGTGGATAACTATACGCTGTATCTGGGGGGACGATACAGCCATGATGATTTCAGCGTTTCGCTTACCCTGCCGTTGGTGATCCAACGGGATCAGCTGGCGGGGGAAACGTCATCGCCCGGCCCATCCGTGTCCATGGAAAACGGCTATGCCTTCACCTCCGGCGTATCGGATATCTATCTCTATACGGAATATAAGGTTTACCCCAGTCTGTATGTTACCGGTCAGGTCAAGGCGCCTACCTCCCTTAACGGCAGCTTGTTCAGCAGCGGTAAGTTCGATTACGGCCTGGGGCTGGCCTTTAGGAAAATGTTTGGCGTCTATCGCATTTTTGCCGATGCCGGCTATCTGATGTTGGGCGACCCCGGTCAGATCGACTATGAAAACCCTTTTGTATATGGCATCGGGCTGGCGCGGCACGCCCCCAACGGACGCTCCACGGTCTCCTTTTATTACCAGGAATACAGTACCATTATTAAAGGGCTCAAGCCGCCGCGTCAGCTTTCCGCCGCTTATTTCCGGGCGTTGAATAAAACCCTGGGTATTTCCTTTTACGGCTCCAAGGGTTTTGGAGAAAGCAGCGCGGAGTATACCCTGGCCATTGGTTTTAACGTACTCATTTAACATGAAAGGATCATTATGCAGTTAATTCCCGATTGGGCTCCTAATCTTCATCCGATGATTATCCACTTTCCCATCGCCCTTGTTTCGCTGGCGGTGTTGCTGGACTTAGGCAGCCTGTTTCTAAAATCCCAAAGCTGGCTGCGCCCCTCGGCGTTGTCGCTATATACCTTTGGCGCTCTTGGCGCGCTGGCGGCCTATTTTAGCGGCCGTGAGGCGGCTGATTCCGTAAATATACCGTCCCAGGCGTATACCGCCATATCAGAACATGCCGATTGGGGATTATATACCCTTATTTTCCTGTCGCTCTACATCCTCATCCGGCTTCTTCTGATAAAGAAACCCTTTGCAAATTCCGCCGGCGGTAACGGACTCTTTTTTATTCTTGGCGCCATCGGTTTCTTTTTTGTGTTTCAAACAGGAGAACGCGGAGGCCGGTTGGTGTTCGAATTCGGTTTGGGCGTAAAGGCTGCCGCCACGGCGCCCCGGGCGGATATCCCTTCCGGTTTTCAGCCGGGTGTAAACGGCTCCTGGAGCTGGCAGGCTTCGGAAAATGCTGCCGCGGATTTTCTTAAAAACTTCACTTTTCCGGGGGGAGAAAGCGAAGCCCTAACCTTTACCGCGGAAGAGAACACCCTGGTTATTTCCTTGGATAAGGATACCTCCGCTTATATTTTGGCCGGAGGACCTCTTACGGATATTGAGTTGAGCGCCCGGGTCAATCTGGATGAATTTAAGGGGCGATTTTTATTACTGCACCATTTTAGAAGCACCGGCGACTACGACTTTTTTGCCGTGGATGCGGAAGGTTCGCGCCTGGGACGCGTAAACGAAGGCGCGCTGGTCTTTTTTGATGAGTCGGATAGCCCGGTTAAAGGCTGGAGTACCTTAAAGGCGGTGGGCAGCAAGGGGCATTTTCGCGGATATATCGGCGACAAGCTGGTGAACCACGGACACGGCTCTGAGATGGCCCCGGGTAAGGCGGGTATCTTTTTTATGGGTAGCGGAAAAATCCGTATACAATCCGTTCAGGCCCAGGCACTGAGTGAAGCGCCGGCCATGATGATGGATATGGGCGGTGGTAAGGGAGATAGCGGGAAAAAGAAGGAGAGTGACGGCCACAGCCACAGTCATTAAAAAAGCAGGAACCCGCGTTCGCGCGGGTTCCTTATAAAATAAAATCAGATAAAATAGGCTTTTTACCTGTAATCACAAACAATAGGAGGATGTATGTTTACATCATTTTTTAATCGCGCAGTAATATTGATAGCAGTTGCCGTTGGTATCACCCTGTCATTCGCCGCTTCCCCCAGGGAAGATTCCGGCAGCAACTGGGTGGCTCCGGCCGAAGCGGACAAACTTGAAAATCCGTTTCATAAAGACCCGGATGCCTGGAAAAAGGTAGAGGATACCTATAAGAACCTCTGTGTTATCTGTCATGGCGATAAGGGGCATGGAGATGGCATTGCCGGCATGGCTCTTACTCCCAAGCCGGCCAACCTTACCTCGGAACGTGTACAGAAGCAGAGTGATGGCGCCATTTTTTGGAAATTGACCAACGGCAATCCGCCCATGGCTTCCTATAAGGAATCCCTGACGGAAGAGCAACGTTGGCAATTGGTTAATTATATCAGACATCTGGCATCAGAATAACCGCTACAGGTTATAACACTCAGGAGGTTAATTATGCGTAAGGTATTACTTATACTTGTTTTATGTACAGCTATGCTCAGCGCCCAGGAAAAACCGGGCGAAAGCCGTTTTCTTCTCCGCGGTTACGCGCACTCGGGCGTTGAAGTACGCGGTGATGAAACTACCTTTGTGGGAGGTAGTTTTAACCCCATCTTTCTGTGGAGGCAATCGGACAAGCTACTGTTTGAAGCCGAACTGGAAGTGGAATATGAGAACGGAGAAACGCTTATAGGATTGGAATACGCGAACATGTCCTATATCATTAATGACTATGCCACCTTGCGTCTCGGTAAATTTCTTCTGCCTTTTGGCACATTTGCCGCTAAATTGCACCCGGCGTGGATAAATCGTCTTTCCAGCAAACCGCTGGGTTTTGGTCATGACGGCGTGGGCCCGGCCCGGGACCTGGGCGTGGAACTGCGTGGCGGAATTCCTCTGGGAGAGGCCAAGATGACCTATTCCGTCTATATGATCAACGGTCCGGCCCTCAACGATGGTACCAATCCCAATGTGGAACCTGAAGAGGCGGGCATGTTGTTGTATGACCTGGGCGAGGACAACAACAATAACAAAGCCATCGGGGGACGGGTTTCCTTTCTGCCGCTGTCTAACTCTTCCATGGAGATCGGATTTTCCGGTTTATATGGAAAAGTAGGTAATGTGGAAAGCAAATATGAGGATGTGGCCGCCCTGCTTTATGCGGTGGATTTTTCCTATGTCAGCAAGGTATCGTTTTTGAGCGGCGTGGTTGATATTAAAGCCCAGCTTAACGGCGTGCAGGTGGATGACGCCAGCTATTTTAATGTGGAAGACTCCTCCAACTATAGCTTTAGCAACAAAAGCAGTGCCTATTATGTGCAAATGTCTTACCGCCCGGTAAATATGAGCACGGACTTTCTCAACAGCCTGGAGTTTGTTGGACGCTATTCCGAGCTTTCCTTTCCCGAGGGCGCCCTGTGGACTTCCGATCAGACACAATACGCTTTCGGCCTCAACTATTGGGTGGATTGGCGCACGGTTGTTAAGCTCTCCTATCAGTTTGCCGATACCGGCGCGCATGAATCGGAAGGTGAGGAAGGTGAAGCCTCCAATGACGCTATTTTTCTGCATTGGGCTTTTGGTTTTTGAGCAAACAGTATAAAAGGAGTATAGAAATGAAAGTAAAACATGTTAAGCTCTTTCTGGTGTCGGTGTCTCTGTTTTTCGGAGCACTGTTTCTGGCAAGTTGCACCCCGTCTCAGGCCCAGGCCAGCAAGCCCGGTGCGTTGTTGTGGGGTGAAAACTGTGTACGCTGCCATAATGCCCCCTCTCCGTCCGCGTTTAGCGACAGCCAGTGGGAAGTGGTCGGCAAGCATATGCGCATACGCGCCAGCCTTACCGCCGACGAGGTGGATAAGATTGTAGAATTTTTAAAAATGGCCAATTAACGGCCGGTAAAGGCGGCGGGCGGAAAGGCCTGCCGCCTTTTTTTATTTAGCCCGGGTACGATATAAGATTTTTCTTTGTAGGCAGGAATAAAAACAACAACCTTATTTCCACATTTTTCCCGGCAGGACAAAAAATAAGGTAAGGGAATCTATGGTTCCTATTTTCTACTAAGGTTATGTCGATACAAATAAGGGGCAAAACGCTATGCCATACTTTTAACCGGCCGGGGATTAAAAAAAATCTGTTAATAACCCGGCGCGGCGGCGGTTAAAAACCTTATTTCATTTCAGTTGACCTTAGTAGAAACACGTCCCCCGCGATTCCGATAACCTTATTATTTTTCGGGAGGGCAGATAATAAGGTAGCGAAATCTATAATATATCCATGTCGGCCGGGACCCGACAAAATGGCCTTGCCCTACTTTTGAATGCAACCCAGGAAATATTTTGCTTACCCTGGCCAAACCGGATGCACATTGCCATAAATAGCCGTATCTTTCAAGTGCTTTCATTCCTGCCCGCTCCCGGGGCAAAATATCCGGAATGCCGGAAGTTGGCATGAATGTTGTATAATGTTAGGTCATATTGTGAGTCTTAAATTAAAAAAGGAGAAAAGATCATGAGTAGTTATTATTTTTCCAAAAAGGTTTTAACCCCGTTTGATGAAACGATCGATGTGGTAACGGAAGCTCTTAAAAAAGAGGGCTTTGGCATTTTGACCGAAATCGATGTACAGGCAACGTTAAAGAAAAAGTTGGATGTGGATTTTAACAAATATCGCATACTCGGCGCCTGTAACCCGCCCTTTGCCCACAAGGCCTTGTTGGCAGAAAATAAAATCGGCACAATGCTGCCCTGTAATGTGGTGGTTCAGGAAAACGATAACGGTGAAGTGGAGGTAACGGCCGTGGACCCCATGGCCTCCATGACTGCTGTTGAAAACGAACAACTCAGGGAAGTCGCCTCGGAAATACGGGGACGCCTGCAACGGGTTATCGAAAATCTCTAAAAAAAAAGCCCGGCCGTTCAGGCCGGGCTTTTTTTGTGTTTCTTTATGTCAGTTTTGCAAACTCACCTTTTCAAACATCAGATGTAAAAATCCGTGTCCGGAACCCTCAACCGGATCCGGGTTGCCCGCCGTATCCGTTGGCGGCAGGATCACATGAATCTCCACCTTGTCTGCGCCATGGTCAGTTTGATCCGTGGATGTATCTCCAATAAGACTCAGGTCATCCCTGCGGGCCCGCGAAGCGACCATCACATGAACGGGACGGTTGCTGTCCAGCACATTGCCGTCGCCATCCTTCAGGTCGGCTACCCCCCAAAAGGTGATGTAAGCCAGCATGCGCGGCATCAAACCCGTGCCGATGCCTGTGTTGCCATGCATGTCCTTGTCATAACCGACGCCGCCGAAAAAGGTATGCTCGCCGCTGCCTTCCGCTTTATGCACGGCCTTGATGGCGTCTATGGTAAACACCGTGCCGTCCAGCCGTTCAAAGCGCATGGCGAACTCATCAATGGCGTCATTGGATTGTTCGGAATCATTTTCATCCGTGTCGCTGGTTTTAAGAGATATCGAACCGCTGGCCAGGGCTACCCGGTCGGAAAACGGTGTGGGACTCATGGCCGGGTTTATGACCGCCGGTCCGGGCAGCACTTCATAGGCCAGGCCCGGCTCCCGGTTGGCGCCAAACAGTTCCACGCCTTCAAACATCATATGCAGAAATCCATAATGGGTACCCGGAACAGGATCGGAATTGCCCTGGGTATCCTGTGGCGGTAATATGATATGTGTTTGAGCTCTCCAAAAATTGTGATCGGAAGAATCGACCGCGGCGGAAGGAATCATCTTCAGGCTCTCATCGCGCACATTGGTAGCGGTCATAATGTGGATAACCCGGTTTGTGGCTAAAACGCTGTCGGTGGCGGCATCCTTTAAATCCGCCAGGCCCCACAGGGTGATATAGGCCAGCATTTTAGGCATCAGGCCCGTGCCGATGCCCGTATTGCCGTGCATGACCTTGTTACGACCCACGCCGCCGAAAAAGGTGTGGTCGCCGCTGCCGTTTTCCTTGTGGATGATGTTGATGTTACTGATCTTATATTGACGGCCGTCATCACCCGTGAACATAATGCTTACATTGCCGGCCGCGTCCGCGGAAGCGGGTGAATCTTCATCGTCAACATCGCTGACTTCCAGGGTATAGGAACCGCTTGTCATGTTAATATTGTCGGAAAACGGCGTCGGGTTCATGGCAGGGTTCATTACCGCCGGACCGGGCAGTACTTCATAAACCTTGCCTCCTTCGGTGCTGCGCGAACCGCTAAAGAGCACCGCTTCGGAATAGTCTGCCGAGGCGCTGCGAACGCTCACTTCGGGTTCCGTGGTTGTTTGGCTGCTGTCGCAGGCCCATATGGTAAAAAAAGCCAGAAAGACTAAAAGGCTTCTGAGAAAAGTAAATGGATTCATATCTCCTCCTACGGGAATAAGTGATTTTGTGCTATGATGTGATCACATCGCACGCGTGAACAGATGGTAGAAAATTCCCCGGCTGAAAGAGTCACATTCCTTAAACTATTTACAGCCGGAATCTCATAAAAAGGTCAAGAATGGATTGTCCGGGATGAGTTGTTTTTCTTTTGTCACGGAGGGTTAACAATAGTGTACAATCACCTGTCTAATAGTATACAACTCTTTTTGTGGTTTGATAAATCATCCCGGAAACAGACGGCACACGGTCATGGAAGCCAACAGGAAAAATGTGGTATGCGATTTGCATTTAACAAACTGAATAACGGAAAGGAGAAAAAGATGGAATATTTCGGACACATGGGGTTTGGAGGAATTATGTGGATAGTCATAGTCGGTCTTGTTTTCTATCTTGGCTTTGTACTGATACGTACCGGCGGGGATGTGCGTGGTTCCGATTCCGCGCTGGAGATTTTGAAAAAAAGATATGCCGCCGGTGAAATCAGCGAAGAAGATTTTAAACGGATGAAAAACGAGCTGCTGGGGGGCTGAGCCTTCCCGCAATAAAGAGTGCGCGCGCGGACTAAATATTAACAGGCGCCTTTTGATGTGATGTAGAATCTACCGGGCCAATCCGAGATAAATTCCACGTGCGCACTCTTTGTTTTTATGCATAGCGCGGTCGATAGAACGCCCTTTCTATTACTTCCCGCCTCCTGTGGGCGTGTCAATCGACGACTATTCAACAACGGCCTGTAGAATAATCTACTGTTCCGGAAAATTAAGAATAACACGCTTTGTAAGCTCAATAAAAACAATTGCTAAAATTATTGAAAAAGTATGGCATTTTATTTGCTAATAAGATTGAAGAGTCTTAATTCTTCCACTATAAACGAAAAACACATCAGGTAAAAGGGATGACACACTTAAACCCGCGCAACTCCCTGCTCTCCTTTTCCGCCCAAGGCGGATTATGGCTTATTCTTGCAAGTTCCATTCTTTTCTCCGGCTGTTACAAGGTGCTTTCCCGCAGTGCGCGGGAACAGCGTTTACGGGAGCAAAGCCTAGCGTCAAACGGGATAGTGGATAGCGCCTATACCGGAAAGACTATCCGCGAGTCCCTTATATCGCGGGAGGCAGCCAAAGGAGACTCTATATGGGGTTGATCTATTCCCGGTCGGGTGAAACCGCCCGGTCATTTACAATAAGTGAAGCGTTATAAAATCCGTTTTTGTGCGGATAAAACATAAGGATATCTGTTATGAAGTTTGGCATATTAACCGTATATGCGGCACTGGCGGCCACCGTGTGGTCGGCCTGGTATTATTATCAGGCGGGAAGAGACGAGCTAAGAAATCCGGGGGAAAATCGGGGCGGCTTTTTAAAAAAGGGACGTGTTGGTTTTCAAATAATGTCCCTGCTGGTGGGGCTGGCCTCTGTCTATCTTTGGTATCTTATTCTCAGTCATCGCTTTCAGGTGGATTATGTGTATCGCTATACCTCCCTCGATCTGGGCCTGGGTTATCTCCTGTCGGCCTTTTGGGCCGGTCAGGAGGGTTCATTTCTATTTTGGGCTTTGATGATCTCTCTTGTGGGGCTGTTATACGTGCGCCGGGCCGGAACGTTGGAAGCCTGGTCCATGTTTGTGCTTAATCTGGTTCAGGCGGCTTTTCTGCTGCTGCTTATTAAGGCCGGTCCCTTTAGCCTGCGGGAAGCCGTTCCCCGGGATGGGGCGGGGCTAAATCCCCTGTTGCAAAATCCCTGGATGGTTATTCATCCTCCCGTTTTATTTTTAGGCTATGCGGCCACGGCGGTTCCCTTTGCCATAGCCCTGGCCGCTCTGATTAAAAGAAATTTCAGCCATTGGGTGGCGATGGCCCTGCCCTGGGTTCTCTTTGCCTCGGTTACCATGGGCGCGGGCATAATCATCGGCGGTTATTGGGCCTATAAGGTGCTGGGCTGGGGCGGATACTGGGGCTGGGACCCGGTGGAGAACTCCTCCCTTATAGCCTGGCTTAGCGTATTGGCCCTTTTCCACGGCCTGTTGGTAACGCGCTACAAAGGCGGACTGCAAAAGTCAAACTTTACCCTTGCCGTTATCAGCTTTGTGTTGGTGCTTTATGCCACTTTTCTAACCCGTAGCGGTGTGTTGGCCGATTTTTCGGTGCATTCCTTTCAGGATCTGGGTATAAACGGATTTTTAACGCTCTATCAAGTGGCGGCGCTATTTTTTGGACTGGGTCTGCTTTACATGCGTAAAAATGAAATACCCTTTGTCCGTGTGCGGCTTACCGGCCTGAACCGGGAAAATATTTTACTGGCCTCCCTGTTGATTCTTGTGGCCAGCGCCTTTTTTATCCTTATGGGCACCTCATCTCCTCTGCTAACGGCCCTGTTTGGCAAACCGGCGCAGGTGGATATCTCTTTTTATAACCGGGTCAACCTGCCCATTGCCATTTTACTGTCGCTGGCCCTGGGGCTGGCGCCGGCACTAAGCTGGAAGGATGAACCCCTGGAGGAGATTGCCGGGCGTCTGATTCCGGGAGCGGTAGCAGCCCTGCTGGCTGTGGCCACGGCGGTTTACTATGGCATGAACGGCGGCATGCTGATTCTGTTTTTGGCGGTTACCGTTTTTGCACTGGCCAGTAATGCTCAGGTGCTGCTAAAAAGGATGCGTCTGGGTTGGCGCTCCATTACCGCTCCCCTGGCCCATATAGGCGTGGCCCTTATGTTTAGCGGCATAATCGTATCCGGTGTGTTCGAAACTTCGCAAAGAAAAGTCTTTATCCAAGATGCTCCCCTCAACACCATGGGCTATGGTTTTACCTTTAAGGGCGACTACCTGAGCGAAGACGGCAAGCATGGTTTGTTGCTGGAGGTCCGCGACGGGGACGATACGTATCGGGCCATCCCCCGGC
>JALXBH010000077.1 GCA_026991535.1 Calditrichia bacterium | reverse complement strand
CGTAATGGCGGCGGTCAGGGTTGTTTTTCCGTGATCCACGTGACCGATCGTACCTATGTTTACGTGCGGTTTACTTCGATCAAATTTTTCTTTAGCCATTAGAACACCCTCCAAAAAGTGCAATAGTGAATAAACTTTTTACAAAAAATCGGCGAGCCCACGACCAGGATTGAACTGGTGACCTCATCCTTACCAAGGATGTGCTCTACCGACTGAGCTACGTGGGCTTATGGATTAACATTAGGAAAGGTTATGCAGAGCGGGAGACGGGATTCGAACCCGCGACCAACAGCTTGGAAGGCTGTGACTCTAGCCAGCTGAGTTACTCCCGCTAGTTAAAGCGCGGTACAAGCATAACCTATCTGAGGGCTAATCACACTATGGAACAGAGCTGGCGAAGGGACTCGAACCCCCAACCTGCTGATTACAAATCAGCTGCTCTACCAATTGAGCTACGCCAGCGACATTTCATATTTCATTAAGAGCTGGGTAATTTAAGCATTATTATTTTGAAGTCAAACTTTTTGATACATTTTTTTTCCTTTTTTTCTTTTATTTCTTCCTTTTATCTTTGACACAACCTTTTTTTTTACTTACATTACTAGCCTTTATCGAAAATCAATCAGGAGCTTTAAAGCATGGCACATCATAAGTCTGCTATTAAAAGAATTCGCACATCTTTAAAACAACGTGCTTACAATCGTGAAAACCGCAGCCGCATGCGCGCCGCCATAAAGGCTGTATTAAAAAGTGAAAACAAGGAACAGGCTCTGGAGAACCTTAAAACGGCCTATAGCCTGCTGGATCAGATGGTTAAGAAAAATATTATCCACAAAAACAAGGCCGCCAATCAAAAGTCGAGATTGTCACGCTTTGTAAACTCCATGTCCTGATATTTTTCCGTTTATATAAAAACTTCATAAAAAAGTCCATCCGCGCGGATGGACTTTTTTTATTTATTTTACACATGCCTGTCGGGTACTGCCTCAGGCGGGTTTCTTCTCAAAAAGCGCCTCAAATATCTCATCATAATGTTTTACAAAGTGCAGTTCCATATGTTCGATAATCGAAGCGTCGATTTCCTTTATATCTTTGCGGTTGGCCTCGGGCAAAAAGACATTTTTAATTTTAAGCCGTTGCGCGGCCAGCAGTTTTTCATTTAACCCACCGATTTCCAGTACCTTGCCCCGTAAGGTGATCTCGCCGGTCATGGCGTGGCTCCTGGGAAATTTCTTTTTCTTTAGCGCGGAAAGCAGGGCCGTGGTCAGCGTTATCCCCGCCGACGGCCCCTCTTTGGGGATGGCCCCTTCCGGCAGGTGGATATGTATCTCGTACTTGTTGATGAAGTCGGAGGAGATGCCATATTTACGTGCCCGGGAACGTAAAAAACTTATGGCGACCTGGGCCGACTCCTGCATCACTTCACCCAGCTTTCCGGTCATGGTCAACTTATCCTTGCCCGGCAGCAGGTTGACCTCTATGGGTAAAACATCGCCACCCATGGCTGTCCAGGCCAGCCCCAGGGCCACGCCCGTTTCTCCCGCACGGACAATGCTGTTTAAGCTGTAATGGGCCTCTCCCAAAAACTCGCTCAGATTTTTACGTGTTACATGTATTTTTTTAACCCGCCCCCTGCCAATCTCCACCACCGCGCGGCGGCATATTTTGTTTATTTCCCGCTCCAGGGCGCGCACGCCGGGCTCGGCGGTATATTCACGGATTATTTTTTCAAAAACAGCCTTATCTATCTTCAACTCCGCGGGCGACAGGCCATGGTTCTTTAAAGCTTTTTTCATAATGTATTTGCGGGCGATGAGCATCTTGTCCGCGTCATGATAGCCGGGCATCTCCACCACCTCCAGGCGGTCGTAAAGGGCGTCGGGGATATCGGCGGCGGAATTGGCGGTAAGGATAAACAGAACGCGGGAAAGATCATACTCCACTTCAAGGTAATGGTCCGAAAAATGGCTGTTCTGCTCGGGATCCAGCACCTCCAGCAGGGCCGAGGCGGGATCACCGCGATAGTCCGAACTCAGCTTATCGATTTCATCCAACAGAAAAACAGGATTAACCGTACCCGCCCGTTTCATCCCCTGGATGATTTTGCCCG
>JALXBH010000076.1 GCA_026991535.1 Calditrichia bacterium | reverse complement strand
CATCGTATACGCCGGTTTTTTGATATTGGTCAACAAGCGTTACAATCTCCCGGCCCAACAGGTCATAAACCTTAACAAGTACCCTTCCGCCGCGGGGTATGGCATATTTTATGGATGTCCGCGGGTTGAACGGGTTCGGATAGTTTTGAAACAATTCAAAATTATCCGGCAGAGTCAGCATCACTTCCACAACGCCGGAATACTCAACCCGGCCATTGGTATCTATTTGCTTTAAGCGGTACCATATCCGTCCCGGCGGCGCGTTTTCATCGACAAATCCGTATTCGCCCGGAGCGCTGCTGTTGCCCTGACCGCGAACAAAGCCGATTTTCCGCCACTCCCCTGAACGGGCGTCGCTTTTTCTTTGCACCTCAAAGCCATAGTTATTGTATTCAGACTGTGTTTTCCAGCCGAGTTGCACCGTCGTGCCGGAAACTACCGTCGCGGTAAAAAGGCTGAGTTCCACGGGTAACGGAGTATCGCTGCCGGCCGCCGTCCAGCGGTAAAAGGCGTCTATTTGCCCCACGGTTATTTGATTATCCGTCGTATTCAGCGATCCCCCTTTTTGTACCCAGCTGGCGCCGTTATCGGTGGATTCAAACAACACCAGACTGCTTTCCGTATTGCCATTCAGTTCACTGTCGTCATACGAAAAGGTCATTGTTGCATTAAGGTTACTGTTATTTGCGGGGCTTATCGTATAGTAGCGTAAAATCCCCGAGTTCCCGCCTCCGGTTTGCGCGGAGTGGCCCCGTTCAACAACCGTGCTGCCCAAATTGGCTCCGGATGTCAGGATGGCGCCCAGACCGGCCACATCAACACCATTTGGCGCGTTCAGGTCACGGGTGGCCTTAATGACGCCGCTGGTCCCTTTTACCGTATTGCCGGCCGTCTCGCTCAGGCTCCCGCCCGTCCCCAGATCAATAATGTTTCCATTAAGGTCTATATCGCCGCTGGTCAGGGTCAGATTTCCGCTTATGCTTACATTGCCCAGTAACTGTATCTCTCCGGCGGCTTTATTCACGGTAAGGTTATTAAAACTTTCCCCGTTGCCGTTGCTTATGGTTTGCGTACCGCCGGCCGCGTTTAAAACAACCGTGGAGTATAAGGGCGTAAAGGTGCCGCTGTTACTCCATCCTCCGGGTATGGTTATGATGGCGGCCCCTCCGGTAAAAACCGTACCACTGCCGATGGAGATTCCCTGACTATGTGCCATATGCGCCATAAACAGTATTAAAAACGCCGAAGCAAGGGTTTTCATACATCTTTTCACTTTCATAATGTGTTCCACTACTTCTTAACGGACAGCTTTTCTTTTTCCCCGCCGCGTTTTAGCAGCGCCACAAGCGCATCCTGTATTCCCCTAAGGTTTTCCCTTAAAGCCCCTATGGTTCTGCCCTGCCCCGCAACCACTTCTTTCAACGCCTCCAGTTCCCGCGAC
This sequence comes from Calditrichia bacterium, assembly GCA_026991535.1. Classification (GTDB taxonomy): domain Bacteria; phylum Calditrichota; class Calditrichia; order Calditrichales; family J004; genus J004. Next base: position 22,499 of record JALXBH010000076.1, on the reverse strand, counting down.
TTTCCGGCAAGTTCCTTTTTCAAAGTTTGTAATTGAGCGGTTCGCTCGGAAAGGGCCTTAAGGGCAATGAAAATGATGCCATCCATATCGGCGGAGGCCAGCGTGGTGTCATTACCTATGGTCCCGATTCCGTCATGACCGAAATAATGAAAAATCTCCTGGGCCATGGGGCCGTAGTGACGCACGTTCCCGGACTTTTGCGCCTTATAGTTCCAACTGCCCAGCTTCAGTTTTTCCAGGCTGCGCAGAAAATATTCCCCGTCGGCAGCCTTAAAATTTTCCTTTTTACTTGAGTCGGATATGGATGACCAGGAATTGCCTCCGGAGGCAACCTCCACGCCTATGGTTGCCGAAGAGTTGCTAAAGAGCCTGTATCCGCCGGCAAAACGCATGGTCATCTGATTCGCAGCCGAGGCATTGGTCACTGTCGTTGTGGAAGCATCCCCAATGATAAAAGAGCCGCTCTGACTATTCGTGGAAGCATAACTGCCCATGGCCGTTGAGTTCCCGCCGCTGGCCGTCGTGGTATAACCCAGGGCTACCGAATAAAGGCCACTGGCCGTTGCCGTATGTCCCAAAGCCGTTGAGTAAATGCCGCTGGCGGTGGTACTTGTTCCCATGGCCGTTGCATAATAAGAGGCCGATGATTGATATCCGCTGGCAAAGGCATAATCTCCGCTGGCGGTTGTCTGATAGCCCAGGGCTGCCGAATAAATTCCACTGGCCGTTGTATTAAAACCCAGCGCCGTTGAATATCCGCCGATTGAACTATCGTCCCATTCGGTTCCCGTAACGGAACCCGCCCTGAAGGCTCCTTTATAGGGGTACCACATCAAACGCGTTCCGGCGCCGCTTATGGGAAGGGCTCCCGCGTTTGTATTGCCTAAAACATAAAAGCCGCCATCGCCAAACAGATTCAATAAGTTTACATCGGCATTATCGCTTATGTTAAAATTGCTGCTGTTGTCCGCCGTGGGCAATTTGATGGTGGTGGATTGGGCATAGGCGTTTGTACCGCAAACAAAAACCATCAGGGCGATGACACATATTTTATTTAGATGTGATAAATATTTACGTCTGTGCATTTTTCACTCCCGTTTTGTGGCATTTTCGCATATTCGATAATGACAAACGGGGGTTTAGTCAAGCAAGAAAAAAAGGGGAAAAGTGTTCGCCCGGGTAAGGTAATCTTTTTTTTTGAATTAAAAACAGGACGGGAAATTTATCTAAAAAATCCCGGTACAAAGACCGGGATGATATAAAGTTCTATTTTTTCCGTTTCGGCCGGTACACATGGGTGCTGGTGCCGAAGAACATCTCCGCCGACTCCATCACCGTTTCCGACAGGGTGGGATGAGGATGAATGGAAAGGGTCACATCCCGGGCCAGGGCGGCCATTTCTATGGCCAGAACCCCTTCGGCGATCAGTTCGCCGGCGCCGGCGCCCACAACACCCATGCCCAGTACCCGCTCCGTTTCCGGATCGATGACCAGTTTGGTCAAACCGTCGATGCGATCCATGGTGATGGCCCGTCCCGAGGCCGCCCAGGGGAAACGGTATACCGACACACTCCGCCCCCGCGCCTTAGCTTCTGTTTCCGTCAGCCCGCACCAGGCCACTTCCGGGTCGGTATAGACCACGGCGGGAATGGTATTGGGCTCAAAAGCGGCCTTATGGCCGGCGATAACCTCCACCGCCGTTTGCCCCTCATGGCTGGCCTTATGCGCCAGCATGGGATTACCCACCACGTCGCCGATGGCAAAGATGTTGGGCTCCGCGGTGCGCATCTGCTCATCCACCTCAACAAACCCCTTTTCATCCACCTTTACGGCGGTTTTATCCAAACCGATACCTTCGGCATTGGGGCGGCGGCCGATGGTCACCATCACCTTTTCATAGGTCTCTTTTATTTCCGTGCCGTCCTTCTTCTGCATGGTCACGGTGATCCCCCTGGCCGATTCCTTCATCGCCGTCACCCGCGTATCGGTCATGATGTTCTCAAAACGCGGTTCCAGGCTTTTTTGCATCACCCGTACCAGATCGCGGTCGGCGCCGGGTAGCAGCCCCGGCAACATCTCCACCACGGAAACGCGGCTGCCCAGGGTGGCATATACGCTGCCCAGCTCCATGCCGATAACGCCGCCACCCATCACCAGCATCGTTTTAGGAACGGATTCCAGCTTTAGAGCGCCGGTGGAGGTCATGATATGCGGTGAGTCGGGGATGAGCCCGGGAATGATCAACGGTCGCGATCCGGTGGCCACGATGGCATAATTAAAGTTCACCAGGGTCTTTCCGCCGTCGGTCAGGTCCACTTCCAGCTGCGAGCCGGAACTGAAGCGGCCGTGGCCGCGCAGATGGCGTATCTTGCGTTGGTCGCGCAACATGCCGTTACCGCGGGTCAGCTTGCTGACCACCCCGTCCTTATAGGCACGCAGCTTATCCAGGTCGATTTCCGGCTCGGAGAAACTTACGCCCCACTTATGCGCCTCGCGGCTTTCCTGAATCAGCTTGCTGACATGCAACAGGGCCTTGGAAGGAATACAACCGCGATGCAGGCAAACCCCGCCGGGGTTCTCTTCCGGATCGATCAGTGTAACCTCCATACCCAGATCCGCCGCCAGAAAGGCCGCCGTATAGCCGCCGGGGCCCGCGCCGAGGACGGCAAGATGTGTTTTTATATTTTCAGACATTTTTATTTTCCTGCTTCAATGTTCAAGGAGTTAAAATAGGCTAACCTTCCAGCAACACGGTAAAGGGTTCTTCCAGTACCTGGCATATCCAGCGCAGAAAACGCGCCGCCGCCGCCCCGTCTATGATGCGATGATCATAGGAGAGGGCCAGGGGCATCATCAATCGCGGCTGGAAAGCACCGTCAATATATTTGGGCTGAATTTCCGAACGGGAAACCCCCAGGATGGCCACATCCGGCGCGTTGACAATAGGCGTAAAACCGGTGCCGCCGATGCCGCCCAGATTGGATATGCTGAAGTTACCTCCCTGCATATCGTCCATGGTCAGTTTTTTGGCCCGGGCCTTTTGGGATATCTCCGTCAGCTCCACCGCCAGATTGATGATATTCTTTTGATCCACGTTTTTAATCACCGGCACCAGCAATCCGCGATCCGTATCCACGGCAATGCCGATGTTATAATACTTTTTATAGATGATTTCGTTTTTGGTCATATCGATGCTGGCGTTAAACTCGGGAAATTTACGCAGCGCCGCTTCCACCACCTTGATCAGGATGGCGGTCATGGTCAGCTTGCCCCCGGCGGCCTCGGCTTTTTTACCGTTGGCCTTGCGCATCTTTTCCAGTGCGGTAATATCGGCCTTGTCAAACTGGGTTACATGGGGAATGGTGCTCCAGGCCTGGCTGAGGTGGCGGGCCGATGTTTGGCGCAGCTTGTTCATGGCCTCCGTTTCCACCGGGCCGTATTTGCTGAAGTCGGGCAGGGGTTCCGCGCTTACGACGCCGCTGGCCGGCCGGCCCTGACTGTTGAGCATCTTGGAGTAAGCTTTCACATCCTCCACCGATATGCGTCCCCCCGGACCCGTACCCGGCACCTGATGGATATCGATACCGATTTCGCGGGCAAAACGCCGTACAGAGGGTGAAGCCGGGGCAATTTTAGAGGGATCCCGTTTTTGTCCGCGGGGCTTTACGGCCATGGCCTCGCGCTCGCGCTGTTTGATGGCCTCATGATCCAGGTGACTGACGTCGGACTGTTCCATGGCCAGCGAGGAGGCGCTTTCCGGTGAATGGGCCTGCTCTTCAGCCACGGCGTCACCGGTTTTAACGGTACATATCTCCTGCCCCACACTCAGCGTATCGCCTTCGCTTACCAGCACCTTTTCCACGGTGCCCGCCGCCTCGGCCGGAATTTCGATTACGGCCTTGTCGGTTTCCAGCTCCACCAGCGAAGCCTCTTTTTCGATGACGTCGCCGGGCTTTACAAATACCGAGGAAACGGTTCCCGATTCCACGCCATCACCCATATTGGGCACCACCAGGCTCACCACCGTTTCCGTAGCGGCCTTCTTAGGCGCGGGGGGCTCCAGCACGGAGGCTTCCTTTTTCTCCTCCGCGGGAGCGGCCTTTTCCTCAACCGGGGAGGCCGGCGCCTGGCCGCCGCCGTTGGCGGAATCCAGCACAAACATAACCTGGCCGATTTTTACTTCATCTCCGTTTCCAACCAGTACCTTGCTTACCGTACCCGCGCTATCGGAGGGGACCTCGATCACCGCCTTGTCGGTTTCCAGCTCCAGCAGGGCCTGTTCCTTTTCAACAACGTCACCCTCTTTAACAAACACCGAGGAGACGGTTCCCGATTCGATGCCGTCACCGAGATCGGGGAGTTTTATTTCAATAGACATATTTTACAGTGCTCCGTTTAAAGCATACGTTTTTGTTTTATTTTTCCCGGCCTCAGTGGGTCAGCGGGTCAACCTTTTCCGCATCGATCTCCATGGCCTTAAGCGCCCGGGCCACGTCGGCCGCTTTTAGCTTGCCGTCATCCTTCAGGGCGTTCAGCGTTGCCAGAACGATATAGCGCTCATCCACCTCAAAAAAGTCCCGCAACTGGCTGCGACCGTCGCTGCGACCGAAACCGTCCGTTCCCAGAACATGGTAGGTGCCGGGAATCCATTGGGCAATGGAGGCGGGCAGCGCCTTCACATAATCCGAGGCGGCCACGAAAACCCCTTTGGCCCCTTTCAGGGTTTGGGAAAGGTAACTCTCCCGGGCTTTCTTGTCCGGGTGCAGCATGTTCCAGCGTTCGGTCTGGTTGGCGTCGTTGAGAATCTCCTTGTAACTGGTCACGCTGTAAACGTCCACGGCGATATCCCACTCTTTTTCCAGACGTTCCTGGGCACGCAACACACAATTCATGATGCTGCCGCTGCCAAAAAGGTTGGCGTGCATTTTGGCATTTTTCTTTTTGGATGATTTGAACTTGTACATGCCGCGGATGATACCCTGCTTGATGTTTTTAGCCCTGGGCATGGGCGGCTGCACATAGTTTTCATTCATCACGGTGATGTAATAAAGCACGCTTTCCTGTTTTTCATACATGCGTTCGATACCGTCACGGATGATTACGGCCAGCTCATAGGCAAAGGCAGGATCGTAAGCCATCACATTGGGGAAAGGCAGCAGCATGATATGGCTGTTACCGTCCTGATGTTGCAGACCCTCGCCGGCCAGGGTGGTGCGTCCGCTGGTGGCGCCCAGCATAAAGCCGCGCGCACGCATATCCCCGGCGGCCCACACAAAATCGCCGATGCGCTGGATACCGAACATGGAGTAAAAGATGAAAAAGGGTATCGTGTTTATGCCATAGTTGGAATAGGCCGTACCGGCGGCGATAAAGGAGGAGATGGAACCGGCCTCGGTAATACCCTCTTCCAGAATCTGGCCGTTTTTGGCCTCCTTGTAATAGAGCAGACTCTCACGATCCATCGGCTCGTACAACTGACCGGTGTGGGCATAAATCCCCACCTGGCGGAACAGGGACTCCATACCGAAGGTGCGCGCCTCATCGGGCACAATGGGCACGATCAGCTTGCCCAGTTCCTTATCGCGCAGCAGCTTGGCCAGCATGCGCACAAAAACCATGGTCGTCGAGGCCTCGCGCTTTTCCGTGCCGCCGTAAAACTCTTCAAACAGCGACTCGTCCGGCGTTTTTAAGGGATCGCTTTTCTGGCGGCGGGTGGGCACATAGCCGTTGAGCTGCTTGCGCCGTTCCTGCAGATATTGAATTTCCGGGCTGTCCGGCGCCGGTTTGTAAAAGGGAATGGTATCGATATCCTCATCGGAAACGGGTATGCCGAAGCGGGAACGGAAATGGCGCAGTTCCGCTTCGTTCAGTTTTTTCTGCTGGTGGGTGATGTTCTTACCCTCGCCCGCTTCGCCGAGGCCGTAGCCTTTTACCGTGCGCGCCAGAATCACCGTCGGCTGATCTTTATGCTTCACCGCCGCCTCGTAGGCCGCGTAAACCTTTTCCGGATCGTGACCGCCCAGACGCAGTTTTTCCAACTGCTCATCGCTGAGGTGCTCCACCATTTTCAGCAGTTGGGGGTACTTGCCCCAAAAGTGCTGACGGATATAGGCGCCGCCGCGGGTGATATAGTTCTGGTAGTCGCCGTCCACCACTTCCATCATGCGCTTGGCCAGCAAGCCCTCCTTGTCCTGGGCCAAAAACTGATCCCAGTCCCGTCCCCAGATCACCTTGATCACATTCCAGCCGGCGCCGCGGAAAACGCGCTCCAGCTCCTGAATGATTTTGCCGTTGCCGCGCACGGGGCCGTCCAGACGTTGCAGGTTACAGTTGATGACAAAGTTGAGGTTATCCAGTTTTTCACGGGCGGCCAGGGAGATGGCGCCCAGGGCTTCCGGTTCGTCGGTCTCGCCGTCACCGAGGAAGGCCCAAACCTGCTCGTTGTTTTCCGGCTTCAGACCGCGATCTTCCAGATAGCGCATAAAGCGCGCCTGATAGATGGCCTGAATCGGACCGAGGCCCATGGATACGGTGGCAAACTGCCAGAAATGGGGCATCAGCCAGGGATGGGGATAGGAAGAGAGTCCCCCTTCGGGGTGCGTTTCATGGCGGAACTGTTTTAGTTCGTTGGCCGTGATACGCCCCTCAAGAAAGGCGCGGGCGTAAATACCGGGGGAGGCATGTCCCTGAAAAAAGATAAAGTCGCCCATAAAGTCATCGGACGGGGCGCGAAAGAAGTGGTTAAAACCGACCTCATACAAGGTTGCCGCGGAAGCATAGGTGGAAATGTGCCCGCCGATACCGTTTTCGTGCTTATTGGCCCGCACCACCATGGCCATGGCGTTCCAGCGGATGATGCTTTTTATGCGCCGCTCGGTTTCCCGGCTGCCGGGGTAGGTGGGCTGATCATCGGCGTGGATGGTGTTTATAAAAGGCGTGTTGGCCGAGAAGGGCAACTGTATGCCTTCGGAAAAGGCGCGGGTTTGCAAAGCCTTAAGCAGGGTCTTGGCCCGTTCCGGCCCGCCGGACTGGATCACATAGTCCAGGGACTCCAGCCACTCCTGTAGTTCGATTTCTTCAATTTCATTGATGCTGTGTTGTTGAGCGCTCATGAAAATTCCTTTGTTATTTGTAAAATTAACCAGACGTGGAATATAGAAAAATTTACAAAGCAGAACAAAAGAGCTGAGACCGTTAAGGGACGAATAAGCCCATTTAGTAAAAAAGATTCCCCTTTTGTTATCCTCTTGCTATAATTCAGCCATCCTTTTAAGTTGCAGACCCTATCGACCAATAAAGAGACACTGTGACAAACCGGCTTAAACAAACCGCGCTTTTTCTGTTAAAGTACGCCATCGGCCTTAGTTTGCTGATCTGGATTGTACGCAAGGTAAATCCGCAAAAGGTGGCGGATATTCTTTTCCACCTGCCGCCGCTTACCCTGCTTCAGGTGGAGCTGCTCTCCCTGTGCGGTCTGGCCGTGCAATTTTACTTGTGGCGCTATCTGATCCGGCGGCATTCCGACCACCATACCCTCCGGGATCTGGTCGCTTCCTTTTTTGCCGGGTTTGCCCTGCGGCTGATGATTCCCGGCGGGCACGCCGAAATTTCCAAGGTCTTTTTGCTGCCGGGGCGCAAGCGGGGTAAAATTATTGCCTTTGGCGCGGAAAAATTTTTCCAGACCCTGTTCAAGATTATTTTTATCTCCCTGGCCCTGCTCTTTATTTTTCCGCAAAAGCGGCTGTTGCTGGGCGCGGTGGGCGCGGCGGGTATCCTGGTATATCTCTTTTTGCCCAAAATCCTGCACGGCACAAAAATGAAGGATTTCCAGGAAAAGGAGGTCTCCTACTATCCCGTTTTTCTGGTTTCGTTGATGCTGACCATTCCCATGCTGCTGATCATCGCCCTGCAATATTATCTGCTGCTGCAATCCGTAGGCACCATTTCCCTGTTCCGCTCGCTTTTGGTGGCCACCTTTATCTGGGGCGCGGGACTGATACCCATCTCCATTTCCGGCCTGGGCGTGCGGGAAAATCTGGCCGTCTATTTTTTAGGACTGTACGGCATAAGCGGTTCGGCGGCGGTGGGCGTTTCGCTGCTGGTTTTTGTCATCAATGTCATTCTGCCGGCCCTGGCGGGTTTGGTGATCCTCTTTCTCCGGCGCAAGGAGCTGGGCGGCGCCGGCAGCGAAATCAAAGCCATGACCCAACGGGTCTGGCACAGAAAAAAGAACCCCCGTCCGGACGGGAAATAGGCGGCTTAACGGCTTAGGATAAACTTTTTTACTCTTCTTTGGTTTTCCGCGCTTAAATAAAAAAAATAGGTTCCGCTGGATAGTGTATGGGCCTGATAATGAATCCGGTAGCGTCCGGCATCCATCTCCCGCTTTACCACCCGGTCAACTATTCTGCCCAGAACGTCAACCACCACAAGCTCCACCATGGCCCGCCGGGGAATATCAAACACTATGGTCGTTGAAGGGTTGAAGGGATTGGGATAGTTTTGGCGCAGATCCAGAATACCGGGAACAAAAAGAATCCTTGCCGACACAGGTCCAAAATAGGCCAGGGTACCGTCCCGGTCCACCGCTTCAATCTTATAAAGATACTCTCTGTCAACGGCGGCGCTTTTATCCACATATTCATAGGTATAGCCAAAGGAGCTGTTGCCCCGGGCCCGCAATGACGTCTCCCGGTTGAAGCGGGCGATATAGGCATAGGCCGAATCATTACCGGCGGCCCGCAGGATATTAAAACCGGCAAAGTTTAGTTCCGACGCGGTTTTAATGCGTACCACCAAGCTGTTGCGTTCATCGGAAACGGTAAAGGCGGCTACCCGTACCGGCAGGGCAATATCGTTGGCGCTTGTGGTCAGACTAAATCCGTCATAGCTGCCACCGGTATAGGCGGCGTCCGTGGCGGTAATTTCCCGCCAAGCAAACACGGTGTTTACCGAGCCATCATAGCTGCCGCCGGAAAAGACGCTGTCCGCCCCGGATTCCGGGCGGTAAGTAAACAGCCCGCGGACATATCCGTCATAACTGCCGCCGCTAAAGTACGTCCCCCCGGCCCAATCCTGACGGCGGACAAGCAATGTGCCGGTATAACCGTCATAGGAGCCACCGGCCCAGGCCGCCTCTGACGATGCAACAGTACGATAGTCGAGCCCGGCGCTCCCATAGCCGTCATAATCCCCCCCGGTAAAAGGGGCATCGCTTGCCGATGATATGCGCGGATTCCGGAATACCGCGCCATAGCCGTCATAGCTGCCGCCGGTGAAGAACACACCGCTGCTTGTCACGCCGCGCTGGGCCATGACAGGCGCCAGCGCCAGTAAAAAGACGCTGATTATTTGTGATAAATAAAGTTTTTTCATTTTGAAACCCGTCTCCGGTTTTAACGCCCCCCTCTGCCGCCATAGCCGACGTCACGTGTAGAGTTGCCACTTCCCACACCGTAAGCCGCATCTGCCCTCGAGGATACCTCTGCAACGCTTATGGAGCTATTGGAAGCATAATTATATGCGCCCCCCCTGTTTCCGTAAGCATATACCGACCAGGAAGTCGAGTTGGCGTCGCCGTTTCCGTCCAGGGCGCCGTCACCGGGTTCGCCGGCAAAGCCCCGGCCATAGCTGGTTCCGACGGTTACCGTCATTTCCGACACATTGCCGCTCAGCTCCATGATGCCCCAATAGCTGGCTCCGGCATTTTCCCGCGTATAGCTGCCGCCATTGGCCGAGGCGGCAAAAATACCCACGCGAACAGGACCACTGATATTTCCAGCCACAAAGTTCAGGTTTACCGTTCCCGTAGTGGGAGATTTCGTTTCCGTGCCGCTGCCGTCGGTTCCCACAAAGCCGGTTATTTCACCATAGGTGGTGCTGCCCCAGGCAAATTCATCCTGGACCACGGCTCCCTGACCGCGACAGGCCTTCTCAAACTCCAGCTCGGTAATCGGCCGCAAGGCCGCCCAATCCAGATAGGCCGCAACATCATCGGCGCTGAGATAGTTGGCGGCATAATCGGGGGTGCTGCAGGAGAAAGTAACCGGGTAAAAGGTTCCGTTGCCGGAAGAAGGGCAAACGATATTGTTTTTCTGGCTCACAGTCTGGGAATTGGTCATTACATAGATATTTGTTATGGCATCGGTCGATACATCGGTTTCCGTGCGCGTGTTTTGCTGGCTGCGGGTCAGGGTGTTAAGAAAGTCGGTGTATTGCCCCTGTGTTATTTCATATTTCATGCTCCAAAAAGAATCGTAACCCTTGGGAAAATCGACGGGGATCGGCCCACTCTGATCACCCCCGCCGCTCACATCGGCGGCATAATACAGATTGCCGGAACTTGTCCCAACCGTGATGGCGCTTTCCGAGGTAACCTGATAGGGACCGTCCGTGCCATAGGTGTAAAAGTTATTATAGGCGTTGTTGGCGTTGACGTCTCCAAGATAAAACTGCCCCCGGGGTACATAAACCATTTCAACGCCAAAAACCTTAACCGTTACCAAATCATTGTCATTCACGCCATCCAGACCATAGCTCCAGCGCAGTTGCACCGAGCTGTAACTGACATTGCCGCTGCCGCTGGCCGCGCGGTATATAAAAGCGCCCTTTCCCGTACTCCCCGTGTTACCCACCAACAGGCTGTCCCCACCGGGAAGGCTGTGTCCCGTGGCGGCAATGGTAGCATGCGTCCAGTCGCCGGCGCCCACGCGGAACTTGATAAAAATCCAAACACCATCATGGTTCACATCGTCACGCCAGGAGTTCTCCCAGCTCAGGTCAAACTGAACCTGAACATAATCGCTGGCGGCGTTTTTTCCGGTAAGAGAAATATTGGCCACGCTTAAATTATTGGCATATATATCAGGTGTCAGACAGAATTGAACAAGAATAAACAGTATCGTTAACAAAATCTTCGGCGGCTTCACTATCTCCTCCCGGTTTGAGTTTAAGTTGCCTTTTCTCTCGGGTCGTTTTATTTAATCCTGAAACAATACCCTGCAGGTGGTCGATATTATGGCAAAAATCTTGTGTACCGCCTCAACTTGTGTGATTAAAACTCACACCAAGGCACAAAGACGTTAAGAAAAATAAATATTCGTTTTGTTTTCTTGTGGAACGGTAAAACCGGCGGGCAGGGCACTTACAAAATCCTTTATGCCTCCGCGGCTTTGGGTGATGCTCGGTTCCGCACCCCGGGGCATAGAGTTCTTTTAAGCTTATTCCAGCGTGGTTACAAACTGTTCGTAGGAACGATAGCGCTCGCGGGCGATGCGGCCCGCCTCCACGGCCTCTTTAACGGCGCAGGACTTTTCGCTGAGGTGCAGGCAATTGCTGAACTTGCACCCTTCGGCATAATCAAGAAATTCCCGGTAGTAAAAGCGGGCTTCGTCGCGGTGGATATCAAAAAAATCGACATGCTTTAAACCGGGCAGATCGATCAACTCCGTCTCCTCGTCCAGGGTGTAGGTTTTAACCTGGGTGGTGGTGTGGCGGCCCTTGTTGTTGGAATAGCTGACTTCGCCCACGGCCACCTGAACATCCTTGTGCATGGCATTGAGCAGGCTGCTTTTACCCACGCCGGAATGGCCGGCCAGGGCCGAACGCTTGCCCTGCAGCATACGCTGAAGCTCCTTTACCCCCTGCCCGGTTACAACGGAGGTGATGACCACCGGATAGCCGATATTCCGGTAGATGGCGGCGATATTTTCCGCCTCCGCCGGATTATCCAGCAAATCGGCCTTGTTCAAACAGATGACGGCTTCGACCTCTTCCAGTTCGGCCATCACCAACAGGCGGTCAATCAGTCCGGGTTTAAGATCGGGGCTTTTAAAGGAGGCCACGATCAGCACCTGATCCAGATTGCGGCTCAGACGACGGATATAGGGAACACGCTTGCGGATATATTTGGGCACATCACCGGCATGTACCATGTCCGCTTTTTCCCGCCGGTTGAACTTATCGCGCAGCTTATATTTAATGGCTTCCTGCTGCTTTTTGGTCAGTTTACCCATAAACAGATTACACGTGCTCCTTATCCAGATATTTGAGGATCAGCTTCGGACGTTCACAGGCCCCGGCGCCCAGAGTATAGGCCTTTGTCAGACGGGCAGCCGCCTGTTTTATGCCTTCGGGATCATCACCGTACAAGGTGGCCAGCACATCGCCTTTTTGTACGGCGTCACCGATCTTTTTATGAATATGGATGCCGGCTTTGGGGTCGATCACATCCTCCTGCTTCATGCGGCCCGCGCCCAGCTCCACGCCGGCAATGCCCACGGCGGTGGTATCGATGGCCGCCACGCAGCCTGCCGCCGCCGCGCTTACCTCCAGGCTGTGAGCCGACCGGGGATATCTTTCGGGATGTTCGATCATCTCCGTATCCCCCTGTTGCCTTTTTACGATCTGTAAAAATTTTTCCATGGCCCGGCCGCCGCAGATCATCTCCCGCGAAATCGCCATGCCCTCATCCAGACCGGCCGCCTTGCCGCCCAGCCAGATCATGGCCCCGCACAGATGATGGGTTACCTCCATTAAGTCCTCCGGCCCGTTGCCGCGCAGGGCATCGATGCACTCCTCGATCTCCAGCCAGTTGCCCACCTTGTTACCGAGCGGCTCATCCATGTTGGTGATAAAGGCCACCGTGCGCTTACCGCCCGCCTCGCCGATCTCGATCAGGCTTTTGGCCAGCTCTTCCGACTGTTCCATTTTTTTCATAAAGGCGCCGCTGCCCGTCTTCACATCCAGCACCAGGGCGTCGATACCCTCGGCCAGCTTCTTGCTCATAATGGACGCGGAGATGAGCGGGATGGACTCCACCGTGGCCGTCACATCGCGCAGGGCATAGATTTTTTTATCGGCGGGAGCGATTTCACGGGTTTGACCGATCAGACAAACACCAATTTCACGGATGATCTGTTCGTAGGCCGCCAGGTCATAATCCACCTTGAAACCGGGGATACTTTCCAGCTTATCCAGGGTGCCGCCGGTATGCCCCAGACCGCGGCCGGAAATCATGGGCACCGGCACGCCCGCCGCGGCCACCACCGGCGCCAGAATAATGGAAACCTTGTCGCCCACGCCGCCGGTACTGTGCTTATCCACCTTGATGCCGGGAATGGCCGAAAGATCGGCCACGGAGCCGCTGTGCAGCATGGCCTGGGTTAGGGCGTGTTTTTCCGTGCTGTTCAGGCCGCGTATGAATGCGGCCATCAGCCAGGCCGCCATCTGGTAATCGGTCAGGGTGCCTTCCGTGTAACTGTCGATTAAAAATTTTATCTGTGCCGCGCTCAGCTCATGGCCATCGCGTTTTAGCGCTATAATTTCGTAAGGGGTCATTTTTTATTCCATTTTTTAGACAAAGCACAATTTACAAATAGCGCACAATAAAATCCGTAATTTTTTTTACAAACCGGGTGTAGGGTGGCCGCACCAGATCGATACCGGCAAAGCGCGCCGGTTGTTTAAACAGCGCGCGGCTGTGGCTGAAAGTCATAAAGCCGTAATAGCCGTGGGTCTGGCCGATGCCGCTATAGCCGGCGCCGCCAAAAGGCAGATGCGGATTGAAGAAGTGGGCGGTGGTTTCATTAATGCCCACCGCGCCGGAAGAAAGTCCGTTTATGATCCTGTTTATGTTTTTGCGACGGCGGGAAAAGATATACAAGGCCAGGGGACGCGGTTTCCGCCGCAGGTATTCGATCAGCGCATCCAGCTCATCATATACCATCACCGGCAAGACGGGGCCGAATATCTCCTGTTTCATGATTTGTGCCTCCGCGGGCACATCCCACAACAGTACGGGCGACAGCAGGGCCTGTTGCCGGTCGCGCTCAAAATCATTAAGCGCTTCCGCCCCCGAATTCAGGCTGTCGTCCAGCAACTCTTCCACCCGCTCCATATGGCGGCTGTCCACCAGCCGGGCCATGGGCCGGTCGGTGTTATCCGAAGCGGAAAGAACGGCGGACAGTTGCCTCTTCAGCTCTTCCTTTAATGCGCCGGCCACGGAACGATGCACAAACAGATAGTTGGCCGCCACGCAGGATTGCCCGGCGTTGAGCATTTTACCATACAGGATGCGGCGGGCCGTTTGCGGAATCAAAGCGCTTTCATCCACAATCACCGGATTCTGCCCGCCCAGCTCCAGGGTGACGGAGGTGAGGTTTTCGGCGGCGGCGCGCATCACCATCTTCCCCACCCGCGGGCTGCCGGTAAAAAAGATATGGTCAAAAGGCAGACGGGTCAGCCGGGCGGCCAGCTCGCCGTCGCCGGTTACCAGGGCCACCTCCCGTGGCGGGAACAGTTCGGCAATCATGCCGCTCATCAACTCCGTGGCATGGGGCGTGAATTCCGAGGGTTTAAGCATCACGGCGTTTCCGGCGGCCAGGGCCGAAACCAGTGGGCCGATGGTCAGGTTAAAGGGAAAATTCCAGGGCGCGATGATCAGCACCACCCCCCTGGGTTCCACCCGTATGGAGGAACGGGCGCCAAAAAGCACCAGCGGCGTGGGCACCCGCCGGGTCTGGCTCCAGGAGCGGATATGGTTCAGGGCAAAGTCGATCTCCTTGAGCACCACTTTGGTTTCGCTCAGTTCCACCTCTACCGCCGGCTTGCCGAAATCGGCCTGCAGGGCGGCAATAATCTCCGTGCGGTGATCCAATATCCAGCGGCGCAGCTTTTTCAGCTTTTTAATGCGCGCGGATACCGGCGCGCCACGCAGGTTGGTATTAAAGTATTCCCGTTGGTTGCTGAAAAGTGTCTCGATCCCCGGTTGTGGCACGGTTTCTCCTTTAAAAAATTAGAAAGTGTAAGATATAAAAGAATGAGCCGGAAGTGAAGTTTTTGCAAAAATTTACGACAAAAGCGCACAGGCCTTTTTCCGGCAGATAAAGTTTGATGCTCATTTGCTCCGGTTCTAAATTGTCTTATCCGCCCAACGTGAAATCCGGCGCCGGACAAATACCCAAAGGATATGCAACCGATTTAACATGAAAAAAACCTTTTTGCTCTTCATTGCTTTTTTTTCCCTGGCCGGAGCCCAGGACTATCTGTGGCCCACCAACGCCAGCCCTTACCTCTCTTCCAGCTTTTGTGAATACCGCCCCGGTCATTTTCATGCCGCCATCGATATCAAAACCTGGAACCGCGAAGGCTACCCCTGTTACGCCGTGGAGGATGCCGTGGTGGAACGGGTGCGCATATCCACCTTTGGCGGCGGCAAGGCGCTATACCTGCGGCTAAAGGATGGCCGCATTGCCGTCTATTATCATCTGCAACGCTTTACCGCCCCGCTGGAGAAGATGATTTTCGACAAGCAAATCCGCGAGGAACGTTACGCCGTGGAGATATGGCCTAAAAATTATAAGGTGAAAAAGGGCGATATCGTCGCCTATACGGGCCAGACGGGCATCGGCGTGCCTCATCTGCATTTTGAAGTGCGCAATAAGAACAACGAGCCGCTCAATCCCCTGCGTTTTTACCCGCGTGTTAAGGACAGCCGGGCGCCGGTGTTAAAATCACTGGCGCTTATTCCGCTGGATGCGGCCAGCACCGTTAACGGACGCCATGAAACAGCCATCGTTGCCCTTAAAAAGGCCGGAGCACGCTATATCCCGGCCGAGCCCCTTTCGGCCCGGGGACGCATCGGGCTGGCGCTCAGCGGTTATGATCTGGCCGACGGGGTATACAATAAGCTGGCTTTTTACGGCACGCGCCTGTACGCGGACAAACGGGAAATCTTTCACCAAACCTTTGACGTGATGCCCTTTTCCAAAACAGCCCAGGTGGAAATCTTTGTACTAAAGGTGCCCGGCAGGGGCCGCTTTCAGAAGTTGTATATTGACCCTTATAATACGCTGCCCCTGTATCGCCGTCCGGCGGGCAACGGTATCCTGCATATCACCGACAGCAGCAAGCATCTGCGCCTGGAAGCCAGGGACTACAAAGGCAATACGTCCCGTGTTTCCCTGACCATAAAGCCAGAGCCGCCACTGCCGGCCGTTTACGCGGTTACGCGGCTGAACGGTACGCTTTACGTTAAAACGGCGCCGCCACGCGGGGTTCATCAACTTCATTTTTACAGCGGAACCGCTGAAAACAAGCTGCGCCGTATCGACTATTTTGAAATGAGCTTCCCCGACTCGCAAGGGATGGCGGTGCGTTTTCCCCTGGCAAGTCCTCGGGATTCCCTGTGGCTGCTGGAGGCCGACGGCAGACGAAGCCCCCTCTATGCCGTTCAACCGGAAACCGCGGCTGACAAGGCGCGCTGGACAATCGACCATCAGGGTAAGTTTTTCACCCTTTCCCTGTGGAACAGCCCTCCCGGCAGTGAGCTGCTTAGTGGGGATGGCCGCCGGTTTTACCCGGCCTATGCCCCCTTCCAGCAACTGACGATCCGGGCCGAACGCTTTAAGACGGGCGCCAACCGTCTGCAATGGCGGCACCAAAGCCGGGTTCTGAAAGACAGCTTGTTACAACTCTGGCCGCTCTATCCGGGGCGGAGCGACAGCGCCTCTTTTTTCAATGACGCCTTAAGACTCATACATCCGGCCCGCGGCGTTTACGATACCCTGTTGCTGGCCTTGCAAAAGTCTGCACAGTCGGATACATTGTTTCGCACGCCCGTAAGTTCTGTTTTTTACCGGATCAATGGCGGCGGGCGGATTTTAAGAAAGGCCCTGACCGCGGATATCCGCATTGACAGCAGCCTGAAACGCTGGAAACATGTGCATGCCTACGGCCTGAAGGGCAACCGTCTCTCTTTTTGGGGCGGAGATTCCCTGGACGGTAACTATCTGCGCCTGAAAATGAAACGCTTCGGCACCTTTGTTTTAGCCGCCGATACCGTGGCTCCGGAGCTGAAGTGGGACAGCCCGGCGGACAGCGTTGTTTTCGATCCGAAAAAAGAGATTGTCTTCCATACGCAGGATTCGCTCTCCGGTATCGGCAGTGAACGCAACATCCATGTTTCCTGGAATGGGCGCTTCCTTTTACCGGAGTGGGACTTTGAGCGGCATCGCGTTACCAGCCGCCTGCATTTTAAGCCGCAAAAGGGAGCGCACCGGCTGGAAGTTACGGTTAAAGACCGTGCCGGGAATGTTCGCCGGGAAACCCGCACCGTTTTTATAAAATAGAGGTCCGTATGATACCCATCTCCGACGACAGCCCGCGGAACTATGTTCCCTATGTCAACTACGCCCTGATTGCCCTTAATGTTATTTTTTACATGCGGCAGCCCGGCGATCCGGCCGCCCTGGCCGCCTATTTTAACGCCTATGGCCTTATCCCCCGCGAAGTGGTTACCGGCTTGTTTACCATTACACCGCTGACACATATTTTCACATCCATGTTTATACACGGAAGCCTGTGGCATCTGGGGGGCAACATGTTGTATTTATGGATTTTCGGTGATAACATTGAATATTACCTGGGACATGTGCGCTATCTGCTTTTTTACTTTATCGTCGGCATCGGCGCGGCATTGATGCAGATTGTTTTTTCCCCCCTGTCCACGGTACCCATGGTGGGAGCCAGCGGCGCCATTTCCGGCGTGCTGGGTGCCTATCTGATCAAGTTTCCGCGTAACCGGGTGGCCGTTTTGATCTTTTTCTTTTTTCTGGTACGCATCCCGGCGGCCATCATCCTTAGTCTTTGGTTTCTGATGCAGGTATATAACGCCTTTTTTTCCTTTTTCGGCAGTGGCGGCGGCGTGGCCTGGCTGGCGCATGTGGGGGGCTTTGTGGCCGGTTTTATCTTTATCCGGCGCTATGACCGCAAACGGAAAGCTATACCGCCCGCCTGGTGAGCCTCCCAAAACAGGACTTTTGGAAAATGCCCTATTTCGATGATGACGGCAATGAACTCGATCCCAATCTGATCCCCGTTCCGGGATTGTGCCTGATTTGTAAAAAAAACAATGATCCCGGGGAAGAGATACTGTGCACCCTTACCCGCTTAGACCAAAAAGAGGGCGAGGAGTTTATTTGTCATGCTTTTGAAGAAGAGGAAAATACAAACGGCTTTTAGGCGTAAAGCCCGGTTCTTATGAAAATAAATTTTACGGATGAGCAAAAGGCCATCATAGAGTCCCATGGCGATATAAAAATAAACGCCGTGGCCGGCTCCGGAAAAACAACCACCCTTATCGAATACGCCCGCGGCAGACCGGGTAACAGTAAAATTCTTTACCTGGCTTTTAATAAATCGGTGCGGCTGGAAGCGCAAAAACGCTTTGTCGCCGAAGGTCTGGCCGGGGTTACGGTAGAAACCGCCCACTCGCTGGCCTATAAGCGTATCGTGTACAGGCACGGTTACCGCCTGAAAAACAACGGTTACAAAACCCACGAAATCGTCGCCCTGCTTGGCCTGAACTCTCAGGGAGAAAAACACGGCCAGTATGTGGTGGCCAGCCATATCAATAAGTTTATCAGCTATTTTTGCAACAGTCCCGCGGAAAAAATCAGGGATATTAATTATGCCGATGTTGTGGCGGACGAAAAAGCGCGGGCTTTTGTGGAACGCTTTTACGGTTATATTGAAAAACAGACGCGCCTGCTACTTGCCAAAATGAATCGGGGTGAGATAGAAATCCCCCATGATTTTTATTTGAAAAAATTTCAACTCAGCCGGCCGGAGCTGCCCTATGACTATATTTTGTTCGATGAAGGGCAGGACGCCTCTCCGGCCATGCTGGATGTTTTTCTCAGACAAAAAGCCACCAAGGTTATTGTCGGCGACAGCCACCAGCAGATATACGGCTGGCGCCACGCCATAAACTCCCTGGAAAAAACAGATTTCGCCACTCTGCCGCTGACCAACAGTTTTCGCTTTGGCCCCGAAATCGCCTTTCTGGCACGGGGAATTCTGGACTGGAAAAGCCATATCCGGGATCACACGCCGGTAAAAATAAGCGGGCGGGGCCGCTCCCGGGCCACCCGAACAAAAGCGATTCTGGCGCGCGGTAACCTGGGTCTGCTGGTGCGCGCCATCGACTATATTACCGAACATCGCCAGACCGGAGGCCTTTATTTTGAGGGTAACATTAATTCCTATACCTATGCCGACGACGGCGCCTCGCTGTATGATATTCTCAATCTCTATAATGGCAATCGCGCGCGCATACGGGATAAGCTTATTTCCGAAATGAAGGGGCTGGATGATCTGGAAGAGTATGTTAAAAAAACCGATGATGTGCAGCTTGGCCTGATGATCGATATCGTCCGGGAGTATGGCAACGAAATTCCGGGCATCCTTGCGCGCATTAAGGAAAAACATGTGGCCGACGGGGATAAGGACAAGGCCGATGTTATTTTTTCCACAGTGCACCGCTGCAAGGGCATGGAGTATGACACGGTGGAACTGGTTAACGATTTTATAAGTGAAAGCCGGATAAAAAAACTGCTGGCCGATACCTCTAAAAGCATCGACCCCGCGCGGCTTATCGAGGAGGTTAACATTTTATATGTAGCGGTTACCCGCACCCGCCACTTGCTGTCCATTCCCGAAAGTCTGTTGCCGGAAGTTTACCCGCGCAGTGATGCGATCCGCGTCATCGCCAAAAGCCTGACGGATAAAAAAGACAAGCGCAAGAATATCTATGGCGAAAAAAAAGAACAGCACAGAACCGTACGCGAACGGCGGCGGGGCGCCTATCAGCGCTGGACAAAAGAACAGGACATGGAGCTTACCGTTATGCACCGCACGGGAAAAAGTATGGCCGAGATGGCCCAAAGGCTGGAGCGTACCAAGGGGGCAATCTGGTCGCGGATACAAAAGCTGGGACTGGAAGAGTGGTAAAAGTTGAATCTGACAGAAAGCAAGGCGTTGACGGTCAACGCGCCCGCGCCGTGTAAACGGCCGGGTAAATGAAAAACCCTTAAAGGAGAGAAGTCTGTATGCGAATCCTTTTTCTTTTTTTAATTTTAATGAACGGCAGCCTGTTGGCTCAAACCTCTGAATATGCCGGTCAGCAAAACCGCGCCATAAAAACCCTGTCCGCGGCGGAGGTGGAGGGCTATCTGAGCGGTAAGGGCATGGGGCTGGCCAAGGCGGCGGAGCTGAACCACTACCCCGGCCCCAAACATGTACTCGACCTGGCCAAAAAGCTGGAACTTTCCGCGGATCAAATACGGCAAACAAAACAACTTTTCGGGCAGATGAAAAAAGAGGCCGTTCCCCTCGGTAAAAAACTGGTAGAGGCGGAAAGGGAACTTAACCGGCTCTTTGACAGCGGAAAGGTAAATGAAGAGAACCTCAGGGCCCTGTTGACAAAGATCGGCACGATTCAAAGCAGTTTGCGCTACATTCACCTGAAGGCGCATTTAACCCAAAAAAAGATATTGAGCCCGAAGCAGGTTAAAAGCTACGACACCCTGCGCGGATACCATGAAAAAAACGGCCGGAAACACGAGATGATGAATAATCACAAGTGCGGTTAGCATGCGGACTAAAAAAGACCGCCGGTACGCAGACTGACCCCCGTAATGACAAACA
Organism: Calditrichia bacterium; assembly: GCA_026991535.1. GTDB lineage: Bacteria > Calditrichota > Calditrichia > Calditrichales > J004 > J004. The sequence goes on along the minus strand of JALXBH010000076.1, from coordinate 2,012 downwards.
CTACGGCCAGAATGGTAACGCCGATGATGTGCCAGGCCATATCGGTCAGGTTTTCCCGGGAGAGGCGCGGCACAACGCGAAAGCGGGCATCCACAGCCAGCAGGACAGTGGCCAGCAACAATGACAACTTGATAACGATATGAACTGACAGGCTGGTTTGCAGGGTAAACCAGCCTCTAGGGTCGGGCAGATAGTAATAGGCCATCCACAGGCCGGTGATGATCTGGATTAACAGGGCCGGCATACCGATGCGTTCATACTTTTCCTCAAAAGACAAAAGAAGACGCGCATCTTTTTTACGCAACACTTCCGGTAAGATTAGCGTGGCCAGCACGATATGGCCGCCGGCCCAAACGGTGGCGCCGAGGATATGCACAATGAGCATGATCTTAAAATACACCTTGGTCCCGATCCTTATTTTACGATGACGGTCTTGTTAGCTATATATAACATATGTCAAGATAACAATTCCCGACCATGTTTGCCACAAAAAGATAAGAGCGTCTTCCGGGTGACACACCGGATATCCTCTCCCGCCTTCCGGCCGCGGATTTTTATGATCACATCATTTTTCCAATGTCTCCATAACTGCCATTCCTTGAAATACATCGGTTTTGGCATAGCGTCGTCCCTGCTCTCCGGCCAGCTTTTCCACAACCGAAGCTGAAGCCCATTTTCGTCCCCGCCCACGGGTGGCCTTGCGCCAAAGCCAAAAGCTGGCGTTGGCCGGGCGTAACAGCGCGACCCCCGGCAACAAAGGCCTTCTTTTTCCGCTGGGGGTCAGGATAAAAACCTTCCCGCCCGAGGGCAAAAGACGCAGGGCCTCCCTGAGCAAAAACAAGGGTTCCTCCAGTAAAAACAGCAACGAGCAAAAGACCACCGCGTCGAATTCCCCCTCCTTAAAGGGCAGGGGCGCTCCTTTTTCCAGGGGAATGAGGGTCACATCCCGCAACCGGGGTCGCGAGCGGGCCTCTTTTAACATCTCCCGGTTTATATCCGCGCCGGTAAAACGATACATCCCGCCCTTTAACACCTCTTCCATCAACTTACCGGGCCCGCAACCCACATCCAGTATACGCGCCCTTTCCGGGAGTTGCAGCAATTCTTCCGTTATCGGGGCCAGAAAATCTCCATACCAGGGCGCGTCCTGCAGGGCGCGGAAAAAGCGGGCGCTATTTTTTTCTTTCATTTTTCTCCTTTACAGTTAGAGGCCCGCGCGAACAAACGGGCGTTTCAGGCACATCGTCAAAAGCGGTATCCCAAATGCACCGTGATAAATGGCAAAAGGGGGGAAACTTTGTATGCGCGGCTGTCGATACGCGAGGAACCCCGCACTTTTTTCGCATAACCCAGCCCCGCCCAGGGTTGCACATAAAAACCGTTTTCCAGCGGAAACCAGCGATAGCCCACATAGGGCATAAGCAACACAATGGAATAGTCTGCCCGCGCTCCGGGGCTGGCGTCGTTTTTAAGGATGTAGTTTTGCCAGGCAAGCTGACCGCCAACCAGCCAGGCCGAGCGCTCCGCGTTAAAAAAATATTCGCTGAAAAAACCGATTCCGGTTTTCAGTTGGACTTCCCAGCCTTTGTCGGCGTTATCCGGGTTGATATTGACGAACAGTGCGGGAAACTTCATGGAGTATACCCCGGCACCCAGACGGATACGGGGCCAGTCCGCCGGGGCCACGCGGGCATGCAGGGCATAACCGTTAAAGGCAAAGGTGGCCGGATCCGTTTCCAGGGAAAAACGTGTTTTTTCCTGAGCATACAGCCCGCCGAACATCAAAGCCGTAAGCAGGATTGTTTTGATAAAGGTGATGGTATCAGACATAAGTCCTCCTTTTTGTATATTATAAATAAACTTTATATGTTTTATGTTTAGTTTTACCAAAAAAAATCAGTTGTTTATATCAGCAATCAGATCCGCTATACTTTTTTCTTTCAGTTGATTTTTCATTTCCTGTTCGGCCTTTTTTAAAACATCCGATATGGCTTTTTGGCCGAGGGTTGGTT
>JALXBH010000075.1 GCA_026991535.1 Calditrichia bacterium | reverse complement strand
ATGGCCGAGAAACGTTCCATGATGTACTTCCGCCTTTTGGTATAAGTTGCCAGCATTTCATCCAGGGAATCCTGCGGACCGGATACGGCGGCCAGGGCCGCGTACTGGGCAATGCTGGAGGCGTTGGAGGTACTGTGACCCTGTATTTTGTCGGCGGCTTTTATCACCGCCTGCGGGCCGCAACTGAAACCGATGCGCCAGCCGGTCATGGCATAGGCCTTGGAAACCCCCTGTACCAGGATCACCTGTTCCTTTATTTCCGGAAAGGTGGCCAGGCTGCGAAATTTAAAACCATCATAACACATGCGGGCATAAATCTCATCGGCCAGTATAAAGATATTATGTTTTTTCAAAACGTCCACCAGGGCGGTCAGCTCATCCTCGCTGTATACCATCCCGGTGGGATTGATGGGATTGCTGAACAGGATCATTTTGGTTTTGGGGGTGATAGCCTCTTCCAGTTGTCGCGCATTTATTTTAAAATCATCCTTCTCCCGGGTGCGCAGAGCCACCACTTTTCCGCCGGCTAGGCCGATGGCTTCCGGGTGGGTGGGCCAGGCGGGATAGGGCAACAACACCTCATCCCCTTCATCCACCAGGGCCATGATGGTATTAAACAGCGATTGCTTGGCTCCGCTGGATACCAGAATCTGCTCCGGGGTGTAGTCGGCGTTAAAGTCTTCCTTTAATCTTTTGGCCACCGCTTCCCTCAGGGGCAGAATGCCCCGGTTCACCGTATAATGGGTATGGTTGGCCTTTATGGCCTGAATGGCCGCTTCCTTGATGTGCTCCGGGGTATTGTAGTCCGGTTCACCCATGGACAGGTTTATCACATCAATCCCTTCGGCGATCATGCGCTTGGCGGCGCCAAAGACCTTTAGCGTGGCCGATTCCTTTAAACGTGCGGCACGTGCGGACAACATATCATCCCCCTTTTTCATGTTTTTTAATTGCAAAAGCGTTTAAGACCTTGCTCAGGAAACCGCTTGCTCCATGGCCCGCTCTTCCCCGGACAAACAATCCGTCGTTTTCACCACGTGATCATAAAAGTTCCTAAACAGTTTTTCACCGGCCTCGCTTAAAACGGACTCCGGATGAAACTGTACCGAGCACAAGGGCCGGGAGCGGTGTTGCAGAGCCATGATCACCCCGTCTTCCGTATGGGCCGACACTTCCAGTTCGGCGGGCAGACTGCTTTTTTTCACCATGAGCGAATGGTAACGCATCACCCGCAACGGTTGCGGCAATCCGCTAAAAAGACCCCGGCCGTTATGCCATACCCGGGAGGTTTTACCATGACACACAGCGGGAGCGGGTACAATTTCCGCTCCGAAAACCTGCGCCAGGGCCTGATGCCCCAGGCAGACACCGAGTATGGGCATTTTATGCCCCAGATGACGGATGGCGCGCATACTGATTCCCGCCTGGTCGGGATTCCCCGGTCCGGGAGAGATGATCAGGGCCTGATATCCCTTTTCGATTTCCTCAACGGTTATGGCGTCATTGGCAACCACCCGGCAATCCAGTCCCAGCCCGCCGAGCATATGGGCGATATTATAGGTGAAGGAGTCATAATTGTCGAGTATCAGTATCATAAAGATCCGGTTACCCCGTTCAGCCTTTTCTCCAGCACGGCGCTAAATGCGGACAGATATACACGGCTGTAGTAGGCCAGCCCTTTCGCTTTCAGCATGGTACAGCCGTTTTTCAACTGTTTGTTTTCCTGCAACTGGCTTAATATGGCAACCACATATCCGTTTTGCAGACCTTTTATAAACCGGGCCGATTCCGTGCTGACCACAAATTCGATATCGGCCTCCTTTAAATGCCGGTTACGGGGATTCCAGGCCTGGTGCAGCCGGATCATCTTCTTAAACAGGCGCCGTTGCCCTTTTATGTACACATTTTCCAGGGTCTTGAAATAGCTCTTCCATTCCCGTGAACAGGCCTGTAACAGACTGTCATGCTGCATATCCATGGCCATGGCCAGCAGGCGCCTATCCGCCGGATGGTACACGGCCGGGTTCAGCGAGGCGGGAAATCCGCTTCCCTTCAGGGGATAACTTTTCAGGCTGTCCCAGTCGACCAGGTGTATAAACAGGGAATCGGCCTTTTGCC
>JALXBH010000074.1 GCA_026991535.1 Calditrichia bacterium | reverse complement strand
ATCGTGCAGGATCTAAAAAGTTTTTCGCGTCTTGATCAGGCCGAATACAAAGAAATTCGACCATCGGAATTGATAGACACGTGTTTGAAAATGTTGAAAACCCAAATCGGTGATGAAGTACGGGTGGAGAAGCATATAGGTTTTGACGAACCGGTAATGTGCAATCCCGGACAGTTGAACCAGGTATTGATCAACCTTATGAGCAACGCCTTGCAGGCCATGTCATATAAAGGAGTGCTGAGGATAGAAACCCGCCGTCTGGATGAAAACAGTTTTGAAATCATTGTTAGCGACAGCGGGCCGGGCATACCGGAGGAGATACGATCGAAAATATTCGATCCCTTTTTTACCACCAAGGAGGTGGATCAGGGCACCGGCCTGGGCTTAAGCGTAAGCCACAATATTATAAAAAAGCACGGTGGTGACATCTATGTGGAAAATGACCCCGGGGGGGGCGCCTCTTTTCATGTCACATTGCCGCTGAATGGAGAAAATAATCATGTCTGAGACTGCAATACTGATAGTGGATGACCAGCCGGAAATTCTTAATACCCTACGCAGGCTTTTTCGTAAAAAATATCGGGTATTTACCGCTCCTGGAGCAGGAGAGGCCCTGACCATTTTAAAGGAGAATGGGGTGGCCGTTATTATTTCCGATCAGCGTATGCCCGGAAAAGACGGGGTGAGTTTTTTGGAAGAGAGCATTAAGCTGCAACCGGAGGCCGTACGTATCCTGATCACCGGCTATGCCGATATTAATGCTTCCATAGATGCCGTCAACCGGGCCGGAATATACCAGTATATATCCAAGCCCTTTGAGCCGGAAGAGCTGATCATGATTGTGGATAACGCCGTTGAACGTTATGTAATGGCCCGGCAAAATAAAGAGTTGCAAAAGGCACTGGAACAGGCTAATCAAAGTTTAACCAAAGAGAATATCCTGCTTAAGCAGGAGGTGGAGCAGCAGCTGCAATTGGGGAATTTTGTGGGGCACGGCCCGGCCATTCAACGGGTGTTCAAGTTGATTCGCAAGGTGATGAACACGCCAACAACGGTTTTGCTTTTGGGGGAAACGGGTACGGGCAAGGAGATGCTGGCCAAAATGATTCATTACAACGGTAACCGAAAAGATAAAATTTTTGTCGTTCAAAATTGCGGCGCCATTCCCGATACTTTGTTGCAAAGCGAATTGTTTGGTCATGTAAAGGGCGCCTTTACCGGAGCGGTGGACAACAAAAAGGGGCTTTTTGAACAAGCGGATGGCGGCACCATCTTTTTGGATGAAATTGGCGATACCACGCCCGCCCTGCAGCTGGGCCTGTTACGTGTTTTGCAGGAAGGGGAGATTAAGCCCCTGGGCAGCATGAAAACCATAAAAGTGGATGTACGTATCATCGCCGCCACCAACCGCGACCTGAAAGCAGGCGTGAAGGAGGGAACCTTCCGCGAAGATTTATATTACCGGCTCAACGTTTTTCCCATACAACTCCCCCCCTTGCGTGAACGACGTGAGGATATCCCGGATCTGGTCCATTATTTTAAGGAAAAGTATGAACGCCGTATCGGTAAAAACATTGCGGGTATAGAACCGGCCTTTTTGGAAATTCTGAAAAACGCCTCCTGGCCCGGTAATGTACGGGAGTTGGAAAATGAGATTGAACGTGTGGTAACCCTGGTGGACGATGGTGCTCCCTTAACCGTTGATTTGCTGTCGGAACGATTAAAACAAACAACCTCACCGCTTATTGTTCCCGGAGACAGGCCCATGAAGGAGGCCATAGCAGAGCTGGAAAAGCAAATGATCGGCGATGCCCTGAAATCCTCCTCGGGAAATATCCTTAAAGCGGCCGAACGGCTTGGCATAAGCCGGGTGGGGCTGCACAAAATGCTGAAAAGGTATAATATAAGCGCCGTCCATTATAAACTGGATAAGTAAACAAAGTTATCTTTCCTCTATTTATTGTAAATACAGTTAACATCGCATTCTTCTTATTATTTTCTTACATGTTGTTTTTTAACAGCTTACCTTGTTGCTTATTTCTGGCATGGAAATTGTAATAAATATATTGAATAAAAAAACTGCGAGGTTGTCATGAAAAAGAAACTTTTATACACACTACCGTTGATAGCATCTTTTGTGCTGTCATCCTGCTATACGCAGTTTGCTGTTCCCAGAGAGCGGGCCAATGATTACGTGGTGCGCGAAGAGCGTTATCGCATGGCCCGGGATCAGGAGCGGCAGGAAACCGTAGCCGACAGCAGCCAGGCCTACGGTTATGACTATGATGATCTTTATGGTCAGGAAGAAAGCTATGACGATTACGGTGATATATATATCACGGAATATGATATTAACGTTCTGCCTGCGGTACGGGCCTACCGTTACAGCGTCTATACACCCTGGTACACTTCTTCCATCTACAGACCCTGGCACCGATATGGTCACTTCCGGCACGGGTTCTATTTTGATTATTATTCGGACTACTATACCTATGCTCCTTATGACTTCTGGTATGACGACTATTGGTATGGCCCCTATGGCTATCCCACCGTGGTGGTCGGTGTTTTTCCGGGATATTATGACCCCTGGTATCCTGTTGGTTATTACGATCCTTACTATTATGGAGGCGGTCATGCCTATACGCCGTCCAAGCCGCGGAAGGCGCGTTCCTTTACAACGGACGGCTCTACCACGCGTAAAGAAAGGCGTCGTCGTATTGGTGAAGGGCGCAATACTACGGGAACAATCGTATCGACAACGCCGCGCGCGGGAAGAAGGCCTGTTTCGGTCAGGCCCGTTACCGTCAAGCAGGGACGGGACAGGGACGTTCGTAAAAGAAGAAGCACTTCCGTAAGGAAAGGTACGGAGCGCTATCGTGAAAAACGGCTGACAAGAAGGGGAGAACGCTTGACCGATGTACGCCGCGCCGGTAAGCGGGAAAAAAGAGTCTCCCGTGGCAAGGTAAGGGGCCGCTATGAGCGCAGCTATTATGATATGAGCAAAAAAGACCGCCTGCCTAAAAGACGGTCGGAGTTGAGAAAGACCTCGGATCGCAAAGGCGGAACCATTACAAAAGAAAGAAACACCCGGGTGAAAAGGCAAAAGGCACGGGCCGTGGCGCCGGTTAAAAAGAACAAAAGCACGGTGAAGCGTTCATCGAAAAGGAGTTATACAAAGAGTACACGGAGAGAGAAAAGCTCTTCTTATACGCCCCGTTCATCCGGCCACTCCCCGCGTGGAAGCAGCTACAGGTCCTCGGGTGGGCGCTCCCGTTCTTCCTACAGCCCGCGTTCCTCATCTTCGGGACGTTCGGGCGCCTCGAGAAGCACGGGTGGCAGAAGAGCCTCCTCCGGGCGCAAACACAGATAAAGGAACGAGGATAGCATCATGAAAAAGATAATAGCCATACTACTGACAGGGCTGATAACGGCCTACGGACAATCGGCGACAGAGGCGCTTAAGCTGACTTCAAACCCTGAAGGGATTGGCGTGCGCGCCATGGGCATGGGTAATGCCTACAGCGCCGTGGCGGATGACTATTCCGCCTTATACTGGAACCCGGCCGGGCTGGGCCAACTGAAAAAGACTTCCTTCTCCGTGGCGCTTTCCCATGATATTTATGGCCAAAACACGGACTATCTCAGCCGTAACCTTTTTTCCAATCAAAGAACGACGCGGCTAAATAGCATTGGTCTGGCTTACCCTTTTGATGTGGCCCGCGGCAGTTTTGTGCTGGCCTTTGGTTACCAGGTGCTGAAGGGTTTCGATGATTTCAATAAATTTTCCGCCTATAATACCCAAAGTAACGGTATTGGTTTTGATTACGGCGATGATGGCTTTTATAGTTTTGACAGAAATGTTCAGCAAGACTATGTCATCAGCCGGGAAGGGCGGCTGGAGGCCTGGAGCTTTGGCGGGGCGCTGGCTTTGTCTCCCCGTTTTACGGCAGGTGCCAGCATAAGTTTTTACGGCGGAAAAAGCGATTATACGCTGAACTATACACAAACAGACATCAATAATCTTTACCAGTTAACGGATACGCAGCTTGATTTTTACGCGTATGACTATAAACAAAACCTGCGGCAGGACTATAACGGAACGGAAGTAAAGCTTTCGGGTATGTTCGATCTTTCTTCCCATTTAAAGCTGGCCACGGTCATCACCTTTCCCGTGGCCATTACCATCAATGAGGACTGGTCGGAAAACGATGCGCTAACCTATGATGATCCTTCCGTGCCGGTGGATGAATATGATCTGGGCAGCTATAATTTCGATTATGTTGTCAGGACGCCTTATCAGTTTAACCTCGGTCTCAGCTTTACAAGCGATGTTCTGGTATTGTCCGGTTCCGTGGATTACGCGGATTGGTCGCAACTGCGCTACGATGTGCCGGATGGCCGGGACGCGGCCGAGTATAACGATCTTTTGTTGGAAAATGACAGAATTCGTGAAGATTTTCAACCCGTATTAAGTTATTCTGGAGGTGGAGAGCTGGCCCTGGCCAACAGAACGCTATTTTTACGCGGAGGCTACCGGTATGTGCCCACGGCCGATAAAACCCTGGATAAGGATTATGACCGTATCTATTACAGTGCCGGGCTCGGCTTTGCCGTGGACAGGAACACCATGCTTAATGCGGCTTACTCAGTTGGCACCTGGAAAAACAGCGCCAACTATATCTATACCACCCAAACGGTGGAAGAGAATAAAGAAAATAAAAACATCCGGCTTGGAATCTCGTACAAGTTTTAAAAGAGAAGCAAATAAAAAAGGGGCCGTCGTCAAAGGCCCCTTTGTGAAGGAGTTGTTATGATTGATGAACACAGAGAACGCGTGCTGTTGTTTATTGAACGATTTCAGATAAACTTTATCTATACCATTATCGTATCCAACGCACTGTATACTATACTAACTACTTATAAATAAAAGATTTAAGCCTATTAATATTGTTTTCCTGGGGGCCGGAATAGGGCCGGATTTTTGGAAATAACGCCGAAAAATATAATTTTATGGTAAATATACCATATATATTTTTTTATTTTGTAGTGTGGTGCAGAAGGTTCTTTTTTTGTTCATTTTTACCCGCAAAATACATATATACGGGATTCTTACCCCCTGCCTGGGGGATGGTGAACTATTTCAATTCACTTATTATTGCCCTGTAAGTATTATCATAAACAATATTCCTTATCCGCTCAGGGGATAGAAAAAATTCATCGGCAATTATTTTATATTTTTCTTTATTGGATAGGTCAAATTTACCGAGAGTGTCCCAGGCAACAACTATAAGAATATTCCGCAATGTCGCTTTATTTATTATGGGGTCTATTTGTTTTTTTGGCATAACCGCGATATTGTAAAAATAGATACCCGGAATATATATCTACCAGGATTTTTTTACAATACATGGCCGCTAATTGTCTTTTGGCCGCATTCTGTTTATTTTATGATTAAAAGAAGGGGGTAAGCTATGGATATTTCTTTTATGGACTTCCTCGCTGGTTTAGGGGTTCTGATCGTTTACGTCGCGCCTATTATATGGCTTTACAATAGAACAAAGGATAACTATTACAAAGGCATTTAAGCGCCTTTTTACGATTTTACCTATTTTTAAGGGTAGGCATACTAAAAAAGTCCTTTTTCCCCTGCCCGCAAAACATCAGACAATAACACAAAGCTAAATCGCTGTTTTTTCGGTCAAATGATCAAAAGATCAATCATATGATCACCTGATTGATCATATGATCATCAGATCAAACCCTAAGAAATGATTGATTGATCATATTGTTAAACGCATTTAACAAAATCGCGCTAATCTATATTTAAGAGTTTAAAAAAGCCGTGTTCGTCTTTAATCAAATATCCATCGGAAATGGCATCTTTTAGGGCTCGCCCGGTGGTTACCCCGCTTATTTTATATTTCTCCCCGCATATTTTTTTAATCTCGCCGGTGCGTAAAACATCCCGCCCGTTAAATACTTCATGCCATTCTATATCGCGCCTTTTGTTATGTGCTGGCTTGCTCTCTATGTTCTCCGTTTTAATCTTTTCCCCGGTTGCCCTAAACACTAAATCTTTTTCGTTTAGTGCTAATATCAGGGAATCCTGCTTATATTTATAGGCTAAATGGTTCCCCTTTACAAAAGATAAATATTTCTGACCATCATCCCCGTTTGATAGCTGGCAAGCAAGCCGGGCCTTTTGCACTATTGCCGCCGCTCCCTGAATCCCTGCCTGAGTAGGGCTTTTACCGTATACACTTTTATTTACATGGTGAACGACCAAAATAAGGGTTTTTTGTTCAATGGCGATTGCGTTTATATGGTTCATGGTTTCCCGCATTTTAGCGTTGCTGTTTCCGTCGTCCGACAATAAAACATCGCCCAGGGAAGCAATAGCCACAACATCCGCCGGGTCATCAATTAGCATTTCCCGGATTGTGTCAAACATTTTTATTTTACTTGCGTGGTCTGTGATTAAGGGGGAATAATATCTTAGATTTTTGCTATATGTAGAGGGTAAATTAAGGCCGCCAACCTGTTTTTTATATCTCAGGGCCACATCATCCCGGTCGTCTTCCGTTTCTACAAAAATAGCCCTTTGATGCTTTACATTTAATGGGTAGCCTAAAAACTCATTTAGCCCATAGGCCACAGATATACAAAACTGCAATGAAAAAAGGCTTTTCCCGGAATCGGGCATTCCTGTAATAATATGAAGGCCCGTATCTCTGAAAAATGGCTTCCACAATAAAGGCTGTTCGGTAACATCCATTTTTAAAAGCTCTTCGCCGGTAAAAATATCCTTATGTGAAAGCGTTTCGTTTTCTATCTGATTGATTACATCATCTTCATACATACTTTGCATATTGGTTATATTCCTTTCAGCTCTTTTAATGCCATCATTTCCGCCTTATATCTTCCTATTCCTTCCCGTTCTTCTTTAATAGTTGCCATGTCTTTAAATCGTTGGAGATCGCGCGCGCTTAGCTTCTCGGTTTCCTGCTTTAGCCATAGGAGCTTATTTATAAAATGATCCGCAAGATCATAGCCATCATTCCGCCCAGGAAAAAGGTTTAATGATTTTGCAGGGATTGAAAGGCTGTTTAATAGATTTATTGTGCGCTCTGTGGCCGCCCTGCCTGCCGCGTCTGCATCAAAAGCAAGCGAAACGCTATAACCCCTTAAAATGGCCGCTTTCTCTTCTGTAAGGCCGTTACTACCCCCTACCGCAAGCCAATAAATATCAGGCATGGCATAGGAAGCTATAATAGCCGTTTTTTCGGATTCAACCAATGCAACACACGCGCCCGCC
>JALXBH010000073.1 GCA_026991535.1 Calditrichia bacterium | reverse complement strand
GGCCATAGCCGATGTTTCCGGCAAGGGCGTGCCCGGGGCTCTGTTGGTTTCCACCCTGAACGCCACTCTCAAGGCCTATCTGGAGTTTACTTCGGATTTAAGCCTGGTAATGAAAAAGCTCAACCGGTTGATCATGGAGCTCTCCACCGCCGACCGTTTTATCACCATGTTCCTGGCCAAAATCAATACCCGTATCGGCGAGGTCGAGTATATCAGCGCCGGACACAATCCGCAGTTTTTACTGCGCCGCCCCTTCAAGATCACGGAACTCTCCTCTACCGGCATGGCCATCGGCATCATCGATTACAGCTACCGCTCCCAACGGGTTTCCTTTCAAAACGGTGATGTTTTGCTTCTTTATACCGATGGTGTGGTAGAGGCGCGCAACGGCCGGATGAAGGAGTTCGGCGAGGAGCGGCTGGCGGCGATCATGGTCGATGAGAAATCCGGCGATGTAAGTCGTCTTTGCCAAAGCATCATAACGGCCGTTACCGAATACAGCGCCCCCGGCCTGCCGCAGGATGACATTACGCTGTTGGCGATAACCTTTGGAGAAGACGAGGATAATGGATGATTTGGAACTGGCCCTGCAGATAGCCCTGCAGGCCCATGCCGGACAAAAGCAGAAAAACGGCGAACCTTACATATTACACCCCCTGCGGGTGATGATGCAGATGGACACCATACCCGGAAAAATCGCCGCTATTTTGCATGATGTGATAGAAGATTCCGACTGGACGCTGGAGCAACTGGCGGAAAAGGGCATCAGCCCCGAAGTGCTGGAGGTGGTGGATCTGTTGACGCACTATGAGCGGGACAGCTACGAAGCCTACATCGAACGCCTTAAGAAAAACCCCCTGGCGCGCAAAATAAAACTGGCCGATTTAAGCGATAACATGAATATTCGGCGTTTATCCAGTCTGAGGGAAAAGGATTTAAAACGGCTGGAACGTTACCATAAGCATTGGAAGGAGCTTATCCGCCTGGAAGAAAGCGCCTTGCATATACACGAACCCTCATAGGCTTTTACTGGACGGAAAAGGTTTTTTCGCCGGAAGCCTTGATGTTCATGATCTTGTAATCCAGATAATCCCGCTTGCGGATATGGGTCAGGTCGCGCAGGGAGCCGACCAGATCCACCACCCGCTGATTCATCTTTTTGCACTTTTCGATACGTTGCGGCGTGGGGCCGTCCACCTCCATCATCTCCAGGGTTCCGCTGAGAACCTGCAGGGGCTGGGAGAATTCATGGGCGATTCCGGCGGCCATCTCCTTGACCATTTTCAGCTCCTCGGTTTCATGCTTCAGCTTTTTGGCCTTTTCGCTGGCGCTGATGTCGCGCAGGGTTATCAGGCTCATGATTTCATTGTTCCAACTGATCGGGGAGATATGAATTTCAAGGCAGATTTCATTATTGTTTACGGAAATGTTTTTGTTAAAAGTATTGCCTTCCTCCAGGGACCAGGGGAAGCGCCCGCCAACGCCGGTACTGCCCTGTGTATAAAGAATGGCCTCCGCCGCCGGGTTGCTGAAATGAATATATCGGTCATGATCCACAATGACCATGCCGTCATGGTTGTTCTGGGTGATGGTAAGAAGCTGTTCTTCCTGCTTTTGAAAACGGCTTTTGTAATTCAGCCGTTCGATACTGTAATGTATGACGCGGTTTAACATGCTGCCGTTTATGCTGGAGCGGTCGATAAAGTCCTGGGCGCCGTGTTTTAAAACCTCAAGGGCCTTTTTTTCATTCGGGATATCGGTGATGGCGATAACCGGCGTGTAGGGCGTTTCGCCTGTCAGCCTTTTCAGGTGCTCCAGACCAAAACGTCCGTTGGCGGACATATCGATAAAAATGAGATCGAAAGCAATCTCCCGGACCTTCTTCAGACCGTCATTAATACAGCGGACTTCACTCAGGGTAAAGTGGTTCTGTTCAAGTCCGCGCAAGCGGGCCATGAACTGATGATTTTCCTCGGGTGACTGGCCCAGAATTAAAATAGATAAGGGGGACATAACACTTGTTCCTTAAAAAACGTATGCCAAAAATCGGATCATATTCCCCGAAGGATAAGAAAAAAACATAAAAATGATTGTTTTTTAACCACTTAGGGCTTATAAGCGGACAAAATCTCGCGTTTCCCCCGGGAGCCCGGGCGTTTTTCAACACAAAAACCGCAGGCCGTTAGCGCCTCGCGCACGGAACGGCGGGAGCTGTAGGTGGCCAGAAGGCCGCCCGGTTTTAAGGAACGGTATAACCTTTTTAAATAATCTTCAGCCCACGGCTCCGGGTTACAATCCGGGCTGAAAGCGTCCAGATAGATGGCGTGGAAAGTTTCTTCGCCATAGTCCGCCCGCCGGGCTTCTCCGTGAAAAAGCCCCAGGCTTATCGTGTCGTAACGGAAATGATATTCCCGGTTATCCGCCGGTCCGATTCCGGCCCGCCAGCGCAGAAAAGCGCCAAAGGGCTCTTCCAGCCCCAACAGGCGGGCGTGGTTAAGGCGGGAAAAGGTCTCCCCCGGCAAAAGGCGCGCCTCAACGGCCCGGTAGTTAAGGCGCCGGTTGCCCGTCAAAAAAGGCCGGGCGCTTAGCCAAAAGTTTAAACCGGTGCCGAAGCCGATTTCCAGAAGGGTAACCGTTTCGTTCCTTTTAAGCAGCTCTTCCAGGCGCACGCCTTGCACAAAAACATGTCTGCTCTCTTCGATGGCGCCGAAGCGGGAATGGTAGGTTTGTCCGTATTCCGGGGAATAGAGGGTGTGCGAGCCGTCGCCGGTCAGTCTGAGTTCATCCATGGTCAGTTTGTTTTTTCCCGCAGGCGCAGCGAAACAGGGAAATGGTCGCTAAAGCCGTTGAGGTCGATTGTGCGTCCCCGGCCAAAGCGGCGCGGTTTTTTGTATTGCCCGACCATCATTTCCGGGAAACGTTCGATATTTACGGAACCGGGAACCAGGCTAAAACCCGATTTGCCGGTAAGAATGCCGCGGGCCAGCAGGAACTGATCAAACAGAAAGGCGCGGTTATTGTAATAAAAGGTGCCTTGTCCGCCGGTGGTGAAGGCCCACATGGCATTCAGCCAACGGGCGCTTCGCGCCTTGGTTACCTTAAGACGCTGGCGCTCGGAAAGGGCATACTCCCGCAGACTGCGGCTAAAAGGGTCGTCGTTAAAATCGCCCAAAGCCATGATGGCGCTGTCCCGGCCGTGGATTTCGCGTATCCGCTCATGAAAATAGGCCAGTGTTTCGCCGGCCATCATGCGATAGGGGGCGCTTTGGTAAGTTTCGGGCAAACGCGAGGGCCAGTGATTACCGATGAGAATCAGCCTGCGTCCCCGGGCGCTTTCGAAATTCACCTGGAGCAGATCACGGGTGGCGCTGCGTTTTTGGATAAAATGGGCAAACTGCTCGCGGGCCGTAAAGCGCTTTTGATCGTAGATAAAGGCCACATCGATGCCCCGGCCGTCGGCGGTATCGTGGTGGGCCAGCCCGTAGTCGCGGTTCAGCGGTTGCAGAGCCTGTATAAGCAGTTGCAGCACCCGGGCGTTTTCCACTTCGCACACGCCGAGAATATCCGGACCTTTTCCGTCGTTAAGCCGGCGAATGATCGAGGCCAGTTGGGCGATCTTGCGGTCGCGCTTTTCCGCCGTCCAGCCGTTCAGTTCCCGTCCCAGCACCCGTTTAAGCTTGTCGCTGCGTTGGGCGTTTTTGTGGTCGAACAGGTTCTCCACATTCCAGAAAGCGATATAGTGTTCCATGTCAGCGGCTCAGCATGCGCCCCAGGGGACGTCCGCCCAGCAGATGCATGTGCAGGTGATACACCTCCTGCCCGCCATGCTCGCGGCAATTGATGATCAGCCGGTAGCCGTTGCTGCTGATGCCTTCCCGGCGGGCGATTTTGGCCGCGGCGGTGAACAGCCGCCCCAGGGCGGCCTCATCCTCTTCGCTCACATCATCCACCGTGGGGATCGGTTTTTTGGGGACGATCAGAATATGCGTGGGGGCCTGGGGATTGATATCGCGAAAGGCGGCGACCAGGTCATCCTCGTAAACCATATCCGCCGGAATTTCCTTGTTGATAATTTTGGTAAAAAGCGTTTCCTCAGCCATGGGGGCTCCTTGTAATGCGGTTAAACTATCGAAAAGATTCATACCTTTAAAAACAGGTTGGGTCCAATATAATAATTTCCGGCCAGGATTGTAAGTACGGCCGCGGGCCGCTTAAGTCTCCGTTCTTAAAAGCACCACCCGGTTCTGGTGCGCCTCGGCGGTTTGCCGTTCAAAAGCCGCGGCCAGACTTTGGGGTACTTCAACCGTCAGCCGCACGCCGTTGCTGTAGTCCGTTTCCCGGATAAGTCCCTTGTGCCGGTTGATAAAATGGCGCACGCTGCTTTCCAGGTCATAGCCGAAGCGTACTTCAAAGCGGATGGCGTGGACCAGGGTTTTGCGTGAAACACCGTTCAGTGCCAGCCGGGCCGCCTCGCCGTAGGCGCGGATCAGGCCGCCGGTGCCCAGCTTGGTGCCGCCATAGTAGCGGGTTACCACGCACAGCGTCTGTTCCAGCCCGGAAGCCTCGATCTCCTGCAAGATGGGCTTACCGGCCGTACCGTTGGGTTCGCCGTCATCGGAATAGCGCCATTCCCGATCATTAATGCGGTAGGCGAAACAGTTGTGGGTGGCATTGTAATAAGTTTTGCGTAACTCCGCGTATAGCGTTTCGGCCGCCTCCCGGTTGGCGCAGGGACGAATATGGGCGATGAAGCGCGAACCCTTCACTTTGATCTCCGCCTCAAAGGGGGCGGCGGGCACGGAGTAGTGGTCGGCCGCGGCACTCATCAGCGGAGCAGCACCATTTTGCCGTTTAACCGTTGGGCGGTCCGCCCGTTTTTAAAGGTCAGCGTATAAAAATAACTGCCGCTGGCCACGTCCCGGGCGCGGTTATTTTTTCCCTGCCAGCGCAGGCTGTGACGGCCGGCGGAAAAACGGCGGGCCGGACTGTTGTACACCAGGCGCCCGCGGCTGTCAAAAACGGTCAGCGTCACCTGGCCGCCGCGCTCCAGGCGGAAGAGTATCTCCGTGGATGGGTTGAAGGGATTGGGCCGGTTACCCAGCAGAACAAAATCGCGGGGGGGCAGGGCCGCTTCCGGCGTAAGGGCCGTGGCCGTTTCAAAATACCGGGCGATGCTGCCCATCAGCTCCATGCGTCTGCTTTCGGGATAGATCGTCTCAAAGGGGATGCTCATGTGTACCAGCTTACCCTCGTAGGTACCGCTGCCAAAGGGACCGTTGTAATAAACCCCGGCGCCGCCTTCGCTCAGGGGCACATTCTCGAAGGTAAAGCCGTTATGCGCGCCCGATACGGCGGTGATGGCGTCGGGCCAGTCCACATCAAAGCTGCCGTGGCTGCCGTCATCAAAGGAGAAGACGGGCATATCTTCAAAGGCGGAAGCGGCAATGCCCCGGGCGCTGTAGTATTCCCCGGACTTATTGAAGGGGGCGTCGTTTTTATATTGAGCTTTTAAATAGTCGCGATAGAAGGCCTTGTCGCCGTCGGAACCCTTGGCCACCAGATCCCAGCCGATCTCGGCGCCGGAAACAAACAAACGCCCGCCGCCGCTCATAAAGGTTTTGATCTTGTTCTGCTCGGCGGCGCTAAAGGTGCTTTCGGCCGTGCTTTCATCGCCCAGAAACCAATCGACAAAGGAGTAACCGGCCAGGCCGAGCCGTCCGCTTTCCACGGCTTCGTTGGTGGCCGAGGCAAGGACATATCCGGCGGCCTTAACGGCCGGGGCGTGTCGTTTAATATAATCGCGGGGATTTACCGTGCCCCCCTGGCGGTCAAATCCGTCCACAATCAAAACCTCGCCGCCGCCGCCGGTGGATACGGCGAGCATGGAGGTGGGGCTGCTTTTTCCGCTGCCGTTATAGGAAACCAGCCTCATATAGTAAATACTGTCCGGGGAAAGACCCGTGAGGGACAGGGGCAAAGTAGTCGTACTAAGGCTGTCGTTCAGTTGCTCCGGATTGGTGCCCCAGTAAAGCCGGTAACCGTCGGCGTAAAGCACCACATCGGCATAAACCGTGGCCTGGCTGCTGTCGGCGCCGGGCAAAACATAAGCGGCATAGGGTTCCGTGGGCAGGGGCTGGCCGCCCTCCAGAAAGTGGCGCTGAATGACATTCCACAGGTTGACGGAGCTGCCGTCATAATTAAGCGCCCACATACCCACGCCTTTATAGTCATGGCTGCGGGCCAGGCTGAACTTGGCCGAGATACTGCTGTCGGTATCCACCCAGGACTGGTACCATTTCCCCCCGCTTTGATAGCGGTACCAGGGGGACTGCGTCTCTTCGTTCCAGCGCATACCGTAGCTGGCATAGCCGCTGAGAGAGTTACGATAAAGGTTTACCCACGGAGTATCCACAACCGCTGAAAAAGGTTCTTTTGTTGCTGTCGGAAAAGTATAACCATAGTAGGGCACGCCGAGTATCAGCTTTTGCGGGTCGACCCCGCCGTACTGACTGACTACGGTGTTGGTGATATTATAGCTGCCTCCGGTCAGCGGGGCGGTGGAGCCGCTGGTGCTGCTCCATTTTCCGGAAAAGGCGTAGCCCATGATAAAGATGTAATCACAGGAGGCGGCCAGGCCGTTTAAGTCCCAGGCATTGCCCCAGTTAACCGCCGGCCCGGCAAAAGAGACCTCGCTGCCGGGAAAGGCGCTGTGGATGCTGTCGCTCAGTTCGCTCATAAAAGAATTGATCACCGCCCCCTTGTCGGCGTCATAGAGACCTTCAAAATCGATATTCACGCCATCGAGGCCGTAGGCCTGCATTTTGGTTTTAGCGTTTTTTATGAAATTCTTTTTTGCCGTGTTGTTGCTGATGATGTTGCGTATGTCATCCTTGTAAAAATTCACGGCGGTCAGGATCACTTTAACGCCGTTGTCGTGCGCCTTATTGATGATATCGCTCCAGGGCCAGCCGGCGGGATTGCTGATACTGCCGTCGGCGGCCACGGTAAAGTCAAAACAGGCGATGTGCGTCAACAGGTCAAAATGCAGATTATCCAGGGCGTTGGCATGCTCCCAGTCGGGCAGATAACCGAAAACCGCACCGCTGAGCCCGGACGTTTTTTTTAATGATTGTTGCAGGGGGCGCACCTGTATGGGGACATCTTCCGTTGAATGCCGGGGCGCATAGGCTTTAAGGTGCTGTTGCCATTCAAGCTGATGGATGGAAGGGTGATCGTTTTGGGCCAGGGAAAGGCCGCTAAAAATGAAAAGGAGCAGAATAAAAGGCTTCATGGTTTTTTCCTGAATAAAATGAACCCTCAAATTACTAAAAACAGAGATATGTTTCTGTAACCGATTTCACTATGAG
>JALXBH010000072.1 GCA_026991535.1 Calditrichia bacterium | reverse complement strand
CCACCCGTACTTCATCACCGATTTGGGTTTTCAACATTTTCAAACACGTGTCTATCAATTCCGATGGTCGAATTTCTTTGTATTCGGCCTGATCAAGACGCGAAAAACTTTTTAGATCCTGCACGATTTCCTTCACGGCCAGGCTGCCCCTGGAGCTGTCTTCTATGATACTGCGCAGCTCAGATATAACATCCAGCATTTCTTGCCGACGCATGGTATCCTCAACGTTTGCAAGCCCCTCTTCCAGTTCATCGAGATATTCGTACACTATTTTCATATTGGCATAAATAAAGCTTATGGGATTGTTGAGTTCATGGGAAATACCGGCCACCAGATGCCCCAGGGAGGCCATCTTTTCGGAATGAATGAGCTGGCTTTCCTTCTCTTTAAGCTCCCGGAACAACCTCTGCAACTCTTTGTTTTTATGATCCAGCTGCTGGTTACTTTTTCGTAGCTGTTCCACATATTCTTCCTTAACCTTGGAGCGGGTCAACTCCTCCACCAATACGGCCGTCTCCTTTACATAACGTATATTATCCAGGGCTATGGCTGCCTGGGAAAGCAGATTCTGGATCAGCTTAACATCTTCCTGATTAAGATGATTTCTGCTGTTTTCCATACGCAGATAGAGATAATCATCACGCGCCCCTTCCTGACGCAGCGGCAGAAACCACTCCGCCCGGGAAGTTTTCTTTGATTTGATCAACAAACGGCCCTGCCTGTCAAACATATCCGGCGTGGCCCGGGCAAATACCCGCTTATTATCCAGGCCG
This sequence comes from Calditrichia bacterium, assembly GCA_026991535.1. GTDB lineage: Bacteria > Calditrichota > Calditrichia > Calditrichales > J004 > J004. The sequence continues at coordinate 1,382 of JALXBH010000072.1, read as the reverse complement.
ACAAAAATACAATGCTCCCCGTCGCGGCGCATCTTTATAAACCAGGCCGCCTCTATATCCGGATGGCTGTCCAGTACGCCGCCGATTTCACGGAACAGGTCTCCGGTTTCATGAAACTGAAGTAATCGATCGGCCAGGCTGTGTATCTTTTCCCGAAACCGGGCATGGCGGCGACGCAGGCGCATAAAATGTTCCGAAAACAAAACCGAAACCAGCGCGGCGATGGCCGAGGCCCCCAACGAAATATAGAGCAGGCGGGAGAGCATGGTTTCCCGAAACAGAAAAAAGAGGCCGTACATAAACAGTAACCACAAAAAAAGCTGCCAGGCTATGGTGCCCGAGGACCAGCCATAGCGTTTTATGCCTAAAAACAGATAAAGGGCAACCAACACAACCAGAGTGATGAAAAGCGCGAGGTTTTGTTTGAACCGGGGGTGACTGACCATTTGACGAAAAATCCTTCCGGCACTGACCGTTAACAAAATGGGCAGGCCATCCTCAACAAAATAATAGCGGCGTCCGGCAATTACGCGCTCTCCGCTAATTTTTTTTCCGCCGGGAAAGATAATATCCACATAGGCGGTGTCCCTGTCCGGCAGGCCAAAATATATCCATTCCGTACTGGCCGAAAGATAACCGTTACCGGCACCTTGCTCACGGAACCCCAAAAGCACGCGATCGCTATCCGGCGAAGAGTACAGGTATACCCGCGCGCCTACGGCGTCACGATTGGAGCGCACGCCCTGTAAATGAATGCGCACATAACCATGGGTGTTGGCGGGATTAAGGTAAAACTGGCTGTTTTCATCCTTGTTGGCCACCAAAAGGTCCAAATCCCCGTCATTGTCAAGATCGGCCGCGGCGGCGCCGGTACTGTAGCGGTCCATGTCATCGCTGTCATAATCCGCAATAAACCCACCGGCGGAATTCAGATAGAGACGGTTTTTACCCTTTGTGGTTATAAAAACATCCAAATAGCCGTCGTTATTAAAATCGGCCGCCAGCACACCAAACACCCGTCCGCCGGGCCGGGCAAAGGGCATATCGTCGTGTACTTTAAAGAGCACAAGACTGTCCCGGCTCATGTTTTCATAATAATAAATGAAACCATTGTTACCGGCCACCACAAGGTCGAGATCGGCGTCATTGTCAAAGTCGGCAAAAGTGGCACTGTTGGTGGAAACAGAATCGGTTAAGGTGGGTAGGTTCAGATGCAGAGGCTTAAACAAACCGTTGCCATCATTTATCAGCATATAGTCGGGTTCAAACCAGTTACTTACATACAGGTCGGTATCCCCGTCCCCATCGATGTCCGCGGCAGCCACCCCCTGACTCACGGCTTTGTCCACAAACTCCAGGGTCCAGATACGTTCAACAAAGCT
>JALXBH010000071.1 GCA_026991535.1 Calditrichia bacterium | reverse complement strand
AGTAAATATAAGCAAAAAATATTTTTCTTTAAACCTATAAAGGGAAAAATTCAAAAAACGCTTAATTATTAATGGGAAACAACTTCAGGCAAACCGGGGATGCCGCTGTCTTTATGGTTTTAACGATATGCGGAGAACCATCCCGCGCATCCACCCGGAACAGACTGATGGAAAAACTCTTTTGATGCGCGGCCAGCAAAAAGTTACCCTCCCTGTCCAAAACAAAATTTCGCGGATAGTCTCCGCCCACGTCGGTAACCCCCTCAAGCCTCAGCCGGCCATCTTTTTCAATCTTAAAACGGGCCAGGGAGTTGTGGCCGCGATTGGATACATACAGATAGGGCAGGCGGGGATGAACATGGATATCCCCGACCCAGCTTTTTCCGCCGAAACCGTCCGGCAGGGTACTGAAATCACCTTCATAGCGGTATTGCGCGGGAGCTGGCCCGACCCGCCGAAAAAAAGAAACCGTGTTACCTTTTTCATTGCCCGCATAAAGGAAAGCGCCGTCGTCATAGAAATCAAAATGCCGGGGACCGCTACCGGCGGGAACCTTTAAAAGAGCCGTTGCCTTTAACTCCCGCTGTGCCTTGTCCGGGCTTAGCACATAGAGGGCGTCCCGCCCCAGATCCGCGGCCAGCAGTAAACCGGATCCACCAAGCGGTCGGATGCTGTGCATATGGGAGGCGCTCTTCTCCGCCGGCGCCTGAAAAAGCAGGGGACTGTCGGAAAACCGGCCGTCGGACTTAAGCGGCCACATTCCCACGCGGCCCCCAAGATAGTTGGCCACCAACAGATTTTCCCCGCGAGTGTCAAATGTGATATAACAGGGAGCCTCCCCGGCCGATGAAACCGTGTTTAGCTTTTGAGCCTCTCCCCGTTTCAGATCGGTTATCTTAAACGCACTGATCCGCCCCGCCTCTTTGTCCGTTGGGTGCGTCAATTCCTCTACGGCATATAAAAAGCCACCGTCGGGGCTCAGGGTAATATAGGAAGGATTTTTCACACCGGGGATGGTATTAACCAGGGTCAGTTTACCCGACTGGCCATTAAAACGGTAAACATCGATTCCCTGACTGTCGTCCTGAGTATAGTTTCCAACAAAAAGCATATAGTTTCCGGAAGATGGTTTTTGAGCATGCAGGGGAAGAATGCAGAGCAATATGAGTAAGATTTTTCGCATGGGCCATTTTAATATTTTTAAAATAAAGAAACAAAGGATTCTGCCCTGTTAAAAGGAATATTTCAAGCGCAGGTAGGAGGCGCGGCCCATGGCCCCAAACTCACTCAGGCGGTTACCCTGCCCCAGCAGGCCGATAAGGTAAACATCCAGGTTGGTGGCGGCCGACCAACTGACGGAAGGCGCCAGGATATAGGAACGGTCGTCGGGATTGAAAAGCGTGAACAGATCCAGACGCACCAGCGGGTGCCATTGGTAGGCTGTTTCCGCAAACAGGGAGTAGCGGGCCGCCGAGAGCAGGCCGGCCTTTTGGGCCTGAAAGGCAAGCAGGGCCGTGTTCTCTCTTACGCCGATGCTGTTATACAGAATTTCCCCATGCAGATACAGAGAATTGGCAAAGGTATAGTCCAGGGAAAGCGTCATCTGCACATCGGCCCCACGGCCATCGGAAAGGTTGACAAAGCCGGGCATATAGGTCTCTTCCAGATCAACGGGCCGCGGGTGGCCGCTGGCCTTGAATTCCCCGCGGAAACCGGCGCCGGCAATATCGCCGCTAAAGGCACCGGCAAACACCGGCTTTTCCCTTTGCCAGGCCATGATAAGGTAAAAATCATAATTCCAGCGGTTAAAGGCGCCCATCAGGGACAGGCTGCGTTGCCGTTTTTTCCCGGCGGGCTGCATCACCACTTCCCAGCGCGAGGCGGGACCGGTAAAATATTGAAAACGGAGTACATCGCTACCGGGACGCTCTTCATAATCAAAATCCAGAATGGATTGCGGATTGTATAAGTCGCTGACATTCCATACCAGTGTGGTTCCCCAGGCCACCCGCTGGCGGCCAATGGTCATCTGCCAGTCATCGGCCGCGTAATCCCAAAAAAAACGATCCATCTGGGCATAGGCGAAAAGGCTTCCCTCATCAGCCAGGGTCCAGGCCATATCCGTCAGGGGATAGCTGCTCACGACAAAGCTTTTAAAACCGGGCAGCTTACCGGGCAGGTCGCCGTAAAACGCGCGCAGGCGCCACTCCATGGCCAGGGTGCCACGCGGGGAAAGATACCAGCGGCTGTTCAGACGCAGATGGAGTTGATGATCAACCAGGGCGTCCTCTTGCGGAAGATACCCGGTGATACGGGAGCCCAGATATTTTCCGTATCCCCAGATATCCCAATCCTGAGCCTTTAGCGGGGCCCAGAGGAAAAGCAGAATCAACAGGATTACGCAACGCGGCATGTTACTGTTTGTCCTCCTGAAAACGACCGTCTTCCAGGGTGATTACCCGGTGCGCCCGTTCTATTACGCGGGCGTCATGGGTGGAGAATATAAAGGTCATTTCATATTTGGCGTTCATCTCTTCCATCATATCCAATAAGGAGGTGGTGGATTCCGAGTCCAGATTGGCCGTCGGTTCATCGGCCAGAACAAAGCGGGGCCGGGAAGCCAGCGCCCGGGCCACGGCCACCCGTTGCTGCTGCCCGCCGGAAAGTTGCGAAGGCCGGCTGTCCAGCCGGTCGGCCAGACCGACATCGGCCAGCAGGGTGCGGGCACGCTCATGACGTTCCTTTTTACCTACCCCCTGCAACAGCATGATAAACTCCACATTTTCAATGGCCGTCAGCACCGGTATCAGATTGTACGCCTGAAAGACGAAACCGATATGACGCAGACGAAACTCCACCAGGGCGCTCTCCTTCATGCCGGTAATATTTTGACCGCCAATTAACACCTCGCCCGAGGTGGGGGCATCCAGTCCGCCCAAAATGTTAAGCAGCGTTGTTTTCCCCGATCCCGACGGTCCTACAATGGCCGTAAACTCCTTTTTTTCGAAGTGCACATTCACATCGCGCAGGGCATGCACGGGCACGGCCGTGCTGTTGTAGGTTTTGGTAATATGGCGAACATCGATTAAAGCCATGTTGTTCTCCTGTTCCGGGTTTGTTGTTTTTTAAGATTAATAGACCCGCACCGCCTGCGCCGGTTTTAAACGGACAGCTTTCCAGGCCGGCATCAGGGCGGAGATATTGGCGGCCACAACGATCATCACCGTCAGCGCCGCATACATCACGCCCGGCAAATAGGGATAAAGGGTTGTGCCCGAACCGAAACCTTCCAGCCCTTGGGCGAAAGCGCTGAGGTCGATACCAAAATGGTTAAACCAGGCTATGGCCGCCCCGCCGATCAGCATGCCCAGCATACCGCCGACAAAGGAAAGCAGCAGGGTTTCCATAAGGATCATGATGAAGACCCTTCCCCGTTTCATACCCACGGCCATCAGGATGCCCAGCTCATGAATACGTTCCATCACCGCCATCAGCATGGTGTTGGTGATGCCGAAGATCAGGGCAAAGATGATGATGGCCACAAACAGATAGGTGAAGGATTCCACCGAGGTGGACATAAAAGCCAGTTCCGGAGCAATCTCCCGCCACTCCTCCACCTTCAGGTCGCTGAAGCCGCTTGCCAGCCGGGTCTTTGTTGCGGGCAGCGTGGAACTGTTTTTCAGGCGAATCGCTATTTCATGGATCAGCGGTTTCCGCGCCCCCAGTAAGCGGGTCACATCCTTTTGCCGCACAAAAACGGTCATTTCGTCAAAAGCGGTGGATTCCGTTTTAAACAAGCCCACAATGCGCGCGGCCATGTAGACAATCTCGCCGGAACGGTCCTGAAAGGTCAATATGATTTTAGACTTAAGTTTCAACCCCAGCCGTTCAGCCAGTTTTTTCCCGATAACCGCCTGGGTGCGGTACTTATCCGCCAAAAAGTTTCCGGCCACCAGCATGGAGACCAGAGCGGTCGTCTCCCTTTCCCGCTCCGGGTCAACGCCGGTTATCGTCACCCCGTAGGAGGAATTGGCCGAGGAAGCCATGCCCTCCAGCAGCGTGCGGGCGGAATAGGCCTTTACGCTGCCCAGGGTATCCAGCAGCGACAGAACCTTTTGCGGCGAACGGATATAGTTGCTCACAAGCGCGTCACGGCGATAGGCGGGGCTGTGAATTTGCAGGTGTCCCAGATTGCGGTCGATGGCCGAGTTGATCATCGATTCCCCCATGCCCATCATCACCGCCCCGGCAAACAATCCGCCGGCCAGCCCCAGGGCAATACTGACGATGATAATGGTACTGCGCTTTACATTGCGCCAAACATTGCGCCAGGCTAACAGAAACAACATATTTATTCTCCGGATTAATGGCGAATGGCCGTGGAGGCCCGCATCCGCCGGATAAAAAACAGGGGATAAAGAGCGCAAAAAACTGCTATAACAAAAACCACCAGGGCCTGGGCGCCGAACATATCGGGCCGGGCCGAGAAAGACATCACCGGCTCGATGCCGAGGGTCTCATACGCCGCGGCCAGATCACCGCTTAGCCGGATGGGATGTTCCACATAATAGAGCGCCAGGGGAATGCCCAGGGCCAGTCCGGCCAGGGCGCCGATAAAGCTGACCATAACACTTTCCACGGCGGAAACAGCCATCAGCCGGGTTTTCTTCATCCCCAGGGCGTTCAGAATGCCAAACTCCCGTTCCCGTTCGGCGGTCATCATCATCACCGTGCCAAACACCCCAAAAGCGATAACCATGTAGAGTATGGCCAGCATGATCAGGCCGCTGGCATTGTCGATCTGGATATACTGTTTCAGTTCCGGCATCATCTCCTGCCAGTCGATCACCGTCAGCGGCGCCGGCACATGGCGGGCAAGTTCCGTTTTGATGCGCGCCATTTCATCCGGATGATCCAACATCATCACCAGGGCCGTTACCCGCCCGGGGGCCATGTAAATATATTGTACGCGGGAAAGGCTCATCAGAACGGCACTGTTGTTTAGCTGGGGCAGGGGCAGTTCCAGCAAACCGCGGACATTGAGTATGGCCGCGGCCGTTTGCCCGTGATACCCCATGCCGTACAACACCACGGAGTCGCCCACGGTAACATTCAGTTTTTTGGCCAGGCCGGCGCCCATGATCAGGGAACTGTCTCCTTTTTCAAGAAAACTTCCTTTGACCAGCCATTTGGATAGGCGGGTCATGGCGTCTTCCGCGGCCGGGTCAATCCCCTGAATGCCCACGGCGCGGGTTACGGAATCATGGGATACAAGGGCAAAGGTTTCAAGGCGGGGAGCCACGGCGCTCACGCCGGTCATTTGCGTCAGGGTATCTTTCAGGCCCACCGGCGGAACATAGCTTTTTTCCAGAGAACGGTTTTCACGGTAATCCCTGTGCTGTACCTGCAGATACCCCGTTTGCAGATGGGTGGCCGAATCTATCATATAGGCATAGGAACCCAACTGGGCCGAACGCATCAAAATGGCCAGCACCACGGCAAACATAACCGAAGCGGCTACAATCAGGGTGCGCTTTTTATTGCGCCACACATTTTTCCAGGCGAGTTTTACTAACATGGTCTGCCCTCATTATAATGTTGTTTCAAACAAACCGCGGAACTAGGGCCGCAACCGTTTCATATTCTGCAGGGAAAAGAAGCTGCTTTTTATTTTGGGATTAAACCGGATGTCATGATAGATCAGAACGGTTCTTTGTCCCGGCTTATCGTTGGGGATCATGGCCCAACGGGTGGGGAAGGTACGGCCGCCCAGCTTACGGATATCGCTGCCGCGCATGGTTTTCACCAGCACAGCATCCTCGTCATAATACTCTGCCTTAAGTTGCATAAACCCCTTCCGGGTGACCCAGATAAGGACCTTGCCCCATACCACACCCGCCTCGGGTTTGGGAATCATTTCTATTTTGTAACAATCGTAGCCGTCCAGCTTTTCCATGCCGGCCAGTTTGTGCTCATAATCCACCACGATGGACGACTGGCGTACCAGATCGTCATTGGTAAAATCGGAGCCCATCCAGCCCTGCAGCATCATGGAGGGGGGGATTTTAATGGTGCGCCGTACCGAAGGCAGGTAATTCCAGACCTCCTGTTTGCGCTTAAGCGTCACGGTGCCCTTGTCCCGGGCCGGCGCGGTTATCAGAACCAGCGTAAAGTCCGGTTCCAGGGCCCAAACCTTCATGCGCATCTCCCGGGTCCATTCCGGTTTAATGATTTTCATACTCAGTTCGGAGATGCTGCTATTGGCGCGCATAAGCTCATCGGACTTGCGAATAACTTCCATGGCGCTCTGTGCGAAAAGGCCGCTGATCAGGATAAAAAGCATCAGCAGACCACTATACACTCGTCTCATATTACCTTCCCCGGGTGAACCCTCTTTTATTTTTCCAAACATTGTATCATGGTTTGTTTAAAGGTCGCTTTCATCCGCGTTATGTCAATAAGCTCCGGGCTCATCACCAGTTGCAAAAGCAGACCATCCAGCGCGCCGATGGCCAGTGAGGCATAGGATACGGCATCCACATCGATAAACAGCCCCTGCTCCTGTCCCTTGCGCACAATACCGGCGATAATTACCCGGTATCGGTCATAAATCTCTTTCAGATTGATCACCCCCATCATTTCCGGATTTTTTCGACGAATGCCTTCCGCCCAGAAATCCATCATTACCGAAGAAAATTCTACCGCCTCGCGACTGAAATAGTCCAGGGAATAATCGAAAATCATTTGTAACTGCCGGGCGGGATGGGCCTCAGCGGAAAGAATAGCGGCAATCTGTTGTTCCATCTCCCTGTTCATAGTATCATAAGCCGAGGCAAAGATATCTTCCTTGTTACGAAAATATTCATAGAGGGTGCCCTTACCGATGCCAGCCGCCCGGGCAATGTCTATCATTTTGGTATTGGCTACGCCCTTTTGGGCGAAAACAGTGATCGCCGCCCCGACAATCCGTTCCCTTTTTGCCTGCCTGTCCACAATTTTCGGCGCCATAAATTCCGCTCCCTTATGACTTGTTTTTATTGACCGACGCGTCGGTATTAATATAAACACACTATTCCGCCATAAGCAAATGAATTTATTTTCTCAAGAAAATAGTCTTGATTTTTAATATCAAATCCTTATGTTTGTAAAATCTTGTATGGTTTTTCCTGCAATGATCTAACACTCGGGGACAAAACACCTGCATAATTAAAGTTTTTTCTATTGTTTCATTAATCCTTAAGGAGGCTTGTATGCGTAGAGGTTCTACCATATCCCGGCTTATTATAGCCGTATTCTTTTTTCTGTCGTCCGTCAGCGGCTTGCTGGCCGCAACGGGCAAAATAGGCGGTACCGTTACCGACGCCAACAGCGGAGAGGCCCTTCCGGGCGCCAACGTTGAGGTGTTGGATCACTTTACCGGCGCCGCCGCCG
>JALXBH010000070.1 GCA_026991535.1 Calditrichia bacterium | reverse complement strand
TGACCCGTTCCGATATCCGCTGGGCCAAAAGGTTCGGTTACGAAATAAAACTGGTAGCTATCCTTCGCGATCATGAGCACGGCTTTGAAATACGGGTGCACCCCACTCTGGTGGCCCGGGAGCATCCCATTACCTCCGTACGCGGCCAATACAACGCCTGTTACATACGCACCGATCTATTGGGTGAATATATGATATACGGATTGGGCGTGGGCACACGGCCCACAAGCAGCCTGATTCTGCGTGATTTGGTGGATATCAGTAACCGCATCTACCACAACACCAAGCGTCAGCGCTTCTATTTCAACTGGAACAATAAGCCGGTGCTGCCCATCGAGGAGATTGTAACGGCCTATTACCTGCGCTTCCCCTGCATTGACCGGCCCGGAGTTATGGGAGAAATCACCAACGCCATCGGCAAGCATAACATCAACATCACCTCCGCCCATGCCGAAGTGGGCCTGGTACGCGGCAAGACCATCGGCTATGTGCACATCTTTATCGATAACGCCCTGGAGAAAGAGGTGAATAAAGCGCTGAATGACATACGCAAACTGAAACTGATTCAGGGAAAAATTAAGTTTTTTAGAATTCTGGAGGCGTCCCATGCGGATATTGTTGAATGATACACATTACACACCCGAAAAAATTATTGGCGTGGGCCGCAATTACGACGCCCATATAAAAGAGATGCATGCCACACCCACGGGCGAACCGGTTTTATTCATCAAGCCCCCCACAACCCTTTGTTCCCTGTCGGAAGATATCGTTATCCCCACCCGTTACGGCTCTGTGCACCACGAGGTGGAACTGGCTGTATTGATCAGCAGGGACGGAAGCGCCATCGATGAGAACGCGGCCATGGAACACATCGGTGGTTATGGACTGGCCCTGGACCTCACCCTGCGCGATATGCAAAGCACTGCTAAAAAGAAAGGTCTGCCCTGGGCCATAGCCAAGGGCTTTGACGGCGCCTGCCCCATCAGCAGACATTTTGTGGCCAAAGAGAAGGTGGCCGATCCCCACGGGCTGGCCATATCCCTGCGTGTGAACGGAGAGACGCGCCAACAGGGCACTACCGCGCAAATGATCTTCCGGCTGCCCTTTTTAATTTCTTATATCAGCCGCTTTTTTACATTAAAAAGCGGTGATATAATCCTTACCGGCACCCCCTCCGGCGTGGGCCCCCTGCGGGCAGGCGACCGGCTTGGCCTGAGCCTGGAAGCTGTTGCCGATGTGGAAACACGGGTTGTTGCAGGGACATAAAAAAGCCGTATTGCTCCGGCAACACGGCTTACCTCTTGTGGACTATTGTTTTTTTACCACGGTCATGGCTGTGGCTATCATTCCGGCAATATCGGTTAAATCCGAAGGGATGATCATTGTATTGTTTTCCCTGGCCAGTTTACCGAACTCACCCAGATACTGTTCGGCAATGCGCAGGTTCACGGCATTAATGCCCCCTTCCTCATTGATGGCCGTGGCGATTTCACGGATACCCTTGGCCGTGGCTACGGCAATGGCCTCAATTTCACGGGCCTTGCCTTCTGCTTCGTTGATGCGTCTTTGCTTTTCACCCTCGGAACGCTTGATTAACTCCTGCCGGTCGCCTTCGGAACGGTTGATTTTGGCCTGCCGATCCCCTTCCGACTCGGCGATCAGGGCCCGCTTTTCACGCTCGGCGCGCATATGCTTCTCCATGGCGTCCTTTATACTTTGCGGAGGAACGATATTGCGTACCTCGTAACGGGTTACTTTAACCCCCCAGGGGTCGGAGGCTTTATCTACAGCGGCTACGATGGCGCCATTCATGGTTTCACGCTCTTCAAAGGTACGATCCAGTTCCAGCTTACCGATCACGCTACGCATGGTGGTTTGCGCCAGTTGCGTGGCGGCAAAAGCGTAGTTGTTAATACCGTAGGAGGCTTTTTTGGGATCGACCACCTGCATATACAAAATACCGTCCACCTCCACAGCGATATTGTCACGGGTGATGCACACCTGCGAGGGCACATCCACCGCCTGTTCCTTTAACGAGTGCTTATAGGCCACCTTATCGATAAACGGCAACAGGATATGAAATCCCGCTTCCAGAGTGGTGCGGTATTTCCCGAACCGTTCCAAAATATAAGCGGATTTTTGGGGAACTATGGTTATGGTCTTTGCAAAAAGTACTATAACAAAAATGGCCAGACCGATTAATATAATGACAATTTCGTTCATGGGACCTCCCTTTTAGTTTAACGGCTCCACCGTAAAGCGGATACTGTCGCGCGCGGTTACACGCACACGCGTGCCCACATCGATATCACTATTGGAACGGGCATCCCATTGGGTGCCCCGCAATTCAATTTTACCCATCCCGTTGATGCTAATCTTTTCGATAACTATGCCTTCTTCTCCGATAAATTCATCCTTTTCATCCATATCGTTTACGGTATTTACGCCAAACAGGTTTTGAAGATGGGTGCGCAAAAAGACCAGCATTAAAACCGATGAAACCAGAAACAAAAGTAATTGCCAGGTCAGTGAAACCTCCGCAAACAGGCTTACCGCGGAAACAACCCAGGCTCCGAATCCGAAAAAGATGACATAAAAACCCGGGGTTACAAATTCCATTAAAATCAACACCAACCCAAGTACAAACCAAATGACTTCCGGCTTAAGAAATGTGTCCATGCCAACTCCCGTTTATTTATGCAGACAAAAAATATACACAACAAAATAAACAATATTCATTTTAAATACGAACGGCAAAAAAAAACCGGAACGCGCTAAGCATTCCGGTATTAAATCCGGTTATCGGGCAAAACGTCCCCGCGGCTCCCCTTTTAGGAAAGATAGTAATTTAAACGCAACAGACGCTGGTCGATATTCTTTTTCTTATTCCAAACCTCGGAAAATTTGGAAAACTTCACCTTGTTTTTCACCAGCCCCACCATTTCATGGGAGTGTCCGTTTATCAGTCCGAAAACGGCCTCGCTTCCTAAAAAACTGCCCAAATAGCGGTCAAACGCGGTGGGAGAGCCTCCCCGTTGGATATGGCCCAGAATGACCACGCGGTACTCCATGCCGCTCAGCCGTTTCAGCTTATTGGCGATGGAATAGGATTTACCCTCATCATCCCCCTCGGCCACAACAATGATGCTGCTGGTTTTACCTTTTTTGCGTCCTTCAAAAAGACGTTCGGCGATATCATCCACATTGGCCGGTTGTTCGGGAATGATGATTTCCTCGGCACCTCCGCCAATCCCCACGTTAAGGGCAATAAAACCGGAATTACGACCCATGACTTCAATCAGGAACAAACGGTCGTGAGAGTCGGCCGTATCGCGGATTTTGTCAATGGCGTCCACGCCGATATTGACCGCCGTGTCATAACCGATGGTCATATCGGTACCGTAGATATCGTTATCAATGGTTCCCGGAATGCCGATAACCGGGATATCATATTCCTCGGAGAAATGATACAAGCCCTTAAATGTGCCGTCACCACCGATACCGATCAAACCGGAAACACCCAGTTTTTCCAGAAAGCGGGCACCCTTTTGCCGGCCGGCCGGCGTGCGCCATTCATCACAGCGAGAAGACTTCAGTATGGTTCCGCCGCGCTGAATAATATTGGATACCGAGTGGCGTTCAAGCTCTTTATACTCCTCATAAACCAGTCCGGAAAATCCCCGTTCAATCCCGTACACCTTAATATTGTTGGCAATGGCGGTGCGGGTGATGGAGCGGATGGCGGCATTCATTCCCGGAGCATCCCCCCCGCTGGTAAGTATGGCAATCGATTTCATTGTACCCTCGTTTTTATGCAAGGCGCAAAGATAAAACAGCCATTCACTACTATCAAAAAAACTTTTGTTTCGGAATCGATATTCCCGTATCCCTAATTTCAAATATCGTTTTTCCCTGCAGCTTAGCGGGCCGTGAACAGCGGCCAGGCCTTATTTTCAGGGGCGAGTCATTGCACGCCATTATGGAATATCTTAAGTTGTATAAAATACAATTACGCGACGACAACGACCCTGATGACAAAAATTGAACAACTATTACACATTATGTCCCGCCTGCGCCGGGAGTGCCCCTGGGATGCCCGTCAGACCCACCAAAGCCTTAAACGCTACCTGTTGGAAGAAACCTATGAGGTGATGGATGCCATTGACTCTGAAGCCTATGACGCCTTAAAATATGAATTGGGCGATATTCTCTTGCAGGTGGTTTTTCACAGCGCCCTGGCCGAGGAAGAAGGGCGTTTTTCCTTTGAAGATGTGGTGCAGGCCATTTCCGAAAAGATGATAAAACGTCACCCGCATGTATTTAAGCGGCAAGAGGGCCACACGGCTGAAAGTGTACAAAAAAACTGGGAAAAGCAAAAGCACAAGGAAGAGTCCCGGAAATCACTGCTCCAGGGCATACCCGGCGCCTTGCCGGCCCTGCTCCGGGCCCAACGCCTTCAGGAAAAAGCCGCGGCCATAGGCTTTGACTGGCCTTCCGCCAGGGATGTGAAGGAAAAGCTGCGGGAAGAGTGGCTTGAGTTCACCGACGCCGCGCAACAAAATGCGGGAGAGGAGGAACGCCGGGAATTGGGCGACCTGCTGTTTACACTGGTTAACTATGGCCGGAAAAGGGGCTGGACGGTGGAAGAGATTCTGCAGGAAGCCAACGGCAAGTTTATTAAGCGTTTTAATTATATCGAGCAAAAACTTAATCACGACCCGGAGAAGTTACACGAAGCGAGCCTTAAGGAGTTAGACCGTTTATGGGAGCAGGCAAAAAAGGAATTAAAGTAATGCAACTGGACGCCTTTATTGATTTTTGCAGCGGAGCAGTATCCGAAGAGATGCTGGCCATGCAGGTTTTTGATTTTTTGGTGAATAATAAGCTGGCGGATAACCTGTTCCTGGTGCAGCATAACAACCGCAGGGAGCCCTTTAGGCTCATTCAAAAAACAGCCCCCTCCGCGAGTGAAGCGGAGTTGTATGAACGGTGCTACCCGCTTCAGGCCTTTGATGATGAACACGGACACTATTATAAAAGCAGTAAAGCCGTATGCTTTATTTCCACGGACGCCCCCACGCGTGATGAACCTTTTTATATCCTGATCTTTGATGGGATGCCGGACGGGGATACCCTTTCTCTTTTGCGCATATGGAAAAGCCTCAGTAAAAGCATACACCGCCATACAAAGGAAGGTAATGTTCGAATCCGCTATAAATACGCGGATCTGATCTCTCAGCTGCTGCACGATGTTCATGGCATTCTGGAACTGTTCCCTGAGGAAAAAAGCGAGGAGGCCCAAACCCGCTGGAATTACCAGGAACAGGTCAATAAAAAAGTTCTGCGCTATGTACGCGATCTGGAGCTGTTTAAAAGCGACATTAGCCTGGGGACTTTTCTAAAAGATGCCCTTGCCATGGTCGAGGCCGGGCAGGGTGGGATCCGGGTAAATCATAACGGTATCGATATCCAGATTTCCATGGATGTGGAGCTGATGGCCGAAGCCCTGTCGGAAATTATTAAAAACGCGCTTTGGGCCACCAATGATTCACCGGAAAAAATAGAAATCTCTCTGGAATGTGAAAAAGTTGAGTCGCCCTTCTTTACTCAGGATTGGTTAAAGCTTATCATCCGCGACTATGGTACGGGTATCATACCCGACTTTTTACCTTATGTAAAAAAACCCTTCTTCACAACGTTAAAATATATGGGGCACCCGGGTTTTGGCCTGTCCATTGCGGAAAAAATAGTTCAGGCCCACGGCGGTTATCTGGAAATGCAGTCGATTAAAGGCCATCATACAGATGTTATTGTATTTATTCCCGTGGAAAACTCCCAGGGGGGTTGAGGCAATCCAAAGGATCCGTTAGGGAAGCTTATGAAAAGTAAAGTCCTGATCATCGAAGACAATGCCATATGGCAGCAAAAATATAAAAAGTGGCTGGGGCCCGATTATCTGTACGCTTTTGCAACCCATCCGCAAGAAGCCCGCGAGCTTGTAAGTGCTTTTTTACCGGATATTGTCATTCAGGATCTGGGCCTGCCGCAAATCGATCAGGGCCTGCAGGTGTTGGATCATATTGTCAACACCGCCCTGGACGCCAAGGTAATCGTCATAACCTCTTCCCAGGATCACCAGCATGCCCTTGAAGCGCAACGGCGCGGTGCCTACTCATACTTTTTTAAAGGCGAAAACATAGAAGATGAACTGCCCCTGTTGGTAAAGCGGGCCATGCGCATGCTCAGGCTGGAGCGGGAAAATCAGGAACTGCGCCACAAGCTGCAATCTTCCCTTCATTTTGACAATATCATATCCGTCAGCAAGCAAATGCAAAATATTTTGCGTCTGATAGAGCAAACCCGAAAAACACGGGAACCGGTCCTGATCACCGGTGAATCCGGCGTGGGCAAGGAGGTCATTGCCCGTCATATACATTTGCGCAGCTTTGGCGCGGAACGCCCCTTTATCACCCTTAACGCGGCCACTCTGCCGGAGAATTTACTTGAAAATGAACTTTTCGGACATGAAAAAGGCGCCTTTACCGGCGCAACCGACCTGAAACACGGACTATTTGAACTGGCTGAAAACGGCACGCTCTTTCTGGATGAAATTGGCGAGCTTCCCATACAAACCCAGGCCAAGCTTTTACGCGTCCTTCAGGAGAAGACCTTTTACCGCCTGGGAGGCCAAAAGGAAATTAAGGCCAACTTCCGCCTTGTGGCCGCCACAAACCGCAACCTTTTAGATGAAATTGCTTCCAATCGCTTTCGGGAAGACCTCTACTATCGCCTGAATGTTATCCCCATCCATATCCCTCCCCTCCGGGAAAGACCCGACGATATCCCGGCCCTGATCAATTTTTTTATTGAACGCTACAGTGAAAATTATAACCTGAAGAAACGCCCAAAGATAGACCCTGCTCTTATCGGCTACCTTTCCCGCATTAACTGGAAGGGGAATATCCGCGAACTGGAAAACACCCTGACCCGAATGCTGGTTATGAATCAGGACAAGCTGACCATTCAAGACATACCACCGGATATACAGGAACGTGAGGACAGCATTATCAAACATGCCCTGGAACATAAATATACCCTGGAAGAGATGACCCGGATGTATGTCCATGCTGTTTATGAGCATGTGAATCATAATAAAAAAGAGGCCTGCCGCTTTTTAAATATAAACTATCGCACCCTTACCGCACGCCTGGACAAAAAGAACCGGGACTAAGCAACAGTTGTAAAAATTACAATTCAACACTTCCCCAAAGTTGTACTTTATACAACTTAATCCACATTTAAACACATAAATACTTGTTTTATATACACTTACCACAGATTTGCCCATAAGCTGTTATTTATTATAGGTTTATAGCTTTGGCACATACTTTGTTGTAGATATACGCAAATACGATTTAAAGGGATTTAAAATTGGAAAACTTATTGTCTGGTGACTTAGAGATCAGCACAACCAATGGCCAGGATGGCCGTACGTATTATACGATTCGGGTTGCATTTTCGGAAAAAGACATTCTTACCATAAATAAGAATAGCATAAATGAGCTCATGGATGAGTTGCCCGAAATTATTTCTTCCGCCATACAGGCGAGGATGATAAAGGAATATAATATCAATTAGGAGTCCCCGATGAGAATTTTCATATGTGAACAGGATAACAGCCGGGCCAGATCCATGGAAGCCCTCCTTGCGGATTATAGTTACAAGGTGGTGACCATCCAAAAGAACAATGACCTGTTTAAGCGCGTTACACAGCAAAAACCCGCTGTTATTATCATTAATGAAAGTTTTACCGACGATGCGGGAATCGACACGTTGAACCGTCTGAAGAATGATCCCGAAACGGAAAAAATCCCCATCATCTTTATCGGGAAAGACGAACAGATATTGGATCACGCCCATTCCACGGATCACAATATGCTGGAAGTGGTTAATGAGCCGGTTAAGATAAAAAATCTGCGGCATTATATTGATCGCTGGACAACCTTAAAAAGTATATACGTAAAGCATTAAAATGGAACTCTTTCTATTTATTCAGGTGATAATTGCAGCTATCTGGGTAATCTACAAGGGAATAAATATCAAGGATGATATTTTACCATGAAGCGGATTTAATTATCCGCTTCTTTTTTTATATTCACAGCGGCGGTTCTCCTTAGCACATCCTCAAAAACACGGACCATTTCCTTTAATTCCCGGGCATCACGGGCCGTATACTTTTTAGCTTCTCTGTGCTCAAGGGAAACAGCACCCACCGCCTCATCGTCATAGTGCAGGGGCAAAGCCAGATAAGCATGCAGGCCATAGTTGGTCTTCTCCTCTTTGCTGAAACGGGGAATAAAATATTCGCCTTTCTCGATATCATCAAGCAGATACATTTTATCGCGGGAGATCACCCAGCCGGTCAATCCGTCCTCCAGTTCAAATTTTTGCCCCTCACGGCCTGCCTCTTCCATGGAAATGGTTTTGACGATATGGGCAGTCGGTGGGAACTTTTCCTGAATATCCTTCATGGCAATGGTGAGTTTGTGGGCTTCAAAACGTTCGGTAATCCGTTCCACCAGTGCCTCAAGTGCTTCATCGAAGCCGGAGACAGGCAACAGGGAACGGTACAGCGCCTTCTCCGACTCCCAACGGGCGCTCTCAATACGAAATCTTAGTCGAAAAATAAAATCCTGTATGGTCTCCCGGCACAGGCTTTCCAGCTTAAGAGGCACATCCAGGTCCTGCGCGCTGAAAAAACCGCTACTTTTGGCGTCAAATATCCAGTAAAGAGCGGTTTCATTTTCAAGCAGCATGCGTTGGATATAGATCGATCCCGGCTTGTAGTTTATACCATCATAGAGGCTATTTAAATGCACATCCTCGCGAAGATGGTTTTCTATCAGAATATTCTGGTCGCTGTTTTTAATAAGGGAAAAAATAGCCTTAAAATCCGAGCTGCGCGGTTTGAGCGGCAAATCACCGGTTCGCGAAGTCAACAAGGTTAAGTCACTACCCTCCTCCAATAAAAAATAGCCATGTTGCGGGTGCAAAAACTGGAAGGCAATATCAAACAAACGACTGAGATAAACGGACAGCTTGCCATCCTGAATAGAAAGCAATGCGGGTAATGAGGGAAGATCTTCCAGCGAGACTTTATAATTTTCTTCCGGAGCGGAAGCAGGTTGAGTATCTCGCTCCACGGCCGTTCCGGGGGAAGGGGACTCCTCCGCAAGGGACAATGTGGGAACGGATTGGGAAGCATAAATACCGTATAGCAGGTAAACAAAGCCGCCAAACATTACTATTTTCAAAATAAAAAGTACTGTATCGCCCAGGAAACTAACGTTAAAAAAGGCAGCCAGTACGAATAATACTACCGCAATAATATAATTACGCATCGTTTATCCTTTTAAATATTAAAAGTTAAGGATAAACTACAATAAAACCAAAAGGCGGGCCTTAATGTTTATCACCGACAAGATTAATCTGCTTGGGATCGGCATTGGCCCGGTTCCCTTCCAGAGAATCCTTAAAGGCAGCCTGTTCCATTATATCCGCCTGTTGCTTATTGTTTAACCGAGGACTGCTTACCGTGGTGGAAATAGTGGAGGCGGGTATAACATTATTGTTTATACGGCTTTCATCGGCGCCGATATCGGTAAAGATAAACATGTATGCGGCAGCCAGCAAAATCCCTCCGGAAAAGACCACCGACAGACCTTTCCGGCCGCGCAACGGTTTTTCACCTTCCTGAATGTAGGTCATAATACGTTGGCGCAGTTCCATGTCAAAGTTATCCGGCGCCTTTACGGCTGGCAGGTTTTGCAAATGCCGGCGGATAAGACGCGCTTCCTGAAACAATGCCCGGCATTCCGGGTCTTCTTCCAGAAACTGCTCCAGTTCCTTTTGGGTTTGCGGATCGAGCATTCCCTCGATATAGTCATTCAATAAATTTTTCGCTTTGTCACAATCGAGCATAGGCCAACTCCTCAAATTAGTCTCTGGCTATCTTTTTCAAATCCTTCTGGAGACGCAATCGGGCACGATTGACCCGTGACTTTACGGTTCCCAAAGGAATGTTTACTATATGAGCAATTTCTTCGTATGAGAAGCCCTGAATATCCCGCAACAGAATGACCTGGCGAAATTTGGGAGAGAGCTTGTTAATCGCCTTGTGGATTTCATCATCGGTTATAACGCTATCGGTATAGCGGTCGGGGGTGATATTTTTATCCGGTAACTCAAAATCCTTATCGGTGGACATATAATTATTGATAGAGAAAAAACTACGGCGGCGACGCTTACGTAATTCCGTTTTGGCCAGATTGCCGGCAATGGTATATATCCATGTGGAAAATCGGGCGATTTCCCGGTAGTAGTGCTTATTTTTATACAAACGCAGAAATGTTTCCTGCAAAATATCTTCCGCGTCGGTACGGTCACCTACAAATCGATAAATATAATTCATCAACGGGTCTTTATATCTTTTAACCAGCAGGTCATAGGCGTATGCGTCACCTTGTTGAAAACGGGCGATTAATTGCTCATCCGTAGGCTCGTTACCCGTTTGCTGCCTGGCTGATTTTTCTTTAATAGTCATTTCAATCACGTCTCGTTTAACATGGTTGAGAACCTGTGGTTCCCGCTTTTTTTATTTTTTAAAATAGCAGTCGTTAGGATACTCTGCAAATGTTGTAACATATCATTTGCATCAACGGCAAGCTCTTCACGCTGCTGCTTTTGCTCTTCCAATCCGTTTCCTGAATAAGCGCCAAAACTTTTTCCAGATGGGCCCGGTTATATTTTTTCAGGGCGTCATTCATCTTTTTCAACTGAAACTCACGCACACCCAGGGCGGAAGTATAGGATTGGGTCTCCGCCGTGGCCCGCAAAACCGCATACATGCTTAGCTTGCGAAAATAACCAAACAGTATGACCAACAACTTATTGATGTTTTCACCGTTTTCCAACAGGGCAGTGGCTATCCGCAGGCTTTTTTTAAGATCGCGCGCGGCCAGGGCATCCTGCAGGGCAAACACATTATACTCGCGTGACATACCCGTGGCGGCGATGATATCATCGAGAACGATTTTGCCCTGAGGCTTATAATTATTAATCTTATCCAGTTCGTTTTCTATCATAAGCAGATTTGTACCCACATAGTCGCTAAACGCAGCCAGGGCCTCCGCGCTAAACTCCCGCTCCCGTTCCCTTACCCGGGAGATAACCCACTCCTGTATTTTCCATTCGGTTACAGGCTTGCATTCCACACGGCCGGTTTTGGAAGCTATTTTACTCAACGCGGCGCTTTTATCCGTATCGGCGATCAGCAACAATAAAGTGGCCGCCTGGGGTGCTTCAAGATAATTCAACAACAACTGAACATCGGCGCCGGATACCCTGCCCGCGTCCTTAACAATAACAAGCTTTTTATCCGACAACATGGGATATCCCATGCAGGCACTGACTATTTCGGGAAAGGTGGTTTCACTACCCTGCATCACTATGCGGTTCAGGCTGCGGGCGCCGGGGTCCGGAAACAGCTTTTTATCCAGGGCGGATATTATCTGATCCTGAAAAAATTTTTCCTTCCCGCTCAACAGATAGGCAGCCTCTAACTCGTTTTTTTGAATAAGCGCCAACATACGCGCCGGGGTAATTCCCGCCATGTTACCCGTCCACTTCTATTTTTTTATTGATAAGCTTATTAATAGCCAGACCCAACAGGAGTATCATCCCCCATTGCAGAAAGGTGTTGCCCAGGCTGTAGATATTGCTCAAACTCCAGATATGCGCATCCCAGGTGGTAGATTGGTATAGCCACCAGACCAGCATGGCAATAAATTCCAACGGCAACACAAGGTAGAAAAGTATTTTAAGGAGGAACGGTAACCAGCCCTGCCCGCTCTGACCGGGAAACCACTGGGGCAAAAAGAAATCCACGCCCATTTTTATAGCCACCAGGGTAAAAAAGAAACCGCTGACCATCAGCCCCACACCCCAAACCCAATCCTGATTATTGAAAATATCCATGGAAAGCGCCGAGGGGGCTCCCGCCAGGGCGGTCAGGGCCACTACAATTATAACCGCTTTTTTCCGGGCCAGACCAAAATCAATCAACAAGCGGGTAGCCAGTTCCAGCATGGCCAGCAGACTGGAAAGCGCGGCAAAAAATAGGGACACAAAAAATATGGAGGCAAAAACCGCACCGCCGGGCATGTGGGCAAAAAGCTGCGGAATAACAATAAAGGCCAACCCCTGATTGCCCGCTTCCAGAGCGGAGTTGGCCTCGGCCACGCCCGCGCTAAGGGCAAACACCGTGGGAATAATCGCCAGGGCCGCCAGTATGGAAGCCAGGTTATTCCCGATACCGGTGATAAACACATTTTGCGTCACATTCTCCTTGGAACGGGCATATACCGCATAGGTCAGGATCAGCCCCCATCCCGCGCCCGTGGACCATGCCGATTGGGACAAACCTTCCAGCCAGACCCTGTAGTCCAGCAATGAAGAGATGTCAAAGGCAAACAGATAAGACAGGCCCCTTTCCGCGCCACTAAGCGACACCGCTTTGATGGCCGACACCAACAATAAAACATACAGCAGAGGGATGATTATTTTCGAAAAGCGCTCAATCCCTTTTACCACCCCGGAATAGATGATGGCTCCGGCCAAAAACAAGGCAGCCAGATGATAATAAAGCGGCTCCATGCCGCCGGTAAAACTTTTCCAGTAAAGGGCGGAATCGGGCAGGGATACCAAATTCCCGCTAAGGGCCAACAGGGCATACTTCAAACTCCAGCCGCTGACCACGCTGTAATAAAACATGATGGCGCTGGTACAAAAGGCCACAAACCAGCCAACCCAGGTAAAGCGGGTGCCCAGGGCTTTTTTAAATACGGCCAAAACTCCCCGCCTAAAGGTTTTGCCCAGGGAAAATTCCATCATCAGCAATGGCATGGACCATAAAAACAGGAAGAGGAGCCAGGGGATCAAAAAGGCGCCGCCATACTCTCCCGCTATGCGCGGAAAACGCCATATATTGCCCGCGCCGATAGCCATGCCCAGGGTGGCCGCCACCAACCCAAAGCGGGAGCTGAATGTTTCCCGTGCCGCTGCCATCTCTTATCTCCAGATAAACAGATAGGAAAGACCCAGGGCCGCCAGGGCATAGCAATAGTAACCAAACCATTGCAGCTTGCCCTTTTTCACAATATCCAGCAGCCACTTGATGGCATAATAACCGGAAATAAAAGCCACAAGCGTTCCGATGATATAATTTAAAACCTGCGCGTCACTCAGCTCTGTACCCATGATGTCCCTCAGTTTTAGCAGGGCCGCGCCAAACACCGCGGGCAGGGACATGATAAAGGAAAAGCGGGCCACCTTGTCGCGATCGATACCCATCAGCAAACCGGTAAAAATGGTGCTGCCGCTACGCGAAACACCGGGCAAGATGGCAAAAGCCTGGGCAATGCCGATAACAAAAGAGCGCCATCCGTTCAGGGCGGTGCCCCTGTCTTTCAGGTAGGGTGTTACCACCATTATCGTACCGGTAAATATCAGCATTATAAACACAAACAACAGGCTGTCAAAAACCGCTTCAATCTGATCCTTAAACAATAAACCAATAAAGGCGGCGGGAATGCTGGCCACGATGACATATATATCCCAGCGCAGATATTCTTTGAGCTCGGCATCCGTGCTCTTTTTTACCCAAACAGCATAAGGCGCGGCAAGCATGCGGGTCAGTTCATAACGAAAGGCCGCCAGCGTGGCCAGCAAGGTTCCGAAATGGACAAAAACCTCGAAGGCAATGCCGGTTTCATGAAAATTTAAAATCTCCGAAAAAATGACCAGATGCCCCGAGCTGGAGACCGGTAAGAATTCCGTCAATCCCTGAACGAGACCCAAAACAATAGCCTTTAGCAGTTCCAAATGACACTCCTGTCCTTAAGGTGAATTATCCGGTTAATAAAGCAGGAAATGTATTGAAAACATGCACTGTAAACAAATTTCAAAAATAATAACCACGCTTTTTGGGGGAATGTCCCGGACGCGCCGCTTAGCAGGCCCCGGGTCATCCGCTGTAACCGCGGATGATACATAAGCATTTAATAGCCATAAATATTATCTTAGTCCTGTCCGGCGGCCCGATGTCCCAACCGGCGCTATTATTAAATGGAGGTTTCCCCGATGAGATTTCTCTTTGCAATTTTGTTTTCAATAAGCCTGTTTCTTTCCTGCGGGCGGGAAAAACCCGCGGATATAGAGGCCCGCGTTGTTGAAGCCCGCGCCCTGGTCCGGGAATTCGGTGGAACGCTCAAACCCATCCTGGTTTCGCACTTTAAGCAGGATGGCCCCGTTGCGGCCATTGAGGTTTGTAGTAAAAGCGCCCCGGAAATCGCTCAAAATATCAGTAATAAATCGGGTTGGGATGTAAAGCGTGTAAGCCATAAGCCGCGCAACGGACAATCCGGCAGGGCGGACGAATGGGAACTTGGCGTGCTGCAACGTTTTATTGACGCGCGCAAGGCCGGGGCCGACGTGGATACGCTGGAACACTACGAGGTGCTCTCCATGGAGGATGGCAGCCGAACCTTCCGCTATATGAAACCGCAGAAAACCCTGAAGCTTTGCACCGCCTGCCACGGCACATCCATCGATCCCGCCGTAAGCGCCAAACTGCTTGAGCGCTATCCGAATGATGTGGCCCGGGGCTTTAAGGAGGGCGATGTACGCGGTGCCTTTAGCCTGAAGATGAGATTAAACTAAGGCAAACCGGACTCTGCTTTCCGTCGTTTGAAAATATTTTTGCTATTCCACAAATCAATCAATATATTTCATCTCAACAACTGACCGCCGGTCATTTAATAAAAGAGGATATAAAATGGGTATTGCCGAACGCAAGGAGCGCGAAAAGCAGCAACGCCGCAATGACATCATTGACGCCGCCGAACGCCTGTTCTTTAAAAAGGGCTTTGAGCACACAACCATGGAACAGGTAGCAGAAGAAGCGGAACTGAGCAAAGGCACCTTGTACTTATATTTTAAAAGCAAGGAAGACCTGTACCTGGCCATCAATGTCCGGGGAATGAAAATTTTGCAAGAGATGTTTCTCTCGGCAGTAAAAAAAGGCAAAACCGGTATTGAAAAAACTGAAAATATCGGCCGGGCCTACTACGCCTTTTCCAGGGAATATCCCGACTACTTCAGTGCCATGATCTATTATGAGTCGAAAAATATCCCCGATCAGGCCGAAGACTCGTGCTTTCAGTCCTGCGAGGAACAGGGTATGCGCACCTTACAGATCGTAGCCGAAGCCATTAGCAGCGGTATGGAAGACGGTACCATACGCAGCGACATGGACCCGCTGATGGTTGCGACCATACTATGGGGGCACACGACGGGCATGATACAGATACTGGCCATCAAGGAGGTTCACCTGCGTGATGTACACAATGTGAATATAAACGAACTGGTGGAGACCTCCCTGGCGTTAACCTCGAGGGGATTAAAGCCCTAATAGCAACGTTCTTTTTTTTACCCTAAAAATGACTATCGGTCATTTAATATGATAGAGTGGAGTGTTTTAATATGAGAACATTTTTAACAGCCTTTCTGATAAGCGTCCTTCTTTCCCTGGCGGCGGCTCAGACCCCCGTTCCGCTGGAAGAATATTTTCGTCTGGGTCTGCGCCAGAATCTGGCGCTGAAACAAAAGGAAGCGGATTATGAACTGAGTCTGCTGGCCCTGGAAAAAGCGCGCGGCATGTTTTTACCCAACCTAACCTTTGACAGCCGTTATTCCCGCGCCGGCGGCGGACGGATGATCGATTTCCCCCTCGGCGATCTTTTCAATCCCGTCTACGGCAGTCTGAACCAGATTTTTCAGGCTTTGGGCCAGCCCACGCAAAACTTTCCCCTTTTGGAAAACCAGCAAATTCCCTTTTTACGCGAGAGGGAGCACGAGACCAAGCTGCGCCTGATTCAACCCGTTTTTCAGCCGGCCCTCTATTTTAATGCCGAAATTCGCAGGCAGCAGGTTATGGCCCGGCAGGCGGCGCTTAACAGCTATAAAAACATCCTGATACGCGATATAGGGCTGGCCTACTTCAACTATCTGCAGGCCCGACGGGGAGAAAAAATTTACCGTGGCGCACTAAAGGTTATGCGCGAAAACGCCGCCCTTAGCGCCTCTTTGCTAAAAAACGGCGTGGTCACGCGCGATGTGACCCAAAGCGCCCGGGCCGAGCTTGCGCAACTGGAACAGCAGCTGATAGAAGCCGACAACAAGGTAAGGCTGGCCGCCTCCTATTTTAACTTTTTACTGAACCGTCCGCTTGATGACAGCATCCGTGTCGATAACAGCCTGCCCTTTTCCACTTTGGAGATGGCCGACGTTCAGGCCCTAAGGCAGCAAGCCCTAAAAAACCGCTACGAGTTCATGCAGCTGAGCAGCGGCCAGCGGGCACGAAAGGCCCAGGGACGGCTACATGGCGCCGCCTACCTGCCTACCCTTAGCCTGGTGGCCGATTACGGCTTTCAGGGAGAAAGTTACCGCTTTAGCGACAAGGACGACTACTGGATGGCCTCGGCCCTGCTGCAATGGAACATCTACAACGGAGGGCAGGATGAAACGGAAAGGCAAATGGCCCTCATCTCCCTGAAGCAATTACAGTTAAGGGAACGGGAGCTGACGCGTCAAATCGAATTGGATGTGGACAATCAATACCGGCGCTTAATTTATCTGCAAAAGTCCTTTTGGGCGGCGCAAAAGCAGGTACGGGCCGCCGAGGAGGCCTTTCGTATCATCCGCGCCCGCTATAAAGCCGGAGAGTCCCTGTGGCTTAACCTGAGCGATGCCCGGGAAAAAATGACCCGAGCCCGGCTGGCCCTGGAGATAAGTCAATTGGAAATTTACAAGCAAAGAATAAATCTGGCCGCCGCTACGGGCGCGCTGGTTCAACCCTTTTTGAGTAAGGAGAAATAGAATGCGACTTTTATTAACCATTGCCGGTTTGGCCGTTCTTACAGCCTTTAGCGCCTGCGGCGGCCGTGCCGGCGAGTTGGAAAAACAAACAACGCGGACGGTGACCCTGGTAACCGCCCGGCAGGAAAAAGTGGTGCGTCCGGTCAGAGCGTCGGGGCTATTGGCGGCCTCCCGCGAGGTGGCCCTCTCGTTTAAAACCGGCGGCATCATACAAACCCTGAGGGTGGATGAGGGCCGTCATTTTAAAAAAGGCGAAATCCTGGCCACGCTGGATATGCGGGAAATCCGGGCTTATGCGGAACAGGCGCGGGCCGGCCTGGAAAAAGCCGAACGGGATGTCCGCCGGGTAGAAAAGCTCTACGCGGACAGCGCCGCCTCGCTGGAACAGTTACAGAATGCCCGCACGGCCCTAACCGCCGCCAGGGCCCGTTATGAAGCGGCCCGTTTTAACGAGGAGCAGGGCAGGATCACCGCCCCCTTTGACGGAGTGGTATTAAAGCGCCTGAGGAGTATGGGAGAGATGAGCGGACCGGGGGCGCCCGTCCTTCTTGTGGGCAACCAACCGGCCGGGGCTATTGTAAAGGCCGCCCTGTCTGACAGCGACATACTGCGCCTGCAGCCGGGCGATCGCGCGGAGCTGCGCTTTGACGCCTGGCCCGGTACGGTTTTCAGCGGACGGGTAAGTCGCCTGGCCGGAACAGCCCTGCCCGGCAGTGGTGTTTTTGAGATAGAAATTGCACTGGACAAAACCGCAAAAAAACTGCTTTCCGGCTTTGTAGCCTCGGTAACACTCTTTCCCTCCAGGGAGGAAGAACGTGTCGTTATACCGGCGGCGGCGTTAAGCGAAGCCTCGGGAAAAAGGGCCTATGTGTTCGTCTATGACGCCGGGGCGGGCATCGTGCGCCGCAAAAGAGTAAGCGTGGCCCACATCATGGACGGGCGTATTGCCCTGAGCGACGGGCTGCGGCCGGGAACACGAATCGTGGAGCATGGCGCCGCCTATCTTAACAATGGTGACCGGGTAATCATTAAAACAAGTCAGGCTCTATCGCCTGCCCAATAAAGTAAGGATTAATAATATGTATCAAACAGCACTCATCACGGGCGCCAGCTCCGGTATCGGCCGCGAACTGGCCCGTTGTTTTGCCAAAGACCGCATCAATCTGGTGCTGGCGGCCCGCCGCCGCGAACGGCTGGAAGAGCTGGCCGGGGAGTTGAGCGACGCACACAATATTGCCGTGGAAATTTTCGACGTCGATTTAAGCGACGCCGGCGCACGCGAGGAGATATATCACGCTCTTAAGAAAAAAAGTATCGCCGTGGACTATCTGGTGAATAATGCCGGTTTTGGCGACAACGGTCCCTTTATTGAAAGCGACTGGCAAAAGCAGAACGCCATGATTGAACTGAACATCACCGCCCTGAGCCATCTGACCCGTCTTTTTCTACCGGAGATGACGCGACGCGGACGGGGCGGATTGCTCAATGTGGCCTCCACCGCCGCTTTTTTGCCAGGTCCCTACATGTCCGTTTACTACGCCACCAAGGCTTATGTGCTCAGCTTTACCGAGGCCCTGGCACAAGAGCTGAAAGGCAGCGGCGTGCGGGTCAGCGCCCTGTGTCCCGGCCCGGTGGTTACCGAATTTCAGCAACAGGCCAACATCAAAAACGCGCGCATGTTCAGCAGCCCCATGGTGCTTGGCGCCGGGCGCGTGGCCCGCATCGGCTACCGGGGCCTGATGCGCGGTAAAACGGTAAATATTGCAGGCCTGTTGATGAAACTGACCATTCACCCCCTGCGCCTGACGCCGCGCGCCCTTGTCCGCGCCGTTTCCGCGGCCCTGGCCCGCAATCATTAAAAAAGGAACAAAGAGATGAAACTGCCCCGCTTAGCCATAGAAAACCACCAGTTTACGCTGGTAATGGTCGTCTTGCTTACCCTGGCCGGTCTGACCTCCTTTATGACCATGCCCCGTTCCGAAGACCCGCAGGTGGCGCCTCCGGCCACCAGCATTATTGTGGTCTACCCCGGAGCCTCTCCCTCGGATATTGAACAGCTCATTGTCGACCCCATCGAGGAAGCCGTGAACGAACTGGACGACATCAAAAAATTCAATTCCGAAAGCAATGACGGCATGGCGCTGATTAATGTGGAGTTTACCGGCGACAGCGACGCCGATGAAAAGTATAACGATATCGTGCAAAAGGTGGGACAGGTGCGCAATACCCTGCCCCGGGATATCATGAGCATCGATCTTATCAAATGGGCCATCAGCAACACCAACATCCTGCAACTGGCCATCCGTTCGGACACCGCCTCCTATCCGCGCCTAAAACAACAGGCCGAACGTTTGAAGAAAAAGCTGGAACGCATTCCCGGCGTGAAGCGGGCCAAAATTTGGGCCGTGCCGCAACAACAGGTGCGCGTTTCGCTGGATATGCCCAAAATGGCGGCGTTAAAAATCCCACTCCGCCAGGTAAGCGGCGCCCTGCAATCGGCCAACGCCAACATTCCCGGAGGCAGCATTGATATCGGAGACCGCAAATTTAACATCCGTACCAGCGGCCGCTTCACCTCGTTGGAGGATATCCGCAACACCATTATTCATGCGCGCATGGAACGTCCCCTGCGGCTAAGGGATATCGCCCGGGTGGAGCTTGCCGAAGAGGATCAAAACTATAAGGCCCGCTTTAACGGCCGGCGCTCTATTTTCCTGACTATGAACCAGAAAGAGGGCACAAATATTTTTGACGTCATTGACAAAGCCCGCGAGGAGATCGGCCTGTTTGAAAAAGAGCTGCCGGAAGACATGCGCGCCTTTTACATCTTTGACCAGTCCGGCAGCGTGGCCCGGCGGCTTAATGTCTTTTTTTCCAATCTGGCGCAGGGCATGCTTTTGGTGGGCTTTATTATCTTCCTCGCTTTTGGCTTTAACATCTCGGTGCTCATTACGCTGGTCATTCCCCTTTCCATCGTCATCGCCATCGCCTTTGTGGATTTAAGCGGCTACGGCCTGCAACAGATGTCCATCGTGGCCATGGTGATCGCCCTGGGGTTGCTGGTGGATAACGCCATCGTTGTCACGGAAAACATCATCCGTTTCCAAAAGACGGGACTTTC
Source organism: Calditrichia bacterium (assembly GCA_026991535.1). Taxonomy (GTDB): domain Bacteria; phylum Calditrichota; class Calditrichia; order Calditrichales; family J004; genus J004. Next base: position 4,293 of record JALXBH010000070.1, on the reverse strand, counting down.
ACGCGTTCAGGCCGCCATACAGGGTGTGGCCCAGGTAGGCTGGGCGGTGGTCTCGTCTACCGTCACCACGGTACTGGCCTTCGTACCCATCATCATGATGCAGGATATGACCGGCGAATTTATCCGCAGCATGCCGGTGACCGTGGTTTATATCCTGCTGGCCTCCCTGCTGCTGGCCCTTAGCCTTACCCCCTATCTGGCCTCCCGCTTTTTAAAAAAGGAACCCGAAAAGGAGCCCCGCTGGCTGATGCGCGTCTTTAACCGGTTTATCAGCGGAAATTACCGACAGCGCCTGCATTTTGTGCTGGCCAATCCTAAAAAGGTGCTTGGCCTGACCATTGCCGTCTTTATACTTTCGCTGGCCCTGTTCCCACTGGTGGGGGTTAGCTTTTTCCCCAAGGCGGAAAAGAATCAGTTCATCATAAATATAAACACGCCCATGGGCAGCGCGCTGGACTATACCGACGGTATCGCCCGGCAGGTAGAGACTTTGCTGGAGAAGTCCGCTTATATCGAAAGTTACGCCACCAATGTCGGCCGGGGCAATCCGCAGATTTATTACAATGTGCAGCCCAAAAATGAAAGCAGCAACCATGCCCAGCTTTTTGTGCAATTCACTACCGAGGACAAGACAATCATCGCCGCCACGCTGGACAGCCTGCGCCGCCAAACGGCCGCCATCCCCGGCGTGCGCATCGATGTGAAGGAGTTCCAGCAGGGGCCGCCGGTGGAGGCGCCCATTGCCATTAAAATCCTTGGCGACGATATGAAGCGGTTGAGCCTCATCGCCCATGATGTGGAAAACATGATGCGCGCCGGCGGTGGAATGATCAACATCGAAAATCCGCTGGCGACGTCGGCCACCGATATTCACGTACGCATCAACCGGGAAAAGGCGGCCATCAGCGGCATCCCCCTGCATGAGATCGACCAAACCATCCGCACGGCGCTTACCGGAGCGGAGATAGCCGCCTATCGCGACCGGAAGGGTGAGGAATATCCCCTTATCCTGCGCCTGCCCATGGCAGATAAAATGCGCATCCGCGACTTTAACAACATTTATCTGAGTACACCTGCCGGAGAGGCCGTGCCGCTTTCTCAACTGGCCCGGCTGGAGTTTAAGGAAACACCCGCGGTAATCACCCATTTTAAAACACAGCGCAATGTGACCCTGAAGGCCGACGCCGCCGACGGCTTTTCCGTGGACGCCCTGACGGCCGCTCTTATCCGGCAGTTGGATAGCTATGACTGGCCCGACGGTTACGGTTATTATGTGGGGGGAGAGCTGGAAAGCCGCCAGGAATCCTTTGGCGGCATGGGTAAGGCGGCCCTGGTGGCGCTGATCGCCATCTTTGGCGTGCTGGTGCTGCAATTCCGCTCCTTCCGTCAACCGCTTATCGTCTTTAGCGCCATTCCCCTGGCCATTACCGGTTCCATCCTGGCCCTGCTGCTCAGCGGCTACTCTTTCAGCTTCACCGCCTTTATCGGACTGACCAGCCTGATCGGTATTGTAATCAACAACTCCATTATTTTAGTCGATTACACCAACCAGCTACGCGCGGAAGGGCTAACGATTAACGAAGCACTGATCAGGGCGGGAGAAACCCGCTTTACACCCATCATCCTGACCACGGCCACCACCATCGGCGGACTGCTGCCGTTGACACTGGGCGGCGGCACCCTGTGGGCCCCCATGGGCTGGACCATCATCGGCGGACTGACCCTGAGTACCGTGTTGACACTGCTGATCGTGCCCACCCTGTACACCGTCTTTAGCAAAGAGAGCGAAATATCAGCGGAAACAAGAAAAGTTTAAACGAAAGGAAGAGCATGCATACCATTTTAGGCGCGGGCGGCGTTATCGGCCGTGAAACGGCAAGGGCCCTGGCCTCGGAAAAACAAAAGATAAGGCTGGTAAGCCGCAACCCCAAAAAGGTAAACCCCGATGACGAATGCCTTAGCGCCGATTTAACCGATGCCGCCCAGGTGCGGCGCGCCGTTGAAGGCAGCGAAGTGGCCTACCTGACCGTGGGGCTGCCCTATGAAATTAAGGTGTGGCAACGCGACTGGCCGGTGATCATGAAAAACAGCATCGAGGCTTGCAAAGCCCATGGCACGCGCCTGGTCTTTTTTGACAATATTTATATGTATGACCCCGACTATCTGGGCCACATGACCGAGGAGACGCCCATCCGGCCGGTGAGTAAAAAGGGACAGGTGCGCGAGCATATCAGCCGCATGCTGATGGAAGCGGTGGAAAAGGGTGAACTTGAAGCGCTGATTGCCCGTGCCGCCGACTTTTACGGTCCGCAAAATGACAAAAGCGTACTGGTGGAGATCGTATTTAAAAATCTGGCCGCCGGGAAAAAAGCGGACTGGATGGGCTCGGTGGATAAGCTGCACAGCTTTACCTACACCCCCGATGCGGGCATAGGCACAGCCATGCTGGGTATGGACAAGGAGGCCTTTAACCGGGTGTGGCATCTGCCCACCGCGCCGCCCCTCCCGAACCGCGAATGGATAGAGCTGACCGCCGAAGCCCTGGGCAAGCCCTTTGGCTACCGGGTGGCGGGCCGAAGACTGGTAAAGTTCCTCGGTCTGTTCAACTCTCTGATGAAGGAACTGGGCGAAATGCTCTATCAGTATGAGTTGGACTATGTTTTCGACAGCTCCGCCTTTGAAAAGCGCTATGGATATACGCCGGTCTCTCCGCGGCAGGGAATTATCAATACCGCCCGGGCCGACTTTTTATAAGAAGTTTTGGCATCCCGAACGGAGTGAGGAATCCGGCCTGGACCGCCTCAAACCCCACCCCCGGCCCCTCCCCGACCCTCGGGGAGGGGAGGAGTGTACGGGCAAATCGCGCTAACCCCCGGATTCATCCGGGTGGATGTAAGAGACGCGGAATTCCCACCATCCGTTTCAACGGATTTTATGCCGGACGGTCCCTTACCCTGGTAAACATAAAAAACCTCCAAAAAATCATTGCAAAACAGAACAGGAATCTTTATGCTTGTCTCACTAAGTTAAGCAAGGCCATGCCCATGTTTCATTTGCCTGCCCGACTCCGTCGGGTCATTTGTCATTTGTCGTTTGTCGTTTGTCATAGACCAGGGAACCACCATGAACAAAACACTTTTCCTTCTCCTGTCCCTGGCCCTGTTATGGGGTTGCATGGACGACCCCTTTGAAAACCACAGCCTGCAACTGGAGGCCGAAGCGGGCGTGACCGAAGCCTGGCTTAGCCTGCGTGTTGAGGGCTTGAAAAGCGGGGCTGTTTACACCCTGCAACGCAACGGCGCCACTATTTTCAACAGCCGCCTGCAAAAGGCCGACACCGTGATTTACGACAGCCTGCTGACCCCGGCCACCACCTACCGCTACCGTTTTTTCGCAGCGGAACAGGGCGAGACCTCCCCGGCCGCGGAAACCGTGCTGACCACCCTGGACACCACCTCCCATGACTTTGACTGGCAGGTGTACACCTTTGGCGGACAAAAGGGGACAAGCCTTTTTTACGATGTGGCCATCATTGATGAAAACGATATCTGGGCCGTGGGGGAAATACATACGGCGGAAACCGACCGCTGGAACGAGGATAGCACGAAGTGGATTCCGCCGTATAACGCCGCCCATTGGGACGGAAAGAGATGGACGATGAAGAGGATATATTATGTAGATGAAAATAGTTATAAGCATTTAAGTCCCATAAAGTCTGTTTTTGCATTTAACGAAAATGATATATGGTTTGAGGGAGGAATACACTGGGATGGCATCAATTTTAATTCGTTAAAAATGAATATAAATTTCCCATCTCATGTAAACAAAATATGGGGTACATCATCCAGTGATCTGTATATAGTTGGCAATAATGGCCTGATGGCCCATTATGACGGCACTGGCTGGACAAAGATCGAGACGGGCACGGAATTAAACTTCTATGATATACAAAGCTCTGTAAATCCCTTTAACGGTGAACGGGAAACCCTCGGCCTGGCCGGCGACATACTTAATACTCTGGAACGAAAGATATATCGCATAAACGGTTCTCAGCTCAGGGAACTGCCTTTTAGTGAAACGCAGACAACCTTGCATACCATCTCTTTCCTTGCCGGAAGAAAATACTATGCGGCCGGAGCGCGTTTGTATACTAAAATAAATCACAATCGGAAGTGGAAATCGGTAAAAGGAGTTCCAAACAGATTTTATGTTGAAAATATAGCCATAAACGATAGATACGAAGTCTTTGCCTGTGGCGATTTTGGCGAAGTAATGCATTATAATGGAAGTTCC